>JALGTR010000005.1 GCA_029821265.1 Candidatus Zipacnadia bacterium
CCCGGATAACGGGGACATCATCTACGCGCCGGACCGCGGGACGGACGGGGACAAGAAGTATCCGCGCGAGGTCTACGGACGCGCGGGCCTCAAGCGCCCCGTGATCGTGTTCCGCTGCGCGGCGACGGATCTTTACGATCTGGTGGACGAGCGCTACTTCCAGACGCTTGAGAAGGTGTTCGTGTACGACGCCGAGGACTACTCTGAGCCGATCTCGTATGGGTACTCGATTAACGAGATCGTTGTGGCCGCCGAGTTCCCCTCGTACGTGGAGCCGTGTGCGGTGATCTACTCGATGCCCGACCTTAACATGCAAGTGACGATGTCGATGGGTCTGGTGGGCATCCGGATGGTGTGTATCAACGCGACTCCGCAAAAGCCAACCGGCGAGGGCTTCCTTGCGAAGGAGACGCCGGCGATTCCGCTCACGCCGCTGCAGATCGCGCACGACATGTGGCTGCTCGACGAGAGCCGGATCAACAAGCTGCAGCAGCACGGGATCGCGAACCAGCGCGTGGTTGAACTGCACCAGACCGCTGCAGACGTGCTCTCGGTGGCTGACGACGCACTGGAGAATGCGGAGTACGACAAGGCGGTGGCGGCGGCCCGGCACGCGTGGGGGTATGAGTCCCGGGCGTATCCTGATGTCCAGAAGACGGCAGAGGACGTCGTGAAGGGCGTGCTGTTTTACCTGGCGATTCTGCTGCCCTTTGCGTTCTTCGGCGAGCGGCTGTTTGTGCACGCGAGGACGATCATCGGGCAGATTGTGGGCATGGTGGTGGTGTTCATCATCGTGTTCCTGCTTCTGGCGCTGGTGCACCCCGCGTTCTCGCTGACGACGAGTCCGCCGATCATCCTGCTGGCATTCATTGTCATGGCTCTGGCGGTGCTGGTGATCAGCATCGTTACGATGAAGTTCAACCAGGAGCTTAAGTCGATGAAGCAGTCGCGGGGCGGCGTGCACGAGGCTGACGTGGGTCGGCTGTCGGTGGCGGGCGCGGCATTCAGTCTCGGTATCGCGAACATGCGCCGGAGGAAGGCGCGGACAGCGCTGACGGCGATCACGCTGATCCTGCTGACCTTTACGGTGCTGTCATTCACGTCGGTGCGGTCATTCCTGCGCGAGAACAAGATCGGTCTGGCACATCAGCCGAGCTACCAGGGCATCATGTTGCGGGACCGCTCGTGGTTGTCGCTTGAGGCGCCGACTGCAGACATCATCGCCAATGAGCTTGGCGAGGAGGCGACGGTGTCGCCGCGCGCGTGGTATACGAGCGCGGATATCGAGAAGGAACTGATGGTGGACATCGCGCTGTCGGATGACCTCACGAGGACCTACACGGTCAACGCGCTGCTGGGTCTGTCTCCTCAGGAGCGAGAGGTGATGGAGGCAGAAGAGTGGCTCGAGGCCGGCCGGTGGATCCGTGAGGGCGAGAGGAACGTCATCCTGTTGCCCACGTCGATCGCCGAGGAGCTTGGTGTGACGGCGGACGAGGTGGGCGAGGCCAAGGTGAAGTTGTTCGGCACCGACTTCACGGTCATCGGTATCATCAACGAGACCCGGATGCGTGAGATGACAGACCTCGACGGGGAGCCGATGACGCCGGTGAACTACGCGATGCTCCGGCCGGAAGTTATCCAGGAGCTGAAGCGTCAGGCACAGCGGCAGAGCCAGCTTGGTTCAAGCGGCGCGCAGTCGCTGCTGCAGGACTACAAGCACTATGGTCCTGAGAAGCTGGCGGTGATCCCGTACGGTACGGCGCTGCAGCTTGGCGGCACCTTGCGGTCGGTGGCGATCCGCTTCGAGGAGCCGGAGCAGGTTGCCGAGACGGTAGAGCGGATGATGAAGCGCTTTGCGCTGAGTCTGTATGCGGGCATCGGTGACGCCGCGTTCCTGTTCAGTTCGGTGGGTATGGCGAGTGCTCAGGGGTTGCAGACGATGGCGATCCCGATTCTGATCGCCGCGCTCATCGTGTTGAACACGATGCTCGGCGCGGTGTATGAGCGGACCAAGGAGATCGGCATCTACAGCTCGCTTGGTCTGGCGCCCTCGCACATTGCGACGCTGTTTCTGGCGGAGGCGTCCGTGTTCGCGAACCTTGGCGCGATCGTGGGCTATCTGCTCGGGCAGGTCCTGGCGAAGATCATCCACGTGTTCAACATACAGGCGGGTGTTGAGCTGAACTACTCGTCATTGTCGGCGGTGGGTGTGACGGTGCTGGTCGTGGTGGTGGTGCTTCTCTCGACGCTCTATCCGTCGAAACAGGCGTCGAAGATCGCGTCACCGGGCATCGCCCGGAAGTGGGAGCTGCCGGAGCCTGAGGGTGACGTGTTGACGGTGCGGCTGCCGTTCACGGTGACGGGGCGTGATGCGTTCGGCGTTGCGGCCTTCCTGCAGGAGTTCTTCTCCGAGTACGTGGGGTATGCGGGCGGAGAGTTCCTGGCCGAGAACGTGCGGCTGGAGGCGCTTGGGGATAAGCCGGAGGACGGCGTGGCGGTGAAGCTGCGAATGTGGCTGGCGCCGTACGACCTGGGTGTGAGCCAGGACTTCGTGCTCGCGTGCATCCCCACGGAGGATGAGGATATCTTCGCGATCGAGATACGGCTGATGCGTCTGGCCGGCGACATCACGTCGTGGAAGAAGACGAACTCGCTCTTCCTGTCGTCGATTCGCAAGCAGTTCCTGATCTGGCGGACGGTACCGCAGGGCGAGAAGGTCGCCTACGCCGAGCAGGGCGAGAAGGTCGTGGAGGAAGGCGTTATCCTCACCTGAGCGGGAGACCTGACACGACACAGACAGGCGCGCCCCGGCCGTTTGCGGGGCGCGCCGATGACGGGGAAGTGATGACGACGGACACGTCAGCATGCAAGCAGGCGGCGATCAAGGCCGTCAGGTGGCTTATCAGGCAGCAGAATGAGGATGGATCGTTCCAGCCGCTCTCCGAGGGGATGGCGGGCTTTCACAAGGTGCCCTACGCGCTGGCGCTGAGCGGCCAGAGCGGGCGTGGCGTGCGGCTGTGCAACTGGATCGTGGACAACAGTCTCGATGACGAGGGCGACCTCGGCGCGATGTTCGGCAGGCAGGGGCCGCTGGAGCGCTACTACGAGTATGGTCCGGCGTGGATCATCGCGGGGGCGCAGCGGCTGGGGCAGTTTGGCCTGTCGATGCGCGCGTGGGGCTTTCTGTCGAGCCTTCAGCATCCGGACACCGGCGGTTTTCTACGCGGGGGGCCGGACGCGGGGCTCGACGACGAGCAGGACATGCTCGGCACGGCCGCGGCGGGCCTGGCGGCGCTTTACATGGGCGACGAGCGCGTGGGGAGGGCCGTTGGCGACTTCCTGCTCAGGCGCCTCGAGAGCATGCCCGCGACTGGGGAGAGAATGTATCTGATGGTGCGGCGGGGCGAGGAGCCGGTGCGCGTGCACGGTGAAGGCCTCGACGAGGAGTATACGATCGAGATCGGCGAGAGCGGGCAGTGGTACTTCGTGCCGAGCCTCGTCGCGGGCTTTCTGGCGAAGCTGGCTGAGGCCACGGAGGAGCGGAAGTACCTGCGCGGGGCGCAGGCGTATGTGGATTTCTGCGAATCAGGGGCGGAGGATCGCTACGTCAGTCCGCGCAGCGGGTTCTTCGGCTGGGCGGCGTCACATCTGTACCTGGTGACGGGAAACGTTAACTACCGGCGGATCGCGGCCTCGGTGCTCGAGGGCATAGTGGAGCGACAGAACCCGGATGGGAGCTGGCTGGAGCCGCAGCTTCCGAGCGACGCGCTGTCGGCGCAGACCGACGCGACGGCCGAGGCGTTGATCGTGATCCTGGAGACGCTCGATAATCTCGAGGCGGGCGCTGAGTAGCCTCGGGCTTTCGCGCCGCCGGGCGGCCGGCGGCTTGATGATGGACGGCTGGCTAAGATGAAGGACGGAGGGAATAGATCGATGGATAAGATTGGATTCGGGATCATCGGGTGTGGTGTGATCTCCGGCACCCACCGCAAGGCGATCGAGGCCGTGGAGGCCGCCGAGCTGGTGGCTTGCTGCGACGTGGTGGAGGAGAAGGCGCGGGCTTTCGCAGAGGAGGCCGGGATCGGCGACGCGTGGTATCGCGACATCGAGGAGATGCTGGCCCACGACGGTCTGGATGCGGTGTGTATATGCACTCCGAGCGGGATGCACTCCGAACACGCGATCATGGCTGCGAACGCCGGCAAGCACATCCTGTGCGAGAAGCCGCTGGATGTGACGCTGAAGAAGATCGACGATATGATCGCGGCGGCGAAGGAGAACGACGTGAAGCTGGCCGGCGTTTTCCAGCGCCGCACGTACGAGAGCACCAAGAAGGTGCGCGAGGCTGTGCGGCAGGGCAAGCTGGGCAAGCTGGTGCTGGGCGACTGCTACCAGAAGTACTATCGTTCGCACGAGTATTACGCGTCGGGCGACTGGCGTGCGACGTGGGAACTTGACGGCGGCGGGGCGCTGATGAACCAGGGCGTGCATGGGATCGACCTGATCATCCATCTGATGGGCCCGGTCAAGCGCGTCTCGGCCAACTGCCGACGCCTGGTGCGGAACATTAGCGTTGAGGACACCGCGACCGCGATCATCGAGTTTGAGAACGGTGCGCTGGGCGTCCTCGAGGGCACCACGAGCGTGACGCCCGGACAGGGCTGCGAAGTCGAGATTTGCGGCGACAAGGGCACAGTTGGCCTCTCGGGCGACACCATCACCAAGTGGGAGATCGAGGGTGAGGCGGACCACGTCGAGGCGGAGGAGAAGGAGACGGAGGGCACGGCCTCCGATCCGACCGCCCTGCAGGCCACCGGCCATGCGGCGCACGTGCAGGATCTGTGCGAGGCGATCATCGAGGACCGCGAGCCGGCGATCCCGGGCTCCGAGGCCCGGAAGGCCGTCGAGCTTATCAAGGCGATCTACAAGTCGTCACGAGAGGGTGGCGCGCCGGTCGTGCTGCCGCTCTCGTACGTGGACGACGGTCCTGGCATCGACTGAGCCATGCGCAGCGAAGGATCTACTCCGGGCGCCGGCCACGTGGTCGGCGCCCGGCTGCTTAAGCGCCGCCTGAGGGGGCAGGCCGGCCCGGAGAGCCCGGCGCTCATCGGCGGAGCCGCACGGTCTTGATTCGGCGCGGCCGGTGGGTTACCATGGGGCAGACTTATGTACAGGGACCGACGCATGCTTACACGGGAGACGAGGATGGAGTTTCACTTCTTCGACTGTCACACCCACAGCGAGTTCTCGTCGTGCGCCGAGGACGTGACGCTGTCAGGATATGCCGAGATCGCCCGGACCACGAACACGCGCTTCGCCGTGACCGACCACTCCGCACAGATCTTCTATCCGCCGGACAACCGCTGGGGATTCTGGAGCGATGAAGCGGTTGAGCTGTTCGAGGCCAGTCGCGACGGCGGCCGGCAGCGGGTAGAGCACTGGCTGCGGACGCTGCGCGAGGCGCAGACCGGCGGCATGCTGGTGGGCACCGAGCTCGACGTGCTGCCCGACGGGCGTCGGGTCTTTCCGGACGAGATGCTGGAGACGCTTGACGTGGTGCTCGGCGCGGTGCACTCGATGCCCACGCTCCGGGACGAGCGACCGGTGGCAGAGATCCATGACGAGTTCCGCTTCCAGGTCGAGGCACTCGCCGGTCATGGCATAGAGGTGCTGGTGCATCCCTACCGGCTCCTGCTGGCGGCCGAGGTGCCGGTTCCCGAGGGGCTGGTGCGATGGACGGTGGAGGCGGCGCGGGAGCTCGGCTTCGCGCTGGAGATCAACAGCCATAAGCAGTACCCGGAGCACGACGTGCTGATGGCGCGGATGGCGCTGGAAGAGGGCGTGCCGCTGGCGATCGGCACGGACACGCATCGGTCGTCGGAGTTCGGGGATTTCAGCTACCACGAGCGGGTTCTGGGTGAGGTGCTGCCCGACGGCGACTGGGCGAGGCACCTCTGGGAGCCGACCGTCGAGGTTCGCGAGGCGGCGGCCGGCTGAGGTCCGACCGGGAGGACGTGGATTCTCAAGGCTCGGGGGCCGAGGCGCCCGGGCGTCGAAGTATCATGTACGGACGTGACGGGCCGCATCAGAGGCGCGGCGGAGGAGAGAGGGACGCAGATGAGTGAGAATGGCCGCTACGACCTCGCGATCGTCGGAGCGGGGCCTGGTGGATATGTCGCGGCGCTGCGCGGGCGCCAGCTGGGACTTTCGGTCGCGCTGATCGAGGAACGTGAGGTGGGGGGGACGTGCCTCAATCGGGGGTGCATTCCCTCGAAGGCGCTGCTGCACACCGCGCACGTGCTGGAGACCTGTGAGGGCGCCTCGCGCTACGGTGTGACTGTCGAGGACTTCAGTATCGACATCGACCGCGCACGCCGACACAAGCAGCGCGCGGTGAAGCAGCTCGTGTCCGGCGTGGAGACGCTGCTCGAGAAGGCCGAGGTGGACCTCTGCTGCGGCCACGGCGAGTTCGCCGACGAGCATACGCTGTCGGTCCGGTCGAAGGATGGCGAGAAGCGGATCGAGGCCGAGCAGATCATCGTTGCGACGGGCTCGGTGCCGGTCGTGGACATGATCGAGGGTGGGCGCGGGCGGAACGTCTGGACCAGCGACACGGCGCTGAACGTGCCCTTCGTGCCGGAATCGATGATCGTCGTCGGCAGCGGTGCGGTAGGGATGGAGATCGCGGCGATGTACCTGCACTTCGGCAGTCAGGTCACGGTCCTGGAGCTTTTCGACCGGGCGCTTCCGCGAGAGGACCACGAGGCGAGCGAGGTCGTGACGCGCACGTTCCAGCGTCGCGGCGGTCAGGTTGAGGTCAACGCGATGGTGAAGGCCATCGATGACGGCGATGATAAGCGCAAGCGGGTGGTCTTTGAGCGCGGCGGCGAAGAGGAGATGCTTGAGGCCGAGGTGGTCCTGCTCGCCGTCGGACGCAAGGCGAATCTGAGTGAGCTCGGCGCCGAGGAGATCGGGCTGCGCATCGAGCGGCATGGCATCTGTGTGCAGGAGGGCGTGACCACGCCGGCGTCCGACCCGGATCGGCCGCCGTCCACCGTCTGCCCGGGGACGCAGCTGCGCACCTCGCTCGATCACGTCTGGGCGATCGGGGACTGCATCCGGGGCATCGGGCTCGCGCACCTGGCGATGCACGAGGGGGTGGCGGCCGTGGAGGCGTCGCAGGGGATAGAGACGCACATCAACTACAACGCGGTGCCGACCGCGATGTACTCGCATCCGGAGATTGCCTCAGTGGGCCTGCTGGAGTACCGTGCGAAGGAACTGGGGATCGAGGTAGACGTGGGGCGGTTCCCGTTCGCGGCGAACGGCCGCGCGGTTTGCACCGGCGCGCGGCACGGTTTTGCGAAGCTGATCTCGGATCCCGAGAGCGGTCAGTTGCTCGGCGCCACGGTGTGTGGCCTGTACGCCACCGAGCTGATACCGGAGCTGACGCTGGCGATCGAACAGAAGCTGCCGGTGGACGCAATCATCGACGTGATTCACGCGCATCCGACGCTGAGCGAGGCGCTGCACGAGGCGGCGCTGGCGACGCAGGGCCGGGCGCTGCACATTCCGCTTGCGTAGCCGATACCCTGACAGACGTGATAGCACGCGAGGTGGGGCAGAGGATGAAGCTCGTCATCGCCGACGAGATGCGGGAGATGGACCGGAGGACGATCGAGGACTGGGGCATGCCCGGCGTGGTTCTGATGGAGAACGCCGGGCGCGCGATCGCGGATCTGTGTGACCGGTTGCTTCAGGAGATGGCGCCGGGCCGGACGGTGGTTGTGGCGGGGAAGGGCAACAACGGCGGCGACGGCTTCGTGGTCGCGCGCTGGCTGCACTGGGCGGGGCACGAGGTCGAAGTGCTGCTGCTTGCGGAGGGCGACGAGCTGTCCGGGGACGCGGCGACGAACTACCGCTTCGCGAAGCGGATGGGCGTGGTGATCCGCGAGCAGGCGACGCGAGCGGTGATGGACGAGCGGCTGGCTGGCGCCCGGCTGATCGTTGACGGCGTGCTGGGGACGGGGGTCTCGGGCGAGGTGCGCGGGTCGGCGCGGGAGGCGATTGAGGCGATGAACGCCGCCGACGCGCCGGTCGTTGCGGTGGATATCCCCACCGGTGTTGACGGGGACAGCGGGGCGATCCTCGGGGATGCCGTCTGGGCGGCCTACACCGTAACGATGGCCATTCCGAAGATCGGGCTATATCAGTATCCCGGGCGTGAGCGCTGCGGTGAGATCATCGTGGCGCCGATCGGGATGCCCCGCGAGCTGACAGAGGCCGAGGAGCTGAGGACGAACCTGACGCAGGAGAGCGACGCCGCGTGGATGCTGCCCGGGCGAAGCCCCGATATGCACAAGGGCGACGCCGGGCGTCTGCTGGTGATCGCCGGATCGGTGGGCATGACGGGGGCGGCGGCGATGACGGGGCTGGCAGCGACGCGGTCGGGCGCGGGGCTTGTCTACGTGGCATGCCCTGAGAGCCTGAACGATGTGCTGGAGACGAAGTGCACGGAGGTCCTCACGCGGCCGATGCCGGAGACCGATGCGCGGTCGCTGGCGCTGGCGGCAGAGGAGCCGCTGGTGGAGTTCGCGGAAGGTATGGACGCGGTTGTGCTGGGACCAGGACTGTCGCGGGATGATGAGAGTGCGGAGCTCGCGCGCAGGCTGGCCATGCGGCTCGAGCTGCCTATGGTGATCGACGCGGACGGCCTCAACGCCTTCGCCGGGCGCGCGGAGCAGCTGCGCGAGCGGCCGGCGCCGACCGTCATCACACCGCACCCGGGCGAGTTTGCGCGACTGACGGAGCGGTCGATCGGCGAGGTCCAGGCGGATCGCCTCTCCGCGGCCAGGGACCTTGCCAGGCGGGCGGAGGTGATCGTTCTGCTCAAGGGTGCGGGGACGGTCATCGCGGCGCCGGACGGTGAGGCGTGGGTCAACCCGACGGGAAATGCGGGGCTGGCGTCCGGGGGAACGGGCGATGTGCTCTCGGGCATGATCGGCGCATTCCTCGCGGGCGGATCGACGGCGCTTCAGGCCGCTGTCGCGGGCGCTTTCTACCACGGCCGGGCGGCGGAGATCGCTGCCGGGCCAGGAGAGCGCGGGCTGGTGGCGCCGATGCTGCTGGAAGTGCTGCCGGGCATCTTTCCACCGGACGAGTGATGGAGGCGATGACGATGCGGCTTTCACCGCTGGTGTGCGCGCACCGAGGTCGATCGAGCGTTGCGCCCGAGAACACGATGACGGCCTTTGAGGCCGCTGTCGAAGTCGGTGCGGATTTCATGGAGCTGGACGTGCGCCGCAGTCTCGACGGTGAGATCGTGTGCATGCACGACGCGACCGTCGATCGCACAACGGATGGCTCGGGCGAGGTCGCACAGATGACGCTCGAGGCGCTGCGGGAGCTGGATGCGGGCTCGTGGAAGGGCGAGGAGTACGCCGGCGAGCGGATTCCGCTGCTGCGCGAGGTGCTGGAGCAGATCGCGCCACGGCTTGTCGTGGACATCGAGATCAAGCAGCGGGGGATTGCCGAAGAGGTGGTGCAGCTTGTGCGTGATGCCGACTGCCTGCGGCGCGTAACGATTATATCGTTCGATGCCGGTGATCTGCGGCAGGCGAAGGCAGCCGAGCCCACGCTGGCCTGCGGGCTGATCACCGGCTGGACGGAAGACGCGGATGAGAGCGATCTGGCGGCGCTGCTCGATAAGGCGCTGAGCTGCGGCGCGAACTGCATCTCCTGCCTGCATGCTCACGTGACGGAGCGGCTTGTGCGCGAATGCCACCTTGCGGGACTGGCGCTGAAGGCCTGGACGATGGATGACAGGGAGGAGATCGAGCGCATGATCGACCTGCGCGTCGACGGCCTTGTCAGCAATTACCCTGAGCGGGCGATTGCGGCGCTGGAGGCGAGGGGATGAGACAGATACCGGTTGCGCTAACGATCGCTGGATCGGACTCGGGCGGTGGGGCCGGGATACAGGCGGACCTGAAGACCTTTACGGTGCTGGGCGTCTACGGCATGAGCGCGATCACCGCGATCACGGTGCAGAATACCGTCGGGGTGCGCGACGCGCTGGTGCTGGAGCCTGAGCTGGTGGCGGCGCAGATCGACGCGGTGCTTGAGGACATCGGCTGCGACGCCGCCAAGACCGGTATGCTCGGCACCGCGCAGGTCGTGCGCGCAGTCGCGGATCGGGTCGCCGCGCACGAGGTCAGGAATCTGGTGGTCGATCCGGTGATGGTCGCGAAATCCGGGGACCGCCTGCTGGCTGAGGACGCGAGCTCGGCGCTGGTGGCGGACTTGCTGCCGCTGGCGAGGGTGGTGACACCGAACCTGCCGGAGGCTGAGGCCCTGCTGGGACACGAGATCGCCGAGGACGCGATGGAGGACGCGGCGCGGGAGATCTGCGCGCTGGGATGTCGGGCGGTGGTGCTCAAAGGCGGGCACGGTGGCGGCGACGAGGCGATAGACCTGTTCTTCGACGCAGAGACGGAGCGCATCGAGCGGATGAGCGCGCCGCGCTACGATACGCGGAACACGCACGGAACCGGCTGCACATTCGCGTCGGCGATCACCGCGCACCTGGCGAAGGGCCTCGATCTGCGCAACGCGGTCGCGATGGGGAAACGCTTTGTGACCGAGGCGATCCGGCGCGGACTGCCGCTTGGCTCGGGGCACGGTCCCACCGATCACATCGGCGCCGGCAGGCTGTTCTGACGGGCAGGCGCGGGTATGCACCACAACTGCAGTGTGAAGAGGAGCGATCGACGATGGCGGACATGCTGGTGAAGCTGTATGAGCTGCCGGAGCTGAAGCCGCGCCTGGACGAGCTTGCGAGGGAGGGGATTATCGTCCGGCGCGCGCAGCCGTGGGAGCTCCGGGCGGTGCGGCGGTTCATCGGCGAGCATTTCAGCGAGGGCTGGGTGGACGAGATGACCCTTGGCTTCGCACGCCAGCCGATCAGCGTGTTCATCGCCCAGGACGGCAAGCGGATAGTCGGATTCGCGGCATACGAGTGCACCGCGCGGAACTTCTTCGGCCCGATGGGCGTGGATGAGGCCTACCGCAAGCGCGGGATCGGCGCGGCGCTGACACTTGCCTGCATGCACTCGATGGCGGCGATGGGCTACGGCTACGCAATCATCGGTGGCGCCGGTCCGGAGGCGTTCTACACTCGCGTCTGTGGCGCCGAGCCGATCGAGGGCAGCAAGCCCGGGATCTACCGGTGGGAGAGCGTGGAGTAGACGCCGGGCCGGGTTCAGCATGAAGGCAGAATGATGGCGGCGCGCCGACTAAGGCGCGCCGCCTGTTGCGTGGCCGATCAGAATCCATTCAGCCGCACAAGCCAGTTGCGGCCGAGCACGATGCCGGGCGCCTCTTCGAGAGCCTGAGTCGGCATCGCCCTGTATAGGAATGCCGCGAGCACGATGATCAGAGCCGTGATCTGGGCGACCGGGCCCGCGGAGGTGACCGCATCGTTGGCGCCGGCGCCTGCTTCGGGGTTGGAGCTTTGCGAACGTGAACGCGGGAGAGGCGCGGCGTGCTTTGACGGGGCCAGCGGAGGGCCGTATAATCGCGGTATCACGCACGAGTGAGGGGTGCTGGCATGTGGCCGTTCGGCCGCCGGGACGACGAAGAGAAGAAGCACCGCAGGGCCTTCCGGGAGGCGACGCGGGCGCTGGAGAGGGGCGAACGCTCGAATGCCATCGAAACTCTCGCGAAGGTTGTGCAGGAGGCCCCTGAGGATTTCGCGGCGAGGGTGAACCTCGGGGCCGCCTACTACCAGAACGGCGAATACGTGGCGGCGGCCCGACAGTTCGAGGCTGCGCACGAGCTGCAGCCAGAGAACCCGAAGGTGCTGCTGAACCTCGCAGCAGCAAAGAGCGCCCTGGACCAGGACGATGAGGCAATCGAGCTCTTGCTGCAGATCCTGGAGATCGATCCGCAGTTCCGCGATGTGCACTACAACCTCGGGATCGCGTACTGGCGAAAGGGACGGCTGCCGGAGGCGATGGCTGAGGTGGAGATGGAGCTGGCGCTGCATCCTGACCACGAGGCCGCCCGGCAGACGCTGCAGAGACTGCGTGCGGCAGCCGGGGCCGGTGACGAGGAAGCGGGGGCGCAGGCGCCGAATCACCGCACTGACGATGCGGACGAATGACATCAGGCTCGAGGTGGGGCGAGGAGGCAGAGTCTGATGGAGGTCAAGGATGGCGACGTCCTGATCTGCCAGTGTGATCAGCGTGATGTGGAGCTGACGGTCACGAAGGCGTGCTCGCAGGGCTCATGCGGGGAGTGCATGAATATCAGTGCACGGTGCTGCGGCGTGGAGATGGTGAAGAAGGAGATCTGAGCTTTGTCCTGATGCAGGTTTGAATGTGCCGGCCGCGGGTGGGAGTTCGCGGCCGGCATCGCTTTGCGTGGTGCGTGCATGACATGGCGAAGGAGTCCGTGACGGACGCACGGGTGGTTTCGGCGAATGAGTGAGCTGCATCTGGCGTATCTGATGGCGGGCGGCGCGACCCTCGCGTGGGGCCTGGTCGTGATCTTCATCAAGCGCTCGCGCACGTCCGGCCGGCTCGGGATCGCCATCGCCATGGCGACCGGCGTGATCACGATGTTCGTCCTCTCCGGCCGCGACATCGTGGTGCTCGCGACCCTCAGCTACCGGGAGTTCGGGCTGTATTTTGTCACCGGTGCGATGCAGTTCACGCTCGGGTGCATGCTCTACTACCAGGCGATCAGGCACGGGAGCCTGTCGGTGGCGGTGCCGATCACGCGGGCCAAGATCCTCATCATCCTGGCGCTTTCGATCGCGCTGGGGCTGGAGGTCTTTCGCTGGGGGCTGCTGGCGGCCGCTCTGCTGATGTTCTTCGGCGGCCTGCTGGTGGGCAAGCCGGCCAGCGGCCTGAACACCGCGGAACGGGACAGACATCGGGTCGCGTTGGGCTATGCGATCGGCGCCTGCGTCTTCTGGGCGATCTCGGAGACGCTGATGGGACTTCTCCCCGAGCGGGTGCCGGCGATGGCATCGAACTTCATGCTGCTCGCGTCGGGGCTGACGGCGTGGATGGTGTATGCGCTGGCGAGCGGCGCATGGCGGGAGCTTCTGGAGATGCCCGGGCACGATATCTGGTGTTATATGGGCCACGGGCTGGTGAGTTTCTCGGCCGCGTACGCGCTGTTTGTGGCGGCGATCAAGATCGCGGGCCCGCCGCGTGTGGTGATCATCACCTCGACGTACCCGCTCATCTCGGCTCTCGTGGGGTGGCTGGGCTACGAGGAGCGCTTCAGCCTTCGCCTGGTCTTCGGTGCGCTGCTGCTGATCGGCGGGGTCATCACGCTGCAGTTCGTCTGACCCGGAAGTGAGGCCCGGTGCGCCGCGAGGGTCACCCTATCTCGCGGCGCACCGGACGCTCGTGCCGGAGGGCGGCAGCCCTGCGGCAATTCAGTGCGCGCCTACGGTCGCAGCTCTCGCACCTTCGCCTCCACGCGCTGCGGGAGATCCTCGCCGCCCTGCGCGATGACATTGACGACCGCGGATCCGACGACCGCTCCGTCGGCGATCTCAAGCACCTCGGACACCTGCCGGGCCGTCGAGAGGCCGAAGCCGACCGCGACCGGCACCTCTGCGCGCTGTTTGACGCGCTCGACCAGCGCCTGCAGGCCCTCGTAGATGTCCTCCCGGGCACCCGTGACGCCGGGTCGGGAGATGACGTAGACGAACCCCGTGGTGGCCTCGATCGCGCGTTCGATATGCTCATCAGTGTTGCCCGGCGCCACCAGTTGGACGGTCCCCAGGCCGGCCTCGCTGGCGATGCGGGTCCACTCCTCGGCCTCGCGCGCGGGCAGGTCGCTGACGAGCACGCCGTCGACGCCAGCCGCCACGGCATCGCCCGCGAAGTCCTGCATCCCGTAGGCGAGGATCGGGTTGAAGCAGGTCATCAGCACGAGCGGGATCTCGGAGCGCTCGCGGATTCGGGCCGCGGCCTGCAGGACCATGCGGGGGGTGGTCCCCGCGTCCAGCGCGCGCTTGCACGCGGCCTGGATGGTTGGACCATCGGCGGTCGGCGCCGCGAAGGGGATGCCCAGCTCGATGATATCCGCGCCGCCGCGCTCGGCTGCGAGGACTATCTGCTCGGTGGACTCAGGGCTCGGGTCGCCCGCGGTGACGTAGATGATGAGGGCCCCGGGGCCGCTGGCGTTCGCGCGTTCGAATGCCTGATGTATACGCTCCATGGTCGTGGCGGCTACTCGGTTAGCCGCTGCACCTCCTCACAGTCCTTGTCGCCGCGTCCTGAGATGTTGATGATGACGAGGTCATCGTCGGTCAGCTCGTCGGCCATCGCCAGCACCTGGGCGACGGCGTGGGCGCTCTCGAGGGCGGGGATGATCCCCTCGAGCTCGGTCAGCGTGCGGAATGCCTCGAGCGCCTGCTCGTCGGTGACGGCGACGTAGCGGCCGCGGCCGGAGTCGTGGAAATCCGCGTGCTGGGGGCCGACGGCGGGGTAGTCGAGGCCGGCTGCCACTGAGTGGGCGGGGAGGACCTGGCCGTCCTCGTCCTGGATAACGTAGGTGGCCGCGCCGTCGAGCACGCCGAAGGTTCCGGCGCAGATGCTGGCGGAGTGCTGTCCGGGCTGCAGCCCAAGACCCGCCGCCTCAACGCCGATCAGCTCCACGTCGTCCTCGAGGAACGCGTAGAACAGCCCGATGGCGTTCGAGCCGCCTCCGACGCAGGCCACGAGCTTCGTCGGGAGACGACCCTCGGCGTCGAGGATCTGCCGTCGAGCCTCGTCGCCGATGACGCGCTGGAAATCGCGCACCATGGTCGGATACGGGTGCGGGCCGGCGACCGACCCGAAGACGTAGAGCGTCTCCTCATACTGTCCCATCCACGCGCGCATGGCCTCGTCGCAGGCGTCCTTGAGTGTGCCGGAGGTCCCCTCGACGGGGATCACTTCGGCGCCGAGCAGGCGCATGCGGTAGACGTTCAGGCGCTGGCGGCGAACGTCCTCGACGCCCATGTAGACCTGGCATGGAAGCCCGAGCAGCGCAGCGACGGTTGCCGTGGCGACGCCGTGCTGGCCCGCGCCCGTCTCGGCCATGATGCGCCTCTTGCCCATGCGCTTTGCCAGCAAGCCCTGGCCGATGGTGTTGTTGATTTTATGCGCACCGGTGTGATTGAGGTCCTCGCGCTTGAGGTAGACCTTCGCGCCAACGCGCTCGCTTAGCCGTGGGGCCGGATACAGCGGGCTCGGGCGGCCGACGTAGTCGCGCAGCAGCCTGTGGTACTCTTCGTTGAACTCGGGGTCATCGCGCGCATCAAGAAACGCCGCCTCCAGCTCGTCCAGCGCGCTGAGAAGCGTCGCGGGCACGTATTGCCCCCCGAAGCGCCCGAAATACCCGGGGCGGCTTGTAGTCGCGTCGTGTGCCATCGATCTTCGTCCTTTCGGTCGGTCATGGTGCAGTTCACGTGCAAGGATACATTACTCGCGACGGGTGCGTGAAGTCGCGGCTTCAGCGCCGCCAGCGCTTCACCCTGACGCCGGTGAGCCGACGCAGGGCCCTCCCGGGGCTGGCCGCGCGCATCAGTGTGGTGCCGACGAGCACGGCGTTCGCACCGGCCTCGGCGAGGCGCCGCACATCTGCACGGGAGTTGACGCCGCTCTCGGCCACGAGAATCCGCTCGTCCGGGATGGCCTCGGCGAGGCGCTCGGTGGTCGCGAGATCGACGTTGAAGGTGTGCAGGTCGCGGTTGTTGACTCCGATGATGCGCGCGGGGGTCTGCAGCGCCGAGTGGACCTCCTCGCGCGTGTGGGTCTCCACGAGCGCTGACATGCCGAGATCGCGCGTGAGCGCCAGCAGATCGTGCAGGATCGTCGGCTCGAGCACCGCGACGATGAGCAGGATCGCGTCGGCGCCGGCCGCCCGCGCCTCATAGATCTGCCACGGCTCGAGCACGAAGTCCTTGCGCAGGACCGGTATCTGCACTGTGCGGCGAGCCTGCCGCAGGAACTCGAGGCGGCCGGCGAAGAATCGCTCGTCGGTGAGCACGCTCAGCGCCGCCGCTCCGCTGTGCTCGTAGCCGCGCGCGATCGCGGCCGGATCGAAGTCCGCCGGGCGGATACTGCCCGCAGAGGGGCTCGCGCGCTTGATCTCGGCGATGATGCGCACATCATCGCCGCGCAGCGCGGCGGCGAAGTCGCGCGCAGGTGGCGCATCCTCCGCCTCTTTGCGGATCTCCGCGAGCGGCGTCGCGGCCCTGCGCGCGGCGAGCTCCTCGCGCTTGTGAGCGATGATCTCCCGCAACACGTTGGGAATGCTCACTGCACCCGCGCCCCAGCGAGCGTGTTGGTCATCGCGCAGAGGTCTTCGAGCTTGCGCGTCACGGCGCCCGACTCGATGGTCTCGCGCGCGATCTCGATGCCCTCGCCAAGTGTGTTGGCGAGGCCGCCGACGTATATCGCCGCGGCGGCGTTGAGCACGGTGATATCGGTGGTCGCGCCGCCGTCGCCCGCGATCGCACGCTGTAGGATCTCGGCCGACTGCTCGGGGTCGCCGCCAGCGATCTCCTCAATCGTCGCGCGTCGCAGACCGAACGACTCCGGGGTGACCTCGTAGGTTCGTACCCGTCCATCGCGCAGCTCTGACACGCGCGTAGGGCCGACGGTGGACAGCTCGTCCATGCCGTCGAGCCCGTGGACGACCATCGCGTGTATCGATCCCAGTTCGCCGAGAGTCCTGGCCAGGACCTCGGTCAGCTCGGGCGCGAAGACGCCGAGGAGTTGCCGACGCGCGCCGGCGGGGTTGGTGAGGGGACCGAGCACGTTGAAGACCGTTCGCAGGCCCAGTTCGCGGCGCGGGCCGATGGCGTGCTTCATCGCCGGATGCAGGCTCGGCGCGAAGAGGAAGCCGATCATCAGCTCATCGATGCAGGTTTCGACCTCGAAGGGTTCAAGGTCGATACGGACGCCCAGCGCCTGCAGCACATCGGCGCTCCCGCAGGTGCTGGAAACCGAGCGATTTCCGTGTTTCGCGACCGGGACGCCCGCGGCTGCGGTCACCAGCGCGGCGGCGGTCGAGACGTTGAACGTGTCCAGTGCATCGCCGCCGGTGCCGCAGGTGTCCACCACATCCGCGTGCCTGGTGTTGATGCGCACGCAGTTTTCGCGCATGGCCTGGGCGAAGCCGGAGATCTGATCGACGGTCTCACCTCGCATCCTCAGAGCGACGAGAAAGGCGCCGATCTGCGCATGGGTGCAGTCTCCGCTCATGATTGCGGCCATCGCCGCCTGGGCCTCGGAACGATCGACAGGCAGTCCGTCCACGACCTTCGCTATCGTCTCGTTGATCATCACAGTCACCTCGTGCGTGAGTGTGAAAACGTTGGCTGCGAGCGCTACACGCGCACCGCGCCGGTGGCAGCAAGCTCGAGGAAGTTGCGCAAGAGCCGCTTGCCCGGCGCGGTCATGATCGACTCGGGGTGAAACTGCACGCCCTCGACGACGAACTCGCGATGTCGCGCGGCCATGATCTCGTCCTGGTCGCTCAGCGCCGAGACCTCGAGGCAGTCCGGCACGCTGGGCGGATCGATGACCAGGGAGTGGTAGCGGACAGCATCGAACGGGTTCTCGATCCCGTCGAAGATGGTCCTCCCGTCATGGTTGATCGGCGAGGTCTTGCCGTGCATCAGCCGGGGAGCGCGGACGATATCGCCGCCGAAGACCTGGCCCATACACTGATGCCCGAGGCAGACCCCGAGGATCGGGATCTCGCCGGCAAAGCGCTCGATCGTCTCACAGGAGACGCCGGCCTCGTTGGGCGTGCATGGGCCAGGGGAGATGACGATGCTGTCGGGTCGCATCCGGGCGATCTCCTCGGTGGTGATTCGGTCATTGCGCACCACCTCGACCGTCTCGCCCAGCTCGGAGAGGTACTGATAGAGGTTGTATGTGAACGAATCGTAATTGTCGATCAGCAGGACCATTGGTAGGCCTCCTCTTGCGCGTCTGCAAAGTGGCGCACGGGGCAGCGCTCGGGTGGAACTGCTACCTCAGCCCCGCCTCGGCCATGCGCGCCGCGTCGAGCATGGCCCCGGCCTTCATCAGCGTCTCCTGATACTCCGCGTCCGGGTCCGAATCCGCGACGATGCCGCCCCCGGCCTGGAAGTGCACCGTGCGGCCTTTCACGACCATCGTGCGCAGGGTGATGCACGTGTCCATTGCGCCCGAGAAGCTGAAGTATCCGACGACGCCCGCGTAGGGCCCGCGGTGGACCGGCTCGAGCTCCTCGATGATCTCCATGGCGCGGATCTTCGGGGCGCCGGAGACCGTTCCGGCCGGGAATGACGCGCGCAGGACATCGTACTGGTCCCTGCCCTCGGCCAGTCGGCCGACGACGTTCGAGACGATGTGCATCACATGCGAGTAGCGCTCGACCTTCATCAGCTCATCCACCTCCACCGTGCCCGGTTCGCAGACCCGCCCGATGTCGTTGCGATGCAGGTCCACGAGCATGATGTGCTCGGCGCGCTCCTTTTCGTCCGCGAGCAGCTCCTCCTCGAGCGCCCGGTCCTCGCTCTCGGACTCGCCCCGCCTGCGCGTGCCGGCGATCGGCCGGGTGACGACCTCGCCGTCCTCGCAGCGCACCAGCAGCTCGGGCGAGGCGCCGATGATCTTCGCGTCGCCGAAGCTCAGGTAGTACATGTACGGGGAGGGGTTGACCGCGCGCAGGCCGCGGTAGAGGTCGAATGGATCGACGTCCAGCTCCGCTGACATGCGGTGGGAGAGGACCACCTGGATGACGTCGCCAGCCGCGATATACTCCTTGGCCTTGAGCACCGCCTCGCGATGCTGTTCGCGGGTCATCGTCGAACGCATCGCGGTGGCGTCGGAGGGGATACGCGCGAACGCGCTGTTGCCGTCCTCGTGTCGCTGCAGAGGCTGCTTGAGCGCGTCGACGAGCCGGTCGATGCGCTCGATGGCCTCCCAGTAGGCCTCCTGTGGGTCCCCCGTAACGTGCGCGTTGGCGACCACGCGCATCTTCCGCGTCACGTGATCGAAGATGATCAGCGTGTCAGTGATCATGAAGTGCGCGTCCGGGAGCTGAAGGTCATCGGGCTTTTCGCAGGGGATGTCCTCGAAGAATCGTACCGCGTCGTAGCCGAGGTAGCCGACGGCGCCGCCGTAGAAGCGATCGCCCTTGTCAACCGGGACGAACTGATAGCGCTCGAGCATCCCGCGGATGAGGTCGAGAGGATCCTCGCCGTCCTCGAGCTGCCGGGTGCGGGAGGAGCCGTTCTCGCCGATGGTCGCAGTGCGTCCCCTGGTTGAGATGATCTCGAGCGGGTCGAAGCCGAGGTAGGAGTAGCGCGCGATCTGTTCGCCGCCGGCGACCGACTCGAGCAAGAACGCGTTCCTGTCGCCGCCAGTGTGCCGGAGCTTCATGAACGCGGAGACGGGCGTGTCGGTATCGGCGACGAACTCGCGGTAGACGGGGATGAGGTTGCCCTCGTCGGCCTTCTTCACGAACTCGTAGAGTGTTGGAGTGTACATTGGTCGAACCTCCGGTCTGTGAGATGGGATGCTGCCTCAATTCGCATCTCGCCGCCGGGGCTCAGGTGGTGCACCGGACTCTCAGGTACTGCATTGCCGGGTGCGGGTCGCTGCGTGGTGCGGTACCGAAAAAACCGCGGCGGCTTCAGTTTGATGAAGCCCCGCGGCTGGCAGGGGGAAGGGGTCTGTTTTCTTCTACACAGTGAGGCGCCGGATCGTGGCCTCAGTACACTGCGAGAGCCGCGGGGGGGTTTCGCGAGCCGCCCGCGGCCTGGTTCTTTCCGGCTTTCCTGTTGCAGCGCGAACCAGACGCTAAGCGACTCGCAGTCGCCAGCGCCAGGCCCAGAGACAAACCGCCGAATGTCTGCAACAGTCAGTATTCATGGTTATTGTGCGAAACAGTAGCAGAAGCCGAGGGGGCTGTCAAGAGCTTTCTGCTGCCTTCTCCTCTGAGCCGGCCGCGAAACGGGGCTCAGCCCTCTCGCGGTTCGACGTCGCCGTTTCTGTACGCATCGCAGAATCTGGAGATGACGCATTCGTGGCATTCAGGGCGCGAGGGGTGGCACGTCTCACGGCCGTGCTGCACCATGTTGAGATGAAGCTGGAAGTGCAGATCCGCGGGGATTGCGTCGGTGAGGATATCGTAGGCCTTCTCCGCCGACGCGTCCTCGGGGATCCAGCCCAGGCGGCCGCTGACGCGATGCACGTGTGTGTCCACCGGGAAGAATGGCATGCCGCAGTCAAACAGCAGCACGATTGCGGCGGTCTTCGGGCCCACGCCCTTGAACCGCGAGAGGTACTGACAGGCCGCATCGGGCTCCATCTCGCAGACGTGGTCGAGCGAGAGCTCGCCGCGCTCGGCGGCAAGCTGGTCGAGTATGTTGTATATGCGCTTCGATTTCGTTGGGGCCAGGCCCGCCGGCTCGATTGGCTTCTCGATCTGGGCCGGGCCCGCCTCCAGCGCGTCCTCCCAGTCCGGAAAACGCTGTTTGAGGGCCTCGAACGCCGGGATCGAGTTCCTGTCGGTGGTGTTTTGCGAGAGGATGGTGCGAATCAGCGAATCGAGGGGGTCACCGGGAACCCGGTGCTTCTCGCCGTACGCCTCCGCCAGCAGCTCGTTGACGCGCCGAAAGGTCCTCGGCCGGAGCTCTTGCGCCACCCTTACCCCTCGTCCCCGTCGGTTTGATCCCCGGTCGGGCGCTGTTGCTCAGCGCCGGGGTCCTCCGCCGCGTCATCGGGCTCATCGGTCCCGGGGTGCTGATCGAGCAGCGGCACCGTCTCGACCGTGACATTGCCGGCCGCATCGCGCGCGCGCACCTTCAGCTCCGTCTCCTCGACCGGGATCTGCGGCAGGCTGATCGTGAACAGCTCCTCGCGGGCGTCCAGCAACCCGTCGCGCACAGGCGCGGCGCGCCACCGCTGCTCACTGCCGAACGTCCAGTCGATCGACGTGAGATGGCTCAGCTCATCCGTGGCGAGTCCACGCAGCTCAAGCAGGTCATCACCGCGGCGCGGCGTGGACATGATCTTTACCTGAGGGTATCCGTTATCGACGATCACTCTCCGGACGATGACCTCCTCGGTCGCCGCACCGATCGGGTTGCTCGGCTCGTCGCTGATCACCAGGCGCAGGTCGTAAACGCCGTCCTCGACGTCCTCGGTGTTCCACTTCCAGGAATCCTCGCCCTGCACGGTTTTGAGCTCCGTCCACTCCTCCTCGCCGGCTGCGCGAGAGGAGATCGTCACGGCGAGCGTGTCATCGTCGTCGTCCTCGGCATCCCACTTGAGCTCGAACTCCCCGCGGATGGACTCGCCGGCGTGCGGCGCCTTCACCTCCAGCGTCGGCCTGCGGTTGCGCGGCAGGTAGCTTACGGCGATCCGTGTCAGCTCCGGACCTGCAGCGCAGGTTCCGGCCATGCGCAGTCGATACTGAAGGTAGCGCGCGGCAGGTGCCTGCAGCCGTTCGCCGGGCGTCGTCAGGGCGCGGGTCCAGCCGCTCCAGCTGCCATCATCCGGGACTCGGGAGTTGCCCGAGCGCGCGTCCACCTCCAGTGTCGCCGTGCCAGGCAGTTGTGCGTCCCAGTCAACGCGCGCCCAGCGGCTGACGCGCTCGGCGTCGAGGGCCTCTGAGGCGTAGCTGCCCTTCGCAGGCGCGGTCGGCTGCAGGCGCCACAGCCGCACGGGGTTGCTCGCCGCGGCGAAGACGGAATCGGCGCCGGCAGAGATCGCCGTGATCCGCGCCGAGACCTCATCCCGGGCCGCCACGGCGGTGCGTGCCTTCTCATCGACCGCTACGATCTGCCCGTCGCTGGCGGTGGCGACCCAGGCCATCCTCGAGGCGAATGCGACGCCAAGCGCGTCGTCGTCCGCCTTCCAGGCCTCGGTGGCGTCGCCATCGGCATCAACGATGAAGACCCTGCCATCCTCGGCCGTCGTGACCACGAGGCGGCCGAGGTCATCAAGCGCCAGTCCGGTGATCGCGTCCTCCTCG
This sequence comes from Candidatus Zipacnadia bacterium, assembly GCA_029821265.1. Lineage (GTDB taxonomy): Bacteria > Armatimonadota > Zipacnadia > Zipacnadales > UBA5352 > JALGTR01. The sequence continues at coordinate 22,048 of JALGTR010000005.1, forward strand.
CACCCGAACACGCTGCGCGCGTGGCCCTCGGGGTTGATCGCGAAGACGACGCCCTGGTCGTCGCCGACGCCCGCGTAGAGCGTGTCGCCCGCCGACAGGAGGTCGAGGACGTGACGTCCGGAGAGCTGCGCGAACAACTGCGCCTCATCCTCCAGCGCGTAGATCCGGCCCTCGGTGCCCGTGCCCGCCAGGACACGTCCCGCATGGCTCTCGAGCGACCAGACGTAGTCCTCGGGCAACTGCCATTCGCGCAGGATGGCGCCATCGGCGCTGAGGTGCAACACACGGCCGTCGGGGCCGGTGCCAGCCCAGATCCCACCCGAGCCGTCAGGCAGGAGGCTCAGTACCAGCGCGCTGCCGATGTCGGCGACCGTCTCCACGCCCTCGCCGGGCCGCCAGCGGTAGATCCGCCCGGGATTGCCGACGGCCAGCCAGCAGGCATCGCCGTCAGCGGCGATCGCCCACGCGATCGAGGCGTCGATCTGCGCGACCATCTCGGCGGGCGGAGCGAGGATCACCGCGCCATCGCTGCGGACCATTGTGCCGTCGGTCTCGCCCTCCTCGAAGTCGTCGGCATCGGTGTGCAGGAAGCTGCTGAGGCCGCGGGCCAGTGCCTCGCCATCGGGCTCAGGATGCTCGCGTGTGTCGTCATCCTCGTCCGCCTCGTCCTCGTCCTCGTCGTCATCACCGTCGATCTTCGGCTCAGGCGCCGGCTCTTCGTCCTTCGGCTCGAGCTCAGGCGTGGGCAGGTCGGCGTTCTGCATCGGGCGGGCGTCGGTCTGCAGTGAGTCCATCGCCCACCACAGATGCGGGAGTCTGTCCATCGCCGACGCAAAGGTGGTGCTCTCCTCCTCCGCGTCCGGCCTCCCTGTGACCTTTCCGCGCTCGCCGAGGCGATTCTCGGTCGGAAGGTTCGCAATCTGCCAGCCGAAGAGGAAGTACTCGGTGTCGAATGTCTCGCTCAGTTCACGGTAGCCCGCGACCACATCGCTGCTGGTGTCCTCGGCGATGAGCTTCGAGGCCTGCACCGGAAGCCCGACCAGTTGGGTGCCGTCGAGGCCCAGCGCCACCTCCGGGATTGCGGCTGCGACGTACAGCTGGTTGCCGCGCTTCATCTCCGCCACCAGCTTCGCGAGGTCCTCGAGGCTGTCGATCTGCGGCATCAGCAGGCGCAGGAAGGCGCGCAGGCTGTACTCCTCGGTCCCGGACGCCGCTCCAACCCGGAGCTGGCCCTTCGGCAGGTCCTCGGGCAGGTCGAAGCGCACCACGCGCTCGAACTCCTCGCCGCCCTCGGGTCGCATGACGACGTGGACCGTGAGCTGCTCGCCGGCGCGCGCGACGTGTTCCTCGACGTAGACCCGCTCGATCGCGGCGATCTTCTCATCGTCGGAGAGGGTCACGCGGGCGGTCAGCGAGGCCGGCTGCTGGGGAGAGAAGCGGTTCTGGGTCAGGTAGTAGAGAGCCTCCTCGACCCAGCTCACAACGGGGATGACTGAGCCCGGGTGGTAGACAACATCCTCGCGCGTGATCACCGCGCCCCCGTCGCCCTCCAGCTCGAACGCCAGGGTACCCACGCCGTCGCTGCCGGGATTGCAGGTCGCCTCGACGGCAGAGAGCATCGACGTCATCAGCAGCCCGGGCGTCACCATCTCGTGGCTGGCGGCGCGCACGTTGAAGGTGCGGGTCAGGTTCCGGTCCTCGCTGGTTACTGTGATCCGCGCGGGCACCATAGGCGCGTCCTCGCCCAGCTCACAGCCGACCGACCACGCCCCGTCACGCAGCAGGGCTCCCACGGTCCTCATCGGGGAGGAGAGCTTGTTCGATCGGCTGATGCTGGGGAGAAAGTCATGGATCCATGCCGTCGTGATCGGCAGACGCACCTGCCCCATCTTCATCATCGGATGGCCGAAGGCCAGGATCTCATCGCCGTCGCGCCAGGTGAGTGTGCCAACCGTGGAGATATCGAAGTCCCCCTCGAGGAGCTGCACACCCAGCGCCGAGCCGGGCTGAAGCTCGACCTCCGGCCCGTCGGAGAGGCGCCCGGGGCCCGGGATCGCCTCGAGTCCGTAGGGCTCGACCATCTCCCGCAGCCGCTGCATCGCAGCGTCTCCGAGGCCCGCCGCGTTAATCACCGGATTGACCGGCGCAAGGTTGATGGTGCGTTCGTCGGCGAATGCGGGGCCATCGGGATCGATGCGGGCGCGATCGATCCAGCGTCCGCACAGTTGCGCGCCGCGCAGAGGATGGTCATCGGGCAGCGAGGCCTGCTCGGTCCCGGCGGCCGAGTCGAGCATCGCGCGGATCGGGGTAACGCCGCCGATCGCCTCGCGCAGGAAGCCCCAGCCGTAGGCGATCGCGCCGACGAGCCTGCCTCCCACGTAGATCGGGCTGCCGCTCATGCCGCCGATGATGCCGGATTCGCGCTCGACCACCGGCCCGGAGGTGACCCTGATGAGGATCAGGTCCTCACCGAGGTTGGCCTTTTTCAGGACGCCGAGGATCTCCACGTCGAAGCGGGTGATCTCCGTCCCGGAGAAGACGCTCAGACCGTAGCCGGTCATTCCGCGCGAAAGCTCGGAGGAGTCCATCATGGTGGCGGGGTCAAAGCGCGATGAGGTCGGCTGGGCAACGGCAACAGCCGCCACCGCGACGATGGCGAGCGCGGCGAGGGGGGCTTTCAGGCGCATCTGTCATCTCCTCGATGGTCGGTCTCGGTCCGGATACCATGCCGGAGCAGGCCAACATAGCATTTCCGGACGATCGCTGCCCTTACCTGCCTGCGCGCCGGGGCCACCGCGGGTCCTCAGGCCGGGGCGGTACATGGCAAGGGCGCGACGGAATGCGCCGCGCTCCGCGTGTGCCCTTTCCCGACCTCGTCGTCAATCGACGACCGTCGGCCAGGACTTCAGCTCGAGCTTCTGCACGAACCAGCTTCCGCGGCCGCCGGGATCGAGTGCGATGACAAACCGCTGCTCGGGCGTGCGGTTGCCGTAAAGCTGGGAGGGTTCGACCTGCGCGTACCAGGTGTGCATGCCGCCGGTCCAGCGCCTTCCGCCCTCGACCATCATCATGTTGTCCTGCGCGGGGCCGCGGCCAAGTCCGAGGTCCAGCCAGCTCCAGGTGCGTCCGCGGCGGCGCGCCTCGGCGCGCATTCGGAAGCCGATCGGCTCGTCGGTGTCGATGATCTCGCACAGGAGCATCAGCGGCCTCGGGTTGCCCCAGCTTGCGTCGAGGTTGGCCTCCTCCTCGTCCAGCGCCCCGCTCCACGGGAACACAAGGCCCTGGTTGGTGAAGGACGCCTGTGACGGCACGATGGCGCGAATGATGCGGAAGTTCCCGACCTCGACGGTGTCTCCGGGCGGGCAGGGCAGCATCGCGTCACCCACGCCGCGGTACACCTTCACGCCATCAGGCTTGAACATAATGGTCGCGCCCTCGTTCTGGGCGGCGGCGCCGAAGGCAGCCCCGAGCACGATCATCAGCGCGACGCAGGCGATCACCAGCTTACGCATCGCAAGGCCCTCCTGTTCGAGCAACCCCTTCTGCGCCCGATTCGGCTCACATCCTCGGTACAGTTACACACCCGGCGGCGTTTCCCTTCCCGCGTGCAGGGAAAGATCCAATATGCGCGGAACTACCATCGCACCCGGCGCCGGGGTCCGCCCGGCGCGCATCTGTCTGTCAACTGGAGGCAAATGACCATGCCCAACCTTGCGATTAACGGCGGGGAGAAAACGCGAACCGAGGGCTGGCCGAAGTGGCCACCCGATGATCCGGGCTTCCTCGAGAACCTCAAGGCCGTGCTCGATTCGGGCGTCTGGGGCGTCAACGGGGAGTGGACGCTGAAGGCCATTGAGATGATGTGCGACTTCCACGACGCCAATCACGGCGTCGCGGTGACCAGCGGAACGACGGCGCTGGAGGTCGCTCTGCGGGCCTGCGGGGTTAAGGTCGGCGACGAGGTCATCGTCCCGCCCTACACCTTCGTGGCGACCGCCAGCTCAGTGGTGGCCATCGGCGGGATCCCGGTCTTCGTGGATATCGACCCGGAGACATTTAACATCGACCCCGATGCCATCGAGGACGCGATCACCGATCGTACCGCGGCCATCATCGCGGTGCATATAGGCGGATCGCCCGCGGACATGGAGCCGATCATGCAGGTCGCGCGCAAGCACGGTCTGAAAGTGGTCGAGGACTGCGCGCAGGCCCACGGCGCCATCTACCGCGGTCGGCGTGTCGGCGCCATCGGCGATGCGGGCGCCTTCAGCTTCCAGTCCTCCAAGAACGTGACCGCGGGCGAGGGCGGCATGATCCTGACCAACGATCCGGACCTTTACAGCAAGTGCTGGTCGCTGCACAATATCGGGCGCGTGCCCGAGGGCGGCTGGTATGATCACCGGGTCATGGGCTTCAACTACCGCATGACGCAGTTCCAGGGCGCGCTGATCTGCCGCGGCATGGAGCTTCTGCCGGAGCACTTCGAACTGCGGGCGAGGAACGGCGACTACCTGCGCCAGCGGCTGGAAGAGGTCGAGGGCGTGGAGCTGCAGAAGCTCACACACCCCGACAACGTGTCGGCCTTCCACCTGTACATCTTCCGCTACGATCCGGAGGCCTTCGATGGCCTCAGCCGCGACCGCTTCCTGCAGGCGCTCGGCGCCGAGGGCATCCCGGCGGCGAGGGGGTACAACCCGCTCTACCGCGAGGGGATGTTTGCGGACAAGGTGAACACCGACGAGTTCCCGTTCTGCCCGCCCTTCTACGAGGGTACGGTCAACTACAAGGAGGTCTCGTGCCCGGCGTGTGAGCACATATGCGACGTCGGCAGCTTCTGGATGAGTCAGCGGACTGGCCTCGCGGACGAGAAGGCCATGGATGACATCGTCGACGCGATACTCAAGATCCAGGCAAACCTTGACGAGCTCGAGGAGGAAGAGGCCGCACAGTGACCGTGCTTCGCACCGCGTTTTTCGCCGCGGCGATCGCGGCAGCGGCCACGCAGCCGGCCTGCGCCCAGCATCTGATGCGCCTGCTCGAGCGCGGGCCGGTTGGATTCCTGCACGGACAGACGCTGCTGCAGGTCAGCGGTGATCTCACCGCCGGTGACTTCTCGCACCCCGCCGTCGCCGACTGGGATGGGGACGGCTCTGCCGACCTCGTGGTGGGGTCGGGCTATGGTGATCTGCTGCTTTTCAGCCGCCCCGATGATGGTCCCTACGAGCCCGCCCGGGCGCTGTTGCCTGCGGAGGACCTGCCGCTCGGGGCCGTGCCCCAGCGCCGCCAGATTTCCCCCTGGCTGGGCGACCTCGACGGCGACGGCACCCTCGACCTGTTGATGGGCGTGGGTGAGCGCGTCTATCGCTACGTTGTGCGCGACGCCGCAGCGCGAGAGGGCAGGTTGCTCGCCGGTCCCGGCTCTCAGGTGACGCTGCCGGGACCACTTGCGCCGGCGGCGGCCGATCTCGACGGCGACGGGACCGCCGAGGTCATCATCGCCGACGGCCGCGGACAATTGCACCGCCTCGTTAGCAGCTCGGCGCAGCCGGTGGTCGCCGGTGGCGCGATCCTGCAGGTCACTCCGCCGGTGCGTGCATGGGCCGGCGACTGGGATGGCGATGCGAGAGCCGATCTGCTGCTCGGCGCAGGTGATGGTCGCGTGCTGCTGTGCGCGGGAGGCGCAAGTGGCCTCGCCGGGCCCGCAGAGCTCCTCTCATCGGGCGATCGCCTCGAGGCTGCGCCATGGGCGACTGACTTCGATGCCGACGGCGACCTCGACCTGCTTGTGGGTGAACGCGGGGGGCGGGTGGTGCTATTCACGCGCGAGGGCGATGTGTTGACCGAGGCCGGTGCGCTGCAGCAGCACGAGGCGCCGATCGACGCCGGACGTTGCCCGGTGGCGACCGCAGGCGACTGGGATGGCGATGGTGATCAGGACCTTGTGATCGGCGGGGAGGACGGCTCGGTGCGGCTGTACGAGCGGGTGGCGGGCGGGGAGCTGCGCTTCGCCCGAGGGCTGCAGAGCGCCGATGACGAGGGCCTGGTGATGGCGCCCGGCGAGGGACCTTTGCGCTACGCCGCCCCGGCGCTGACCGACTGGGACAGCGACGGCGACCTCGACCTGCTCGTGGGCGGCGCGTGCGGCGAGGTGCACCTGTGGCGCAACGACAGAGGGCTGCGTCACGCCGGGCCGATGCGGGTCAGCGGCGAGCCGCTGGTGCTGGCCGGGATCACCATGCCCGCGCCCTTCGATTACAACGGCGACGGGGACATGGACGTCTTCATCGGGGCGCGGCCTCGTCCCGATCGGCGCAGTGGCGAGGGCATCGTGCTCCCGGAGCTGGCGCCCGGCTGCGCATACTTCGAGAACACCACCGACCGCGCGGGCGTGCTGCCGATCTTCGCCAAGGGCGTGCCATTGGCGATGACGATCACGTCAGAGGATGCCGGGCTGCGACGCGACGCGGGCTTTCTGGCGCCCTACGCCACCTACCCAACTGAGTGGACGCCCGGGCGGATCGACTTCATCACGGTCACCCTGCAGGGCACCTTCGTCTTCCGTAACACCGCCGGTCGCGGATCGTACGCCCTCCTCGAGACGACCTCCGAAGGCCGGGCGCTGCCACGTGCGCTCCTGCCGCCGCTATACTCGGCGGTGCCGGTCCGGCTGGACGAGCGACAGGGCCTGCTGGCGGCCGGCTGTGCGTCAGGCTTCGTCGTGTGGTATCCGCGCGAGGCGCTGGAGCCGTAGCGGTGGCGAGGCGCCGTCGCGTGGGGATCCGAATGCATCGAACTGATGTTTCACATGAAACAATTGGAGGGGCCGATGGACGTCTGGGAGCATAAGCTTGAGTGGGAGGGGGCGCGGGGCGGCTTCGTCGGCCGCTCAGCGCGTGCGCGCGGCGACGATCCGCTGCCGGATCGCCTCGCTGACGCCCTGACGGAACTGGGGCGGGATCGAACGCTGGTCGAGGCCGAGCAGGTGCATGGTGGCGAGGTCGCCGTGGTGCGCGAGGAGTCGCTGAGGGATGCCCGGAGCCCCTTCGGCGTGCCGGGGGCCGATGGACTGGTGACGGATGCTCGCGAGGCCGCGCTGGCGATCTACGTTGCCGACTGCCTGGCGGTCTTCCTGCATGATCCAGTGCACCAGGCCGTCGGTCTCGCGCACGCAGGCTGGCGTGGGTTGTTGGAGGATATTCCCGGCGAGCTGGTTCGCGCGATGGTGCGCGGATGGGGCGGTGATCCGGCCGAGATGCAGGTGGCGCTGAGCCCGTGCATCCGGCACTGCTGCTTCGAGGTGGGCGAGGAGGTGGCGCGTGAGTTCGATGACCTGCCCGGCGCGGTCGATCGCTCGCGCGAGAGGCCACACGTGGACATGATCGCGGTGGCGCGGGCGCAGATCGAGCGCCAGGGCGTGCCGGCAGGGAGGATCGAGGTCATGTCCGGCTGCACTCGCTGCGAGCCCGAGCGCTTCGCGTCCTACCGATGGGACCCCGATCGCTGCGGCCGGAACGTGGCGCTGATTGCGCTCGCCTGAGGACAGGCGGGCGACGGTACGTGAGCTGCGCTTCACACGGGCGGCGGCGAGTCAGTCCTGTGCCTGCTGCCCCCGGTGCTCGCTCCTGATGACCTGGTGGTATGCGCTGCGCCAGTACTGTGAGAGCATCCGCTGCGTGTTGAAGAACGACCCGTTGAACGCGATGCAGTAGCGTCGGATCCGCGCGAACTCCAGCGGATGGCCGTAGAACAGGGGCATGATCTTGTGCTGCAACGTGTCGTAGAGGTCGGCGCGCTCCTGCGTCGGCTCACTCGTCTCATCGCGGTCGCCGATGGCCCAGCCGGTGATGCCCTCGATGTGCCCTTCCAACCACCAGCCGTCCAGCACGCTGAGGCTCGGCACGCCGTTGAAGGCGGCCTTCATGCCTGAGGTCCCGGACGCCTCGTGGGGCTTGAGCGGCGTGTTCAGCCAGACGTCCACGCCTGAGACGAGGTAGCCGGCCAGCTCGATGTCGTAGTCCTCGAGATAGATGACCGGGATGTGCCCACGAAGCTCCTCGGCGGCCCTGAAGACGCGCTTGATCATCTCCTTGCCGCCGATGTCTCGCGGATGCGCTTTGCCCGCGTACAGGATCTGAAGCGGGCCTGCCTTCTTCGCGATCCGCTTCAGTCGCTCGATGTCCGCGAACAGCAGGTCGGCTCGCTTGTACTCCGTGGCGCGGCGCGCGAAGCTGAGCGTCAGGGCGTCGGGATCGAGCTGGATCCCGGTGCGCCTGTGTACCTCCTCAAGCAGGCGGTTCTTGGCCTTCTGGTGCGCTTCCTGGATCCTCTCGAGCGGAATCCCGAGGGCGTAGCGCAGGTACTGGTTGTCCTGCAGCCACTCCGGGATCTCCTCGTCAAACAGCTCCGCGAATGGGGGAGCCGTCCACATGCCGACGCAGGCCCCGTTGGTGATTGAATGGATGGGGTAATCGGGGAACATACCGGCCGAGATCTCGCCATGGCGGAGCGCCACGCCATTGACGTAGCGGGAGAATCGCAGCGCAAGGTAGGTCATGTTCAGCATCGAGTCGCGCTGCACGCCCATGCACTTGAGTGTCTCGGCGCGCTGAGGTCCGAGCACGCGGGTGACGAGGTTCCAGTCGAACTTATCGTGGCCGGTCGGAACCGGCGTATGCGTGGTGAACACGCACCTGTTGCGCACCGCCTCCTGATCCTCCGGTGTGCAGGTGGTGGGGCCTTTCTCGCCCACCCGGAGCTCCAGCAGACCCAGCGTGAGCAGAGCCGAGTGTCCCTCGTTCATGTGGTAGATGAGCCGTCCGTCAATGCCGAGGGCGTGGAGCATCGCGACGCCGCCGAGCCCCAACAGAGCCTCCTGGCAGAGCCGATAACGTCGGTCTCCGCCGTAGAGATCATTGGTCAGTGTGCGGTCCCAGTCGCTGTTCTCGGGCAGGTCCGTGTCGAGGAACAGGACGTTCACGAAGTGCCCGAGGGCACCGTCGATCCTGTATCGCCAGGCCCGAACGTGCACCGTACGCCCCTCGATCTCCACAGTGACGCGTTTGTCGATCGGGGTGAGCACCTCTTCGGGCTTCCAGTTTACGGGCGTCTCCGTCTGGTTGCCCTTCGCATCGAGGTGTTGCCTGAAGTACCCGTTGCGGTAGAGCAGCGTCACAGCGATCATGGGCATCCCCATGTCGGCGGCCGCGCGCATCGTATCGCCCGCCAGGACGCCCAGTCCGCCCGCGTATGTGGGGATCTCGGAGTTAATGCCGATCTCCATCGAGAAATAGGCGATCGCCTCTTCGCGGTCGCCCGGTTCCCCGCTCATGCCGTTCTCAACTATCAATCGCGGCAGGGTTTCGCTCACAGTGTTGCCTCCCGCGGCGGGGGCGCGTTGCCCTCGCCGCTCGATCTCAAGTGTGGCTCAGTACCATCCGTATTCGTCCAGCGCCTCGACCATCGCGAGGATGTTCTCGGTCGGGACATCGGCCTGTATGTTGTGCGACGTGTTCAGCACGTAGCCGCCGCCGGGGGCGAGATCGTCGATCCGCCGTCTCACCTCGTCTTTGACGTCCTGCGGCGAGCCGCTCGGCATCACGTGCTGTGTGTCGATTGCACCCCAGAACGTGACGTCGTCTCCGAATTCGCGCCCCAGGCGCGCGGTGTCGCCCATCTTCGCGGCGCTGACCTGGACGGGGTTGAGGATATCGATACCCGTCTCGATCAGGTCCGGCAGCAGGTCGTAGACCGAGCCGCAGGTGTGAAAGAACATCTTCGCGTGCGGCGCCGCCTTCTTCACCGCCTCGTGATACTGCACGTAGCGCGGCGCCAGCAGCTCCTGGAACCATTCCCGGCGGACGATCGGGCCGTCCTGCATGCCGAGGTCATCGCCGTTATAGAAGATATCGACATACGGGCCCACGCGCTCAAGTACGGCTTCCGCGTAGGTGATCTTCAGCTCGACGATGTGGTCGAGGATGGCCTCGGTCACTGGCCTGTTGGTGAGAAGATTCATGTACCCCTGGTTATAGCCCTGCAACCAGAGGACAAGTTCCAGCATACCCGAGCCGAAGCCGCCGACGATTATGGGGTAGTCGCCGGAGCGCTTGATCTGCAGACACGCGTCCTCGATTGCGTCGAGGTCGAGCTCCGCGAGCGGGTCCGGCCAGCTGTAGGCGTCGACGTCAGCGACGGTCTCGGCGCCCCGCAGGGGGTGTTCGCACATGTCGTAGTAGAGGCCCCCGTCCTTCGGCATCCTCCGGCGAATTCCCCACTCACAGGTGTCGTAGAAGTACTGCTCATCCTCCTCGACGTCGGTCAGCGTGCGGCCCGGCATTCTCAGATAGGTCGAGCGCGTGTCCACGCCCAACTCGCGCAGGACCTCCTCGTGCGGCATCGCGAGCTGCTGGAATGGGTCCAGCAGCGGATGTCGCTCGAGGTCGTCCATGCCCATCGCCTCGAGCAGGGTGTCGTAGGCGATGCGGTGGATGCCGGTCACGAATGTCGTCCCCAGGTCAAAGGGGACGCGGTCGGGCTCGGAGTGGTGTAGCGCAGACAGGACGCGCTCGCGTGAGGTCATCGATCATCCTCCATTCCGCCGATGCGACTCCAACTGGCATTGTACGAGAGCCGCCTCCTCGGGTCAAGAAGCCCGAAGACCGCATGGGCCATATCCGGGGCAGTGGCATGCGAGGGGCGACATCCCCTTGCGCGGAACGGCGCGGAAGGATACACTTGCGTGGGTTGGCCGGGCTGCAACCGGCCGCGGCCATTCCGGGAGGAGGCATGATGCGCGTTATCGCCGGCAGCGCTGGCTCTCTGCGGCTGCAGTGTCCGAGGGGGTTGCAGATTCGCCCCACTACTGATATGATTAGGGAGAGCCTTTTCAACAGTCTGGGGCCGCGCGTGGTTGGCGCGGCGGTATGTGACCTGTACGCGGGCTGCGGCTCCGTTGGTATTGAGGCCGCCAGCCGCGGGGCGTCACGTGTCGTTTTCATCGAACGCGCTCGCAGGGCCATCGAGGCCATCGAGGCCAACCTCGAACATACGCGGTTGTCTGACGTGGCGGAGATCATCCGCGGCCCGGTGATGCGTCGATACGGGGATGCCGCCCGGCGCTTTGGGCCGTTTGAGGTGGTCTTCGCCGATCCGCCGTACGGTCTGGCCGAGCTTCCGGAGCTGGTTCGGCGGCTGGTCGAAGATCGTGAGGGGCTGGCGGAGGGGGCTGTGGTGGTCGTGCAGCATTCGGCCGAGCAAGATCTGGGACCTGCGCCCACGCGTACCAGGGCTTTTGGTGACAGCGTTTTGTCGTTCTTTGAGGTGGCGGGCGAGGGTCGGTGACTGCAGTGAACGACGGTCGCACGGCAATCTGCCCGGGGACCTTCGACCCGGTGACCCTCGGACATCAGGACGTCTTCGAGCGCGCCGCGACGCTGTTCGAGCGCGTCGTCGTTGCGGCCGCGGCGGTCTCGGGGAAGAACACGCTTTTTTCGCTCGCCGAGCGTACGGAGCTGATCCGGCTCTCGGTGGCGCACCTTGATAACGTCGAGGTCGACAGCTTCGACGGGCTTCTCGTCGATTTCTGCCGCGAGCGGGGCGCTGCGGCAATCGTCAAGGGGCTGCGTTCGATTGACGACTTTCAGCACGAGCAGCAGATGGCGATGATGAACCGCCGGATGCTGCCCGAGATCGAGACCGTGCTGCTCATGACCTCTCCACACGTCCAGTACATCAGCTCAAGCCTCGTACGAGAAATCTGGGCGCTCGGCGGAGACGTCTCGGAGTTCGTGCCCGAGCCGGTCGTCGAGGCCCTGGAGCGCAAGCGCCATTAATCGCGGCACAGATGAAGAACAGGTCGCCAGCGGGCGGCCCGCGGACAGCTCCGCGGAGACGCCGTCCGCGCGTGTGCAGGGAGGTCGTCATCCGATGGAGATCTTGCGACTGCTCGAAGAGCTCGACGCAATGGCGGACGAGGGTGAGAAGTGGTACTGTCGATTCCCGCCGTTCTGGGGCAAGACCGTTCTCGACGCCGACGAGCTGTTTGCGCTGATCGAGGAGATGCGCTCGAGCCTGCCGCAGGAGATGACGGAGGCCTCGCAGCTCGCGCGCGACCGCGATCGGATCATGCAGGAGGCGCACGAGCAGCGGGCCAAGATCATCGAGGCCGCTCGCGAGCAGGCGCAGCTGATGACGTCCAACGATGAGCTGGTGAAGCAGGCCGAGGAGCGGGCCCGGCAGATCATCGAGGAGGCCGAGGTTGAGGCCGAGCACATCCGGTCGGAGGCCGAGGCGTGGGCCCGCGGCGTTGTCGAACGGCTCGAGAATTACACCGATCGTATACAGGCTACCGTGCAGAAGACCAAGAAGATGCTCCTCGCCCAGGAGCCCGGACGCGAGCCGGAGGAGGCCGGGATGCCGTAACAATCCCGCCCGAGGCACCTTCGACCCCGCGCAGCCGGTGGTGCGCACCGTCGCTCGCACCACGACTGCCGCCGTCCCCGCCACCAACACGGAGGGAAATCTGTGAACGTACTTGTCGTCAACTGCGGCAGTTCTTCCCTGAAGTATGAGCTCATCGATATGGAGACCGAACAGTCGCTCGCAAGCGGCATCTGCGAGCGACTTGGCACGGATGGGGCGAAGATCGAGCACGAGACGCATGATGGTCGGACGTACGAGGCCGCTGTGGAGATGCCCTCGCACACCGAGGCCTTCCAGGAGGCGGTCTCGGCCCTCACCGACGCTGAGTATGGCGTCATCGGCTCACTCGAGGAGATCAGCGCGGTCGGCCACCGCGTGGTGCATGGAGGCGAGGATTTCGCGCATTCGGTGCTGATCGACGAAGAGGTGGAGGAGGCCATCGACCGCTTCGGCGAGCTGGCGCCACTGCACAATCCCCCGAACCTGCTGGGCATTCGCGCCGCGCGGAAGCTCCTGCCCGACGATCCCCACGTGGCGGTCTTTGACACGGCGTTTCATCAGACGATGCCCCGCCACGCCTTCATCTACGGCCTGCCGTGGGAGATGTACGCCGAGCACGGTATCCGGCGCTACGGCTTCCACGGGACCTCGCACCGCTACGTCTCCCTGCGCGCGGGGCAGTATCTGCTGGAGCATGGCATTCCGATCGAGGAGCATCGGATCGTCACCTGCCACCTCGGGAACGGCTGCTCGATGGCGGCGGTGAAGGCCGGGAAGTCGATCGACACGACGATGGGTTTCACGCCGCTGGAGGGCCTTCTGATGGGCACGCGCTGCGGCGACCTCGATCCGGCGATCGTCATCTACCTGGCGCAAACGCTTGGCATGCGGTTGGAGGAGATCGATCGCATGCTGAACAAGGAGAGCGGCCTGCTTGGCCTCTCGGGCGTGAGCAACGACATGCGCGACCTGCAAAGCGCCGCCTCGGAGGGCAACGATCGGGCGCGCGTGGCGATGGACCTGTTCGCCTACCGTGTGCGCAAGTACATCGGGGCGTACGCGGCGGCGCTCGAGGGCATCAACTGCGTGGTCCTGACCGGCGGAATCGGCGAGAACGATCATCTGCAGCGGCGCTGGTGCGTCCAGGGCCTTGAGCACCTCGGGATCGTCGAAGACCCGGCGAAGAACGTGGCGGATCTCGAGTACGAGGACGGGATCGCACCGATCGGAACCGACGATTCGCCGACACATCTGCTTGTGATCAAGACGGACGAGGAATTGATGATAGCGCGGGACACCGTGGAGGTGCTCTCCGCGCAGTAAGTAAGGTCGGGGGAGGTCGGTGCGGCGACGGTGACGAATTACCGCCGCGCGACGCCCACCACCGACGCGTCGCACAGTCTGCGGGTGCCAGCGCGGAAACTCCATGTGCCGGGAGAACGAAACATGGAGACTTTCGTGTGTGCAAGAGCCCCGCTGGACGGAACGGCGCCCTGAATATGGGCGCGTGGCAACAGCAGCGGGCGCGGCGACGCGCCACGCGCAAGAGATCGCGATATGGGGGCGGCCGGGCGGCCGCGCGCAGATCGCGACACCCGAAGGAGAACACGCACAATGGACGCGATCCAGGTCATCGACTGGGTTGCTCTCGGCCTGGTCCTGCTACTGGCGGTCCTTGCGATCCACCTGCGGGACCTGCTGAAGGGGGCCGTGGCGCTGGCGCTGATGTCAGCGATCCTCTCGGCGGTCTTCTACCGCCTCGGCGCCCCGTGGGCGGCGATGTTCGAGCTCAGCGTCTGCGCGGGCTTCATCACCGTGCTGTTTCTGGCAGTGATCGCGCTGACGGAGGCGAGGGAGCCCAATGACTAAGTTCGGCGGTATCGTTCTGGCCGTCGCCATCGTGGTGGGGTTAAACTTCATCTTCCTGTCCGATGTCACGCCGGTTCGGCATTTCGGGGAGTTCACCACGCTGTTCCGCGACCTGATGTGGAATGGGCGGGCGCTCGATGTGCTGGCGCAGATGCTGGTGATCCTCGCCGGGACCTTTGGCGTGCTGGCACTGACGAAGGAGAGGGTTGATCTCGGATGAGTCCCATTGCGGGCGTCGGCATCACCCTTTTCGTCATCGGCCTCTACGCCACCATCACGCGCACGAACCTGCTGCAAGTGGTGATCGGGCTCGAGATCATGGCCCGGGGCGTGTCGCTGGTGTTTGTCGTCGGCGGCGCGCTCACCGGGACGATGGCTGCCGCCCAGTCGGTGGTCATCACAAGCATCGTGATCGAGGCCGTCACCGTGGCAATCGCACTCTCCCTGGTGGTTGCCGCCTACCATCACAATCAGAGCCTGTCGGTCACGGCTCTCCGGCGGCTGAAGGGGTGAGCTGTCACGTCAACTGAAATGCTCGCATTACTGACTGTCCTTGTTCCGCTCGGCGGCTGTCTGCTGGTGCCTGTGCTGGCGCGGGTCAACGAGCGGGCGATGAAGTGGTATTCGGTCATCGTTGGATTCGCGACTGCGGCCCTCACGGTGGCGCTGGTCTTCCGCGCCGGTGAGCCGGTGGCCGCCGTCTACTGGATCCCCGCGATTGAGCTGACGGTCTCGCTGCACCTGTCCGGCATCGGCGTCTACGTCGCGGCCGTGGCGGGCTGCATCGGCTCGCTCGCGGTCCTCTACTCAGTCAGGTACATGGAGGACCTCGAGAAGGAATACGGCCCGGCGCGATACTACTTCCTGACCCTGCTGTTTATCGGCTCGATGATCGCGCTGGCGCTGGCCGATAACTTCCTCGTGCTGTATATCTTCTGGGAGGTCATCGGCTTCTGCTCGTTCGCGCTGATCGCCTACGAGTACAAGCGGCCCGAGGCGCGGCGGGCAGGCGCCAAGGCCTTCATCGTCACGCGGTTCGGTGATATCGGCCTGCTGGTCGGCGTCGCGGTGCTGTGGGCGGCGATGAACAAGCTCGGGAACGTGACGAATCCGTTCAGCATCTCGGAGACGATTCAGGCGGCTGTCGGTGGACAACTGCCCCACTCCGTGCTGGCGATCGCGGGTGCCGGCTTCATGGCCGGTGCGATCGGCAAGTCGGCGCAGTTCCCGCTGCACGTGTGGCTGCCGGACGCGATGGAGGCGCCCACCACCATCAGCGCACTGATTCACGCGGCCACGCTGGTCAACGCCGGCGTCTATCTGACCGCGCGCACGCTGCCGATGTTCGAGCACGTGGCGTGGTGGCTGCCGACGCTGGCGTGGATCGGCGCTATCAGCGCTTTGCTGACCGCGATCCTGGCGCTGATGGAGAAGGACCTCAAGCGGGTGCTCGCGTTCTCGACGATCTCGCAGCTCGGCTACATGATGGCAGGGGTCGGCGCCGCGACTGTTTTCGCGAGCCAGTTCCACCTGCTCAACCACGCGATCTTCAAGGCGCTGCTGTTTCTGTGCGCCGGCTCGGTGATCCACGCGGTGCGCACGCGCAGCATGTACGAGATGGGCGGGCTGAGCCGTTCGATGCCCGTGACGCACTGGACCTTCCTGATCGGCACATTTGCGCTTGCGGGCGTGCCGTTTTTCAACGGCTTCTGGTCGAAGGATGCCATCTTCGAGGCGCTGGCGGAGCAGGCTCATGTGATGCCGACGATGTACGGGCCGCTGATCATCCTGATCGTGACGGCCTTCTTGACTGCGATCTACTCGATGCGCATGTACTGGCTGACCTTCCAGGGTGAGCCGCGCGGCGAGGCAGAGCCCCACGAGGCGCCATGGGAGATGGCGGTGCCTCTTACGCTGCTGGCCGTCGGCACGCTTGTGTCGTGGACCTACGTCAGCGGATACACCGACACCCTCGGCCTTGGCCTGCCGCACCATCATGTGCACGAGATCGAGAGTGTGGGGGCTCTGATGACGCACACCTTCACCAGTCCGATGATCGCGATTGGGGTGGTGGTGGTGCTGCTGCTCGGAGGCCTTGGGGCCTGGTGGAAACAGACCGGCCCGCCCGTCCCGGAGGGGCCGCAGATGTGGGCGGACCTGCTGACCGACACCAAGGGGCTCTTCGACTGGTTCTGGGGCTTCTGGGCGGTTATGATGCGCGGAGTAGCATCTCTTATCAGT
>JALGTR010000137.1 GCA_029821265.1 Candidatus Zipacnadia bacterium
GCAGATCATCGCCGAATCGCCAGGCCTGAACCGGGTACTCGTAGGAGTCAGGGAACTCAACGCCCTCGTCGAGAAGCGCCAGCATCCGCGTGGCCCAGCGCGCCTGAAGCGGTTGGTCACCGGCGGCGATCGGCTCGAGCTTCTCGCGGGTCACGACCTCCTCGTAGGCGAGGTCGATGAACTCGAAGGCGCTCCGAAGCTCTCCCGCAATCGGCTTCATCTCGCCGGAAAGCACATCCTCAACTGCATCCGAGAGCATGCGGCCGTATCGCTCAGCCAGCTCGAGTCTGCGACGGGGGATCGGGTTCTGGTCGCCGCCGCAGGCGTTGAAGAACGCGGCGGTTGCCCCCGGATGACTGGCCTCGAGGTTGATCTGAGCAAAGCCGGGGTAATCGCCGCACCACTTCGTGAAGCTCAGCGTTGTCGGGTGGCAGGCGTACCCGAACAGGACCGCCAGCAGCTCTCCATCCTCGTCGCGGGCCGCGAGCACGGGCACGGAGTGATCAACCACGCCCTTGAGGGGGATCCCTTCCTCACGCATGCGCGGGACCTCGGCCTCGGGGTTCTCGCGCCGGTTGACCGCGAACGTGCAGAGCCCTTCACCGCGGAACAGACGGACCGGCCGCAGGTTGGCCAGCGCCTCGGCCACGGCGTCGGCAACCTGCCCGGCCATCCAGTCAGAGTATTCGTCCACCAGTCGACGCTGCTCTTCGTCGCTGGGGTAGTAGTCCACGAGGTCGTCGCGCAGGCACGGGCCGCAGTGATTGTGTGAGAAGGTCAGCATGAAGTCGGCGCGCTCGATGCCGCAGCGGTTGTAGACGCGCGCGAAGATGTCCTCGTAGACCGACCGCGACATGCCCATATGGTCCGTTGTGGCCATCACTGCCCTGTGGCCGGCAGCGTCCTCGAAGGCGATGGCCTTGACCCACAGGTCGTGTATCCTCCCGTCGGGGGCCCGCTTCGTCCCGTAGCCCGCCAGCCAGACCTGCCTCTGCGGCGTGATCACTCTCCGACCGATGCCGACACGCCAGCCCATCTCGTCACCCCTCACGTTCGCCGAAAGCAGCGCAATGGCAGCGCAGAGCACTGCGATCCGCCCTGCCGGGACTCCGGCCAGCTCGTGTGCCATCTCGCCGTCTCCCTTACGCGACAAATAGATGCGGGCAGTTCGAGCAAGCGGAGGTTCGCCGCAGCGATCCCCAGCGCCTCCGAGCGCACCGTACTGCGCTACTGCGCTGTTTCGCAGACGGGGTGCCAACAACGGGGAGGCGTTCGGCGCGAGTGCGGTGAATGTGGTCTGCGAGTGACCAGCCACTTGCAGCGCGGCCTGAGGCTTCGGGAGGGGACCACCGTGCGTTCCGGGACACTGCTGGCGTTTCTCGCGCTGGCCACCGTCGCTGGCGCCCAGAATGAGTACCAGGTGACGATCGATGACTTCGAGACGGATACCCTGGAGTACTGGCAGACCAGTCAGTCGCCCGAGTACTACCGTGGCGGTGAGGGCGCTGAGGGTCTGGAGATCGTGGAGATACCCGAGATCGGCGGAGTCTTGCGAGCGCGCGTGGCATTCGTGGATGAGCGCGCGAACGAGCCGATCTGGATCACCAGACGCCTCGAAGAGCCGATCCCGGCTCGGCATCTGCTGAGCGCGCGCGTGCGCTACCGCATCGTTGAGATCGATCGGATGCCGCTGGACACCCTGAAGCTGCGCCTGCGGACATCACCGCGGGCGTTCAATGACTACGATATCCTGCCCGAGGGCGGCCTTACGCCCGGCGAGTGGCACGACGTGGTCGTGGATGTGCGCGCGAACATGTCGATGCGCAACGTCTACTCGAACATCTTCGGCGAGGTGTATCAGGTCACATTGCGCGTCGATGACATCGATGACGTCAACGCCGAGTTCGTTCTCGAAGTCGATGAGATCGTGCTGACGGTCGAGGAGCCACCCGAGGTCAAATGGGAGCCCGAGCGCTACGACCTGCGACGCGACGGCCGGCTCGACGTCCTGCTGCTGCAGCACTCCGCGGCGGGATACTACGACATCGAACAGGCCGCCCGCGCGATCGACCCGAACGCACGCGTGGATCGCTACCTCTTCCGCGGTCTGCACTTCCCGCTCTGGGGCTTCCCGGAGACGCTCGAGGAGATGCTCGGCTACGACGTGATCGTGGTCATCGACGTGGACCCGTGGGTGATGACGCAAGAGCAGGCGGGCTGGCTCGGCAGCCTGGTCAACTCCGGCGCGGGAATGATCTTCTTTGGCGGCCCGAACACGCTGACGCACGCCCAGGATTTCCGGCTCCCGATCAGGCGCGTGCTACCGGTGACATTCGAACCGGGGGCTGAGGACGTCTGGCGGCATATCCCGCCGGAGAGCACCGGGCATCCGCTGGCCGCGGGGCTTCCGGCACAGCGTCTGGGCAACGTCAGCCACCTACATGCCCTGACCCCGCGTGAGGACGCGCAGGTCGTCTACACCGTCGCCGACGATCCGCTGCTGATCACGGGCAGCTTCGGAGACGGACGCGTGGCGCTGGTCAACGCCTGGGAGGAGTTTGGCTCCACCAGCGACGGTCACTTCCTTGGCACCGACCTGGCGGATGACCTCGTTCGCGTACTGCTGCGCTGGGCGAGCAATCGCGCGCCGGAGGCGCAACTGACGAACATCGAGCTGCCGCCCGAGAGCGTCGTGACGCCGGCGACCGTGACGGTTTCGGCGCAGGCGACTGAGACGGCGAGTGCGATCCGCCTGCGGGTGCCCGGGCTGGGCATAGAGAAGAGGATCACCGGGAGCGACGCCGGCTTCGAGATCGCGCTCCCCGCCGTGGAGGAGAGCGAGCGGGAGATCGAGTGCACGGTCGAGGTGCTGGACCGTCGCGGCCGCGTGACCGACGTACGCGATTTCACGATCGAGGCGCAGAACCGATGCGCAGTCGAGGTCACCTGGGCGGCGCATCAGTGGATGCTCGAGCCTGGCGCGCAGGCGGAGTTCAGGGTGGACCTGCGGCGGCGCGGACTGCCGTCCATGGACGTCTCCTACAGCACGCTCACGCTGGCATTTGCCGAAGGAGCACTGCCTGTGAGCCTGCCGGGGCTGGGAGATATCTGGGTCTATCCGCCCGGCAGCGACACGGCACTGCACGATCAGTCCGGGGCGACCGACGTGCAGACAACGCGGGAAAACGGGCTGACCCCGGCTCTGACAACAACCGGGGTAACCCACGCAGATCGAGCAGACATGGACTTCGGCGAGGATGACCGCATCCAGCGCGTCGAGCGCACCGCACGGCTGCAGCCCGACGGCAGTGTGCGCATCGACTGCCGCTACGAGTTCGTCCAGGACGTGCGCGTGCAGCGCATATCGACGATGATCGCGCTTCCGGCGGGCACCTACGCCGGCCTCCCCTTCGTGGCCGAACAACGCGATGGCACGACGGAGGGCACGCTGCCTGCCAAGACCGGGCGGCGGATCTTCGACGGCCATGGGCTCGACCTGACGATCGAGACCGAGCGCGGGCCTCTGCGCATACAGGTGCCCGACGACTCGCTGCACGTGTGGATGCAGGACTTGCGGCAGTGGGACATGGGCGACTTCCGCATCGAGATCGAGGCGCCATTCGAGGACGCGACTGCCGAGGCCGGGGACACGTATCAGGTCCCGATCATCATCTCCGGACCCGAAGCCGGACAGCTGGATCTGCCCGCTCTGTCGGATCTGACCGTCGACTGCGCGCTGATCGACGACCGCGGGGTGGAGGCGCTCTCGTGGGAGCCGCGAACCGCCGCCGACCCGCTGACATACGCCGAACGGCTACCGAACCTGCGCAGTGGTGAGTACCGGCTACAGGTGGTTGTGCGCGAGGGCAACGAGCCCGTGGTGCGGGAGACCGACCGCGTGCTGATCGTCGATCCGCTCGTGATGGAGGACTTCTACCCGATCATGAGCGTGCTGGATACCAGCGGCGGCGGGCACATGATGGATCGCGAGATGGCGCTGGCACGTGTCGAGGACATGTGGGAGCACGGACTGAACGCCGGCGCCCACGTGGGAGCCACGCGGCTGGCGGCCGATAAGCTTGGCGTGCAGCAAAGGGTCGAGAACGAAGCCGTCGCCCGGGCGATGGAGCTGGGCATGGCCACGTTCTTCGAGTACCACTCCCTGACCCTGCTCAGTCGCAACGGCATGCCCGTATCGCCGTTCACCGAGGAGCATCGCCAGCGGCTGCACGACCGGGTTGAGCCACAGCTTGACGTTTGCGACCGCGTTGCGCGCCTGCTGAGCATCAAGATCCTCGATGAGCCGCATATCGCCGCGGAGAATCTGAACTGCGGGGATCGATGCCGGGAGGCGTTCGAGGAGCGCTACGGCGCCCCCTGGCGCCCGGTTGAGGAGATCGACGAGGACGATACCCTGGCGCGGTGGCGGCTGGCCGATTTCCTGGGCTACTACATCGAAGACGCATTCGCGCAGACACGAGAGCTGCGTGACGGGCATCCCGGCGACTATCACCTGCTTCTCACCTACGACAGCGGCGGTCTCGGTTACGGGCGGAGCCTCTCGGGCTGTCAGGACGTGCTCTCCTGGAGCCGCCAGGCGGGGATGATTGACTTCGATATCTACCCGTACTTCTACCCCGCCTCGCAGAAGCTGCGAATGGTGCAGGCGGATTACGGACTGTGCATGATGCGTTCGGTCGCGCAGTACCTGGGCAGGCCGTGGGGCTTCTACGTTGAGCTTGATGACCGGAACTGGCCCTATCAGAAGAACCCCGCCGAGGCGACGTCGGAGACGGCATTCACAGCCATCGCGCATGGCGCGAACTACCTCAACACATTCATCCACAGGCCGTTCGGCACCGGTGTCAGCTCCCGTCCTGAGCGCTGGGAGAAGGCCGGCGAGGCATTCCGGGCGATCCGGCGCGTGGGGCCGCTGCTGACGCGTCAGCAGCGGCCGCCCGCAAGTGTGGCGATGGTCTACCCGTACGCACAGGCCCTCATCGCCAACGGACACCGTCCGCATCAGTACACGCTCGCGCTCCTGCGACAGGGCTTTGGAATGACCGATGCGATCAGCTCGGAGATACTCGTTGAGCAGCGCGAGCCGATAGAGCGCGACGCTCTGCTGTTGCTCGGCTGCGAGATCCTCGAGCGCGACCTGGCCGGGAAGCTGATCGATTACGTGCGTGATGGCGGGCGGCTGATCATCGATCAGGTCCCGGAGATCGACATCACCGGTGAGCCGCTCGGACTGCCATGGGACTTCGACGATGCTGCCGAGCGACCGTTCGGCGCGCTGGACGACCTCACCTGGCGTCTGGTCGAGCACGGCGACGGCGCGGTCGTGCGGCTGGACTTCGACATCGAGGAGGCCTACATGGAGGCCATCGAGCAGGACCTGTTTGCGCGGGCCGCTGCGATGCGCCTCGCGGTGCCGGAGCTGCTCGGCGGCGCCACAGCGCTGTGCAACGCCGCGGACGCGCCGGGGCAGATGGAGGCGGGGGTCCGCCTGAACCAGCACGCAGCACTGGTGACGGTCGTCAACCACCATCCGGAGCGCAACGAGGGAACCGTGGAGGTGAACCGCCTGCCCTTCGAGCCGCGCTGGGCGGTGGACATGACGACCATGCGGCCGATCGCGCTGGATCTGCGCGGCGAGGCCAGATGCGCCTTCCAGGCGGCGCTGGCGGGCCGCAGCGCGCAGATGGTGGCGATCCTGCCCGAGCGGCCGGCAGGCGTCGATCTCGACGTCGTGACCCCGGAGGTTCAGCCGGGCGAAACGCTGCGCTATCGAGCCCGCCTGCTCAACCAGGCGGGTCGCACGGCGTCCGGCCAGCATCTGCTGGAGATCAGCGTGATCGGTCCTGACGGTCGCGAGGTCTCACGCTTCGGGGGCTCGACCGCAACGGAGAACGGCTCCTGCGCGCGGCGGATCGATGTGCCGGTGAATGCTCTGCCCGGGCGCTACGAGATCGTCGTCCGCGCGCCCCAGATCAACGCCATCGTCCGCGGCAGCTTCAGGGTGCGCTAATCCTGCATCGAGGACACGCGCGGGCCTGCCCTCCACGATCAGGCGTGGGGTAGCACGTTCACGACAGATGGGGCGCACGGCGGCGCCGGCGTTGAGGTCCTACCCCGGCGAGAAGTCGTAGAGCGGTCGCTGGAGGATCACGCTCATCGCGCTCCAAAAGGCCCCGATCGCGTACTCCCCGATGATCACCCCGTAGACGAAGGGCAGGAAGCGCTGATAGGCCCGGTGCCCGCCCCAGTGCAGGATTGCCCACTTGATCGCCCACGCGATCAGCAGGCAGCTCCAGAAGTACTCGACACCGAAGACCAGCCCCAGCGCGTAACCCGCCGGATGTAGGGGCCACCACAGGAAGCGCAGTCGCATCCACATCATCCCCCACGTGGCGAGTGCGCCCACGCCGATGAAAGTCATGCGCTGCCAGCTCGGATCGGTCGGATAGGCAAGCCACGAGTCGAGCGCATTCCACTGCCCGCGGTTGTGACTAATCAGTGCTGTGGTGCCGTACTGATAGGTCAGGTGCACCGCTGCCCAGTAGCTGAAGAAGCCGCCAAGCACAAACGCGATGGCCATGCCGATGGCGAGCCGGTTGGGCTCGGCGCCGGAGACCTGCCCCATCTTGAAGCCCTCGAGCTGGATCGGCATCGGCGTCGTGCGGTAGCCGCGGCCGGTCAGCCACCAGAACAGCGGGAAAATCGTGAGGTTCGCGGGACCGAGGTTGCGGCTGCCGGCGAAGATCAACTCGAGATGCGCCGCGTTGACGTTTCCCGCCATCTCGTGCGCCGGTGGCCCCAGTTCGGCCCGCACCCGCGTGAGCGTGGTGTGGATCACTATGACGAACAGCAGGAAGGGCGCCATGGCTGCGATGGTCATGCCGCACCGCACACAGAACCACGCAAGAAAGGCCAGTCCCGCGATGATCGCGCCAATCGCCGCCCGATGGCTCATCGGGTCACCGGCCTGGACCTCGTCGGAGATCGTGCCCTCCCAAATGCTTCGCCCGAGCTCCCGCAGATAGCGCCGGCTCATCCACATGGCGTAGCCGAACAGCGCGAACCACGCGCCGAAGCACTGCTCGCTGAGGTAGGGCAGCCCGGGCATCAGCGGGATGGAGATCGCCGACGCAAAGGCCTTCGAGAGCTGCCGCGCAATGTAGAAGAACCACATCGAGAAGCACAGGTCCAGCGGGATCAGAAAGCCGAGGCCGATCAGGAACGGGTAGAGGGGCAGCGGCATCCGCCCCATCGCGCTCCAGGGGTTGCCCCAGCTTCGCGCGTCGATGAAATGCGTCGTGTTGTGCCGCACGTCGATCAGCGGCAGGGAGGGCCAGAAGAAATGCAGACCGTTGTATATGTCCAGCGCCGCCGCGAGGCCTATACCGATCCAGAGCACCGGGTCGGCAAAGAAGCTTCGGCTCCCGCCGCCCTCGGTCATCGCCAGAGGAAGCTGCACGATCGGGAAGCTGAGCTTCTCGTGCTCCGTCCACTGCTTGCGGAAGAGCACGTTGATGCCCACCATCACCAGCCCCACCGCGAGTATGACCGCGCACCACCACAGTGTCGGCCACAGCCAGGCGAGGATGCGGGGGCGGCGGTAGAGGGTCTCCCCATGCTCGTAGAACGGCTCCAGCACCTGCAGGTCGGAGACCATCGCGAACTCCGGCAGATAGGGCCAGATGCGGTCATCCCAGTTGTTCGCCTCAGTGGCGAACCACCACGGATGCGAGAGATTTGGAACGCCAAGCTGCAGCGTGTCGTGGCCGGCAAGCATCACCGCGATCCCGACCATCACGTAGACCGTCACCAGCTCGGCCTGCGTGAAGACCCAGCGCGGGCGGACCATGCGCAGGAGCGCGTTCACCACCAGCAGCAGGATGATGTTGAAGACCACGCCCCACGGCAGGGCCATCACGCTCGGGTGACCGGTGTGCCAGATCCCCTCGACCATCATCACCCAGTAGACGTTGAAGGGGATCAACGCACCGCCAAGCACGAGAGCCCGCATGGTGACGGCAGGGCGCGCCGCGGCCGCAGGGCGGTCGCCGGCGTCCTCTGGGTGCGTTCCTAATCTCGTCCGGTATCTCGACTCAGCCAGAAGGCGCTCCTCTCCGCGCTACGAAACCCGCCTGTCGCGCGCTTACGCGAGTGCGTCGGCTGCACCCCTGGACGGGCCGTAGTCCGCGTAAGCATGTGGCGGATCTGGCGCAGAACTGTCGCATGCCTCTCGAACTGCTACCCCGGCCACTGCTCAGGACGATACTGCATCGTGACCGGGTTGTGAGAGGGGATGATCCCGTAAAGCTCCGGGCGGCGGTTCTCGAAGATCATCTGCCGCCACCCTTCACGCTGCTCGGGCATGTCCGCACGGTAGTATGACTCGATCCCGCTCTCGCCGGGCGTCGGCTGCTGGGCCTTCATCCCCGCGTAGTATACCTTCTGCTCGTCGAAGTCGATGTCAACCGCGATGACGCCCTCATCCTGAAATGCCGACGCGGCCCGCACCTTGCCGTAGGGGTCGATGATGACGCTGCGCAGGCCCGGGTCCGAGGTGACCCAGTGCGCGCAGGCCATCCACGCCCCATTGTCGATCGCGCGGGCGCGCAACAGCATCTCGTTGCTCTCACCTGACGCGCCCCACATCTGGCTGGGGTCGAAGATGATCTCGGCGCCCTTGAGCGCCAGCACGCGGTCGATCTCGGGCATGTACAGATCGCCACAGGTGTGAATGCCGATCCGCGCGAAGTCGGTGTCCAGCACCGCGATCTCAGGGAAGCCGCGCGTCCAGTAGATCGGCTCCTTGAGCACCACCTCGCCCTCGCGGTTCCAGACCCACGCGTGGCTGCGGTCGCCCTCGGTGTCGAGGCCGCCAATGATGATCCACGCGTCCATCTCGCGCGCCCGCTCGGCCACGTCGTCGAGCGCGCGCAGCATGACCTCGCTGCCCTCGCGCGCGGCCATCTCCGAGAGCAACACGATGTCCGGCTCAAGCTCGGCCGCCTCATCGAGGATGCGGAACACCGCGTCCGGGTAGCTCTCGCTCGTCCAGATCTCATCCGGCCAGAAGTAGCCGACCGCCACGCGCGCGGTGCGCCTGTCGTACTGCGGCAACGCGGGTGGCTCCCACGGATCGGCGATCGGCTGGAAGGCGGTGCGGTCACCCATGCAGTTGACAAAGAACAGTGGCTCGCCCTCGTAGAACGGGTAGGGGTCGACCTTGCGCCGATCAAGATCCACGAATGCGGTTGCCGCGCCGGATTCATACGCCGTGTCGGCC
The DNA here is from genome assembly GCA_029821265.1 of Candidatus Zipacnadia bacterium. Lineage (GTDB taxonomy): Bacteria > Armatimonadota > Zipacnadia > Zipacnadales > UBA5352 > JALGTR01. The sequence continues at coordinate 9,302 of JALGTR010000137.1, forward strand.
ATCGGAACACCCGAGCGGTTCAGGATCATGCTCCTGCCCCACGCCGCGCCACGCATGCCCGAGCGGTAACGGTTCGTGATGTACGTCCGCGGATCGGCGTACATGGAGGTGACCATATGGCAGTGATTGTCCATCGCCCGTGCCCGGAGCATCGGCTTCCACTGGTAGTGCTCCCGAAAACGCTCCGGAAAGTGCTGCCAGACCAGGATGTCGGCGCCCTTCATGGCGAGGACCGTGTAGACCTCGGGGAAGTAGAAGTCCGAGGTGATCGTCATCCCGAGCTTCCCGAAATCGGTCTCGATGATCGGCAACTCGTCTCCGAGCGCGATGCCATCATCGGCCACCGCGTGACTCTTGCGATATGTGCCCGCCACGTTGCCCTCGCGGTCGAGAACCACCGATGTGTGATAGGTCTTCCCATCGGCCCCGGCCTCGGGCATCGCGAGCGCGAGATACGTGCGATGTTTGCGCGCCAGGTCCGCCCATGCGACGAGGTCGGTCGCCTCGGCGCCCTCGCGGAATGACACGAAGGGCGTCAGTGGTGCGACGATCAGGTCGTGCTGCCCGCGCGAGGCCGCGTCCTCGATCGCGGCCACGAGCGCCTCGCGGGTCATCGCCTCCTCGCTGTCGAGAAGGCACAGCGTGGAGATGGTCAACACCCGACCATCAGTCTGTTGCGCGCCGGCGGTGACGGCAAGCATTAGCACAAGCAGCGCGACTACCAGCAAAAGCGTCATCGTGGGCCTCCTCATGTCTGCCAACCTCCGCCACGGCATCGTCACTGTATCCGGTAGACCATGAACACGCCGTCAAGCGGCGGAATCGTGACTCTCGCGCCCACCGGTTCGTCCGTCAGCACCCGCCGACCGGCGGTAACGCCGGCCTCGGGCGTCACGCGCACCGTTACGGGCTCCAGCGAGCGATTCGTCATCCCCAGCATCAGCCGTCCCTGCGACTCGAACGCGCGCCAGAACACGTCCGGATGCGGCTCAACCGAAAGCCGGTCCTCCGACCGTTCGCCCTCCCAGACGATCCCCTCGGTAGCGCTGAGAACCCGCGCAAGCTCCGACAGCAGCGTGTAATGCCGCCCGTCGAAGAATGGGAGCATCCAGAAATCCAGGCCGCGCACTCCCTGTGCGATATGGGTCTTCGCCTGCCAGCGCAGGTAGTCGAAGTTTGTCCACGACCGCGTGGCTCCCCCGCCGAAGTTCAGGCACGGCGCGAGGGGGACCTCCCAGGGATTGTCCACGGTCGCCTCAACGCGGTTGAATGCCCACGTGAGGCCGAACGGCTCCTCCCACGTCTCCTCTCCGTGCGGATAGACCCCATTCGCCATATTCGCGTAGTCGAGGTGCGGCAGGAACTGCGCAATATCGTAGCCGATCTCCCGCTCCTCCCGCACCCGCTCGTGGTATATCTCCGCGTGCGGGCCTGTCGCCTCCGCCTCATACAGCGACATGGTGAACCACGAGAACAGCGGTGCGTCCGGGTTGCCGGCCTTCACGGCCTCACGGATGCGCTCGACGTGGCGACCACCGTTCCAGACGTGGAATCGCAGCCATGCTTC
>JALGTR010000006.1 GCA_029821265.1 Candidatus Zipacnadia bacterium
TATGTGGAGCGCTGTGCCGGGCGCTCGCGCGGGTGCCTGCCGGCGATGGTGCGATGCCCCGGGCCAACTTCGGAATGCTGCCTGAGTACCCGGAGGACCGTGGCAGGTCGAAGGACAAGCGGCGCGCCCGGCAGATCGAGGCGGCGGTAGCCGCAGCGGGGCAATGGGCGCAACAGGCAATGAGGTAGCAGTTTCGCTCAGGCAGAGAGATTGAGTATCATTGCAGACAGATCGCTGCACACCGTGGCAGCAGGCGCTGAATGCTCATGCACGCGGGATGGCTGGACGGGTTCCTGCGCTATCTGACCGATGTACGGCAACTCTCCCCGGCCACTGCTGAGGCCTACGCGAAGGACGTCACGCAGTTCGCCGACTTCCTGGCCAGCGAGTGGGGGGAGGACCGTGCGTACGACTGGCAGGCGGTGAGCTACCGCACCGTGCGGCAATTCCTCGCCGACCTGGCGAGGCAGAAGTATGCGAGCTCGAGCATGGCCCGGAAGCTTGCGGCCGTGCGCTCGTTCTTCCGCTACCTGCTGCAGGAGGACGCGGTGCAGCAGAATCCGGCGGCGATCGCGCCAACGCCGAAGCGGCGCAGGGAGCTGCCGGCCCATCTGTATCACGACGAGGTGCAGCAGCTTCTGCGGGCCCCGGACGAGAGCACGCCGCTCGGCCAGCGCGATCGCGCGATCCTCGAGGTGCTCTACGCCACCGGCGTGCGGGTGAGCGAACTGGTGGCGATGGATCTCGCGGACATCGACTTCGCGGCGCGCCAGGTTCGGGTGGTGGGCAAGGGTAACCGCGAGCGGATCGTACTGCTGGGCGAGCCGGCGACGCGGGCGTTGCGCGGGTATATCTCGGATGGTCGCGAGAGGCTGCTGCGCAAGTCGTCCGAGCCGGATGACGATGCAGTGTTCCTGACAAAGAGTGGGCGGAGACTGTCGGTGCGCGCCGTCCAGCAGCGTGTGGACAGGTACGTGCTTCAGACGGCCGCGAGCAGCAGGATCACCCCGCATGCGCTCCGACACACATTCGCGACGCATATGCTCGACGGCGGCGCCGACCTGCGCACGATCCAGGCGCTCTTGGGGCATCGATCGCTGAACACTGTCGGGGTCTACACGCATCTGAGCACGGAGCGCGTGAAGCAGGCATATCAGGCCGCCCACCCGCTGGCGGACGACAGCGGGCCCGGTGAGACGGGCGCCTCGGAGGAATGAAGATGACACGTTCGACGACTATCATCGTGGTGCGACGCGACGGGAAGACCGCGATGGCCGGCGACGGCCAGGTGAGCATCGAGGATACGATCGTGAAGTCCACGGCGCAGAAGGTGCGCACGATGCGCGATGGTGACGTGATCGCCGGCTATGCGGGGGCCGCGGCGGACGCACTGGCGCTGTTCGAGCGGCTGGAGGAGAGCCTGGACGAGTACAACGGGAATCTGCCCCGCGCGTGCCTGGAGTTGGTGAAGCAGTGGCGGACCGACAAGGTTCTGCGACAGCTCGAGGCGCTGCTGCTGGTGGCCGATGAGGATGACATCTTCCTTATCTCCGGCACGGGTGACGTGATCGTGCCGGACGAGGACGTCATGGCGATCGGCTCGGGCGGCGGCTATGCCACCGCCGCGGCGAAGGCGCTGTTGCGGGAGACCTCGTTGTCGGCGCGAGAGATCGCCGAGAAGGCGTTGCGCATCGCCGGCGAGATCTGCGTGTATACCAACGGTAACCTAACAATCGAGGAACTGCCGAACGAGCGAGACGCGTGACGGCAGGTCGGTTGGCGAGAGCGAGATGACGCGGCGCCCCGTGCCTGGCGCCGTGTTCCCAAGCCCCAAGGGGAAATGACAGATGTTCCGCAAGCAGACGGACGTGCCAAGCCTGAGCAACGAGCTGACGCCGCGGGAGATCGTCGCGGCGCTGGATCGATATATCGTGGGACAGAACGATGCGAAGCGGGCCGTGGCGATCGCCCTGCGCAATCGCGTGCGGCGCCAGCACATCGCGGAGGACCTGCGCGATGAGGTCATCCCCAAGAACATCCTGATGATCGGGCCCACCGGAGTGGGAAAGACCGAGATCGCCCGGCGGCTGGCACAGTTGGCGAAGGCGCCCTTCATCAAGGTCGAGGCGACGAAGTTCACCGAGGTGGGATATGTCGGCCGGGACGTGGAGTCGATCATCCGCGACCTCGTGGATGTCGCCTACCGGATGGTGGAGAAGGAGCACCTCAAGCGCGTGCGATCCGAGGCCGAGCGACTGGCGGAGGAGCGGCTGCTCGAACAGCTCGCCGGTGGAGAGGAGCCGCCGCAGGCGCCGATGTGGGGGATGCCGGGCATGGGCGGCCAGCAGCAGACGGCCGAGCAGATTCAGGCCGAGCAGGAGCGGCTGCGCAAGCAGCGCGAGCAACAGAGGAAGGTCCGCGAGTACACCCGGCGACGACTGGCAAGCGGCGAACTCGAGGACCATGAGGTCGAGGTGGAGGTCGAAGAGGGCGGGACCATGCAGAACCTGCAGATCTTCTCCCCGCAGGGCATGGAGGAGATGGGCTTCAACATGCAGGAGATGCTCGGTAACATCTTCCCGCAACAGACCACGACCCGACGGATGACCGTGGCGGAGGCCCGCGAGGTGCTGACCGAGCAGGAGGCCCAGCGGCTGATTGACAGCCACGCCATCGCCGCAGAGGCCATCGAGCGGACCGAGCAGTCAGGCATCGTCTTCCTCGACGAGCTGGACAAGATCGCCGGACGTGAGGCCTCGACCGGCGCGGGAGGGCCGGACGTCTCGCGGGAGGGTGTGCAGCGCGACATCCTGCCGATCATCGAGGGCTCAACGGTCCAGACGAAGTACGGGCCGTGCGACACCCTCCACATTCTGTTCATCTGCGCGGGCGCGTTCCACGTCTCCAGCCCGTCGGACCTGATCCCCGAGCTGCAGGGACGATTGCCGATTCGCGTCGAGCTCGATAGCCTCACCGAGGAGGACTTCCGCCGGATCCTCGTTGAGCCGGAGAACTCGCTGGTGCGCCAGTACACCGAGCTGCTGCAGACCGAGGGTGTGGAGATCGAGTTCACCGAAGAGGCGCTCGACGAGATCGCACGGATAGCCGTCGAGGTCAACGATCAGACCGAGAACATCGGCGCGCGGCGGCTCTACACGCTCATGGAGCGGCTGCTCGAGGAGCTGTCGTTCGAGGCGCCTGAGGTCTCCGGCCAGAAGATCACCGTTGATCCCGATTACGTCCGGTCGCAGCTCAAAGACCTCGCGGGCGATGAGGACCTGAGCCGGTACATGCTCTGAGATTCGTCAACGGAGACACGCACAATTGCTCACGCCCGCCCGGTGGCGCCTCAGCTGAGGCCGGCGTACAGCAGCAGAGCGCCAGGGGAGCTGTATGTCCCGGAGATCACGCGGTTGAGCCCGACTTCAGGGAGGGCGCGCACTGTTGCGACAGCGAAGATCGCTGCGAGCGCGCCGCCGGCAATCAGCGCTCCGAACAGGCGCCACGGCAGATCGACGCCCATAGTGGCGCAGGCGACGAATCCGCCGATGCAGCTCATGGCCTCGGACATCGCGGTCACCGCGACCGCGTGATGCGCGATCGCACCGAGACCGCCCGCCACGAGCTGCTGTAGCAGCACCGCCACGACGACCTGGATGACCGGGAAGCCAGGCATCACCAACAGCACAGTGAGGGTCGTTCCGCAGCCCATGCCGAGGGATGCGTCCACGTACTGGGCGACGAAGGAGAGACCCGCCGGGAAGAGGTAGTCAGCCAGCTGCCGCCGTCCGCTGGCTCGGGGGATGTCAAGGCCGCCCGAGAAGGTCATGTAGGCCGCGAAGCCTATGATCCCGAGAATCGACGCAATCCACATGGTTGTGAGCGCATGCCGAACGTGACGGACGGGCTCGTCCGACATGCGCTCCCGAATGATCCTGACCAGCGAACCGTGCTCCGTCTATCGCCTCCCGATCGCAACGCGCGGGGGCGCCGCGTCATCCTGTCGGCTCAAGCCTCCAGACGCGCCGGCCTCCATCACCGCTGGTGCCGGGCGAGTGGCACCACCTCACCATCGACGCGCAGCTCGGTGCCTCCCGAAAGCGCGCCTGTAACGCCGCCATCCGCGCCGCGGCGAACCACGGCCACACGGGCCGTTGTCGCGACGCCGCCGGCCTCCATCACCTGCGGCTCATCGAACGCGTAGAGGACCGTTGCCTCCGCGCCGTCATGGGCTATGCGGACGGCGATCATCTGCTCCGTCCGGCGCAGGACCTCAGCCTGCACGTCGGGGGTCTGGGCGTCCGGATGCGGCACGATCAGCGTCACGAACTGCTGCGGCGTGGCCCCGGACCTGCTGTAGACGGCCGTCGGTATCGCGCGGTGGTTGGCGCGCGGTATCCAGCCCAGAACCGGATCCTCCTGGCCCTTCACGATCCGAAGCGAGAGGCCGTCGGTCGCCAGAGGCATGAGGGTGACGTTGGGGCCCTCGGCATTCGCACTCGAGACCGTGAGGCCATCTTCCGCGATCTCAGCCTCCTCGGCGTCGAAGTTGAAGAGCGCCTCGAAGGTGTGTTCACCCTCGGCCTCAAGCAGCCGGTCGATCACCAGGAAGTGGCCCGGCTTCACGAAGATCACGCTGCGCTCGTGCGTCACCGGCATGCGTTCAGCGCCGTAGCCCTCCTCATAGCGTCCCACGCACCAGTCAAACAGCGGCGTGCTCGTCCAGACGCCCTCGAGCGGGGTGTCGGTCTCGTAGGTTTCGGGCAGTCCCCGCCGAGCCTGGCCCATGCCATCGACCATGATCGTGTTGTGGGCCGCGGTCGAGAGCACGAACCGACGCCATTTGGAGCGATCGTAGACGTAGGTGCCGGCCTCGGTCAGCAGCGGCTGCCCGTAGCCGTAGAGGTAGATGCCGAGCCTGTCCTCATGTTGGTGGCCGGTGCCGAAGGGCCCGACCTCGAACATCATGTACAGGTCATCGGGCTCCCAGCCTGAGCGCATGACGGCCTGCCCGGCCCATGGGAAGAAGTGCGACTGCTCGGCCACCGGCTCTCCCTCGGAGCCGAGTGTCGCGCCCCAGAGGAAGCGCTCGTCGCCCCAGATGTCGTAGCCCTCGCGCAGGGAGCCGAGCACGTTTGTGTCGCCGGAGTCGTTGAGCGGCGGCAGGCGCCCGTCCTGCTTCATTGCAAGAAGGTTGTATTCATACATGCGCTTGAGGCGATCCATGTAATCGCCCGGGATCTCGAAACCGTTGCGCAGGGCCGGATCGGTGGCGCGCTTGAAGTTGCTACGCGCGACCTGGTGGTATCCGGTCGAAAGCTCCTTCTGGGCGCCGTCGGGGTAGACCTGACGGTCCAGCTCCATCAGCAGCCTTCCGTAGGCCACCTCCCGCCATCGCTCGGCCTCGGTGAACTCGGGGAACATCACACCGATGTGCGCCAGTCCGTTGCACTCCATCGTGACCCAGTTGCCGCCGTGCTCGGGGTGTTCGACGGTCATCCTGGTGAGTGTGCGGCCATGTTCGACCCACGACTTGAGGAAGGTGCAGTGCGCCTCCGGCGTCATGGCGTCGGCGAAGAGGAAGTAATGGTAGGCGTCCATCCACGAGCCGGCGGTGCGTATCCCCTGCTCGATCGTGCGCCAGGTCGGGCCGGAGTTGGGGTTGCCGAGCACGGGCGCGGGCTCGTCGTGAATCCAGTCGAGCATCTGCGAGACGAACTCCTCGGCGTACTTGTCATCGCCGGTGGCCCACCACGCCTCCCCGAGTATGCGCCAGTTCTGAAAGCGGTTGAGCTGATAGGTCCACTCGGGGGTGTACTCGGGCTCGTCAGGGTCGAAGCCGTTGAACTTCCAGTCGATGTCCTCGCCCAGATAGGCCTCGCGTCCGAAGCGGTCGAACATATGTGAGAGCACGTAGTCGGCGCGCGAGGTGTCGAAGTCCGGGTCGCGATTCTGGTCGTAGTCTCTCGGATCGAAGGTCCACTCGGGCCAGTCTCGATTACGGAAGTAGTTGAGAAGCTCCGCCTTCGCGAGGGCATAGTCGCCGGCCGCGACGGCCTCGTGGACCGGCCTGAGCCCCTCTATATCGGTGCGGAGTAGGGAGAAGAACTCCTCGTCCGACAGTAGCGGCCCTGGGCCGCCGATGTCACTGCGCAGCTCGAGCTGATCGATATGAACCACCGCCTCGGGATGCGGCTCATTCTCCCACCCTGTGGCCGTGAAGCGGATTGAATCCACCTGGTCCCAGCCTCGGGGGGATCGCACGCCGGAGTTATCGCGCAGCAGCAGGCCGAAGCGACGCCAGCCGGTGAAGTTCAGCGGCACGGCGACCGACCAGTAGTCCATGCCCTCGGTCGCGGGGTTCTCGGAGGAGATAATGCACATAAAGCGCGCGTCGAGTTCGGTCTGGTTGTGCACCCAGAATGTGAACGCGCCATACTCCGACCAGTCGTGCGGGATCTCGCTGCTGCTGACTGAGGGCGTCTGAGGATGGTTGCGCCACAAAGCCGAGCTATTGCCCGAGTGGGCGACCTCGGTCGAAAGCTCGAAGCCCTCCCACCCCTCGACGCTCTCGAAATCCTCGAAGATGTAACGCTCGCCCTCCTGGGCGCAGGCGGAAGAGGCGAGCATGATGATAGCCGCGAGACAGCTGATCAGTCGCATGATCTCCCTCCGTGGGTGGCGGATGCGGGAGAGGCTCCCCCGCATCCGCGTTTTTCGTCGGTCGGCGTCAGGCTCAGTCGCGGCCGTAGAGTCCCTCGAGCATCGCCTCGCCGATGATCTTCCCGTCCATCGCCGCCTCGAGCTGGTCCTTCGTGGCGCCCGGCTCAAGCTCAAGCCGCTCGCGCAGGGCGTACCCCCGGAACTGGTAGCGATGGGGTCTGCCAGGCGGCGGCGCCGGCCCCATGTATCCGATGTCACCGCCGGAGTTCACGCCCTGGATCAGCTGCGGATCATCGAGCGTCTCCTGAGGCGGGATGTCCTCGGGCAGACCGCCGATCTCCGGGTCCATGCCATAGACCACCCAGTGCGTCCAGCCGCCCTTGCGTGGCGCGTCCGGGTCGTGGCAGATGAGCGCGAGCTCAACCGCGTCCTCCGGCACGCCCTCGAAGGTCAGTGGCGGCGAGACATCAGCGCCATCGGCCGTGTACTTCTCGGGAATGATCTCCCCGTCGGCGAAAGCATCCGATGTGATCGTCCAGGCCATCTCCTCCTGCCCCTCCTCCGGTCCGTCCTGCGTCATCTGGTCGTCAAGCGTCTTGTCCACGAGATCCGAAGGCTGGCCTGCCAGAGGCTCGCCCTCAGGTTCTCGCTCACAGCCCGCCGACAGCAGCAGCGCGACGACCGCAGCCACTGTCAGCATCATAAAGGTACGTGTGTGTGTCGTCATCCCCACTGCCTCCTCATGATCCCGTTGCCTGCTCCTACTGCTCCATCGGACACGCGGTCTCGTAGCACGCCCGCATCGAGCCGAGGAAGTTCTCGACCTCCTCGAAGCCGTTGCGCTTGAGGATCGAGGCGGCATTCGAGGCGCGGTAGCCTGTGCCGCAGAAGGTCACGATCGGGCGGGTGTCGCCGATCTCGTCGAGTCGCTCCTGAAGCTCGCCGACGAAGATATGCTGCGCGCCCTGCAGTGAGCCGTGCTCGAACTCATCGTCCTTGCGTACGTCGAGGAGCAGAAACTGCTCGCCAGAATCGTAGCGGCGCTTTATCTCCTCGACGAAGATCTGCGGGATGCTGTCGAAGGGCAGCGCATGGACCGCCCACTCCTCCATCCCGCCCTCGAGCCATCCCGCGACGTCAAGGTAGTCGAGGCGTTGAAGTTGGGCCCAGGCGTTCTCGAACATCGCGCGGTTCTCGACCACGAGACCGATCTGTGTGCCGTACTCGAGCTGATAGCCGATGTAGCCCGAGAGCATGGGCATGGTGATATTGAGCGCGCCAGGGATGTGCGCTCCGCCAAAGGCTTCAGCGCCGCGCAGGTCCAGCACCAGCATGCCATCCTGGCGCAATGCCTCGAACTGCGGCGCGGTCAGCGGCTGGGGCTCCTCCTCTATCGCCTCACGAAGCAGCTGCGGGCCGGCCTGGTTTTCCGCATGGATGTACTCGAAGCACATCGGCATGTGGTGGAACTCCTCGGCCTTGAACCTGACGAACTCATCGCGATCGGTCATCTGCAGGATCCTGTTGTGTCTGCGCTCATAGCCAAGGGTGGAGAACTCGCGGCTGGCTATGGACTCGCCGCAGACCGAGCCGGCGCCGTGGGCCGGATGGATGATCGTCTGGTCGCCCAGCGGCAGAAGCTTCTCGAAGATGCTGTCATACAGCAGGCCCGCGACGTGCTCGCGCTGGTCGGGAAAGAAGTCCGTGCGCCCCACGTCGCCGACAAACAGTGCGTCGCCGGTGAAGACCGCGACGGCCTCATCGTCGCTGAACTCCGTGTCGTAGACCGCGATCGAGATGCTGTCAAATGTGTGGCCGGGCGTGTGGAGGACCTTAAGGACCAGGTAGCCCACTCGGAAGCTGTCGCCCTCCGCCACGTCGTTGCCGTAGCCCCAGTCCGTCGCCTCATGATGGTAGATCTCGGCGCCGGTGCGATCGGCAAGCTCTCGCGAACCGATGATGTAGTCCTCATTGCGATGCGTCTCGAACACCCGCGTGATCTGCAGGCCCTCGTCACGAGCGATATCGATGTACAGATCGACATCGCGACGCGGGTCAATCACCGCGGCCTCACAGCCGCTGCCAATCACATACGACAGGTGCGCAAGTCCCTCGGACCTGATCTTTTTCAATATCAACCGAACTCTCCTCCACCTCGCACGGTTGGTGTGGCCAATGACGGCCTATGATCTGCTGACGGCATCGATGAGCGCGCGCATGTATCCAATGGCATAGGCGCGCCCGCGATGCCCGTAGGGCGTGTCACCTGCGATCCGCGGCGTGTGGTCGGGCATCATTGCGTAGCGGTAGCCGATCTCGTGGTACGCGCGCATCGCCTCCAGCATGTCGGTGTCGCCGTCGTCAACAAAGGATTCGTCGAAAAACGGCACAGACCCCTTCACGTCCCGGAAATGAACGTGATTGATCCGATCCTGCTTCCCGAACAGGTAGATGACCTCGATCGGGTCCACGCCCATCTCGGCGATCGTGCCCTGGCACAGATTCAGGCCGTTGGCCGGCGAGGGTACCTCCTCAAACAGCCGCTGCAGGCCCTCAATCGTACCGATGATGCGGGCCTCGCCGCGCAGGAAGGGCGTCGGCGGATCGTGCGGGTGCAGGGCCAGGCGAATGTCCTGCTCCTCGGCGACGGGGATGATCGCGCGCAGGAACCAGAGCATGCGCTCCCACATCGTGTCGGCGTCCATGGCCTCCTCCGCCTCCACCGGGCCGACGTCCTTCACGGCCTCGTAGTCAAAGCGCCGCACCACCGCGCCCCCGCGTCCCTCACCGCGCGTGCTGCCCCACACGTCTGGCACGCTCCAGGTCCACTCCACGACGGGCACCCCGAAGCTGCCGACAACGCGCAGGGTCTCGCGCACGTCCTCCGCCTCCTGCTCCCGCTCCGGGCGGCCCAGACGCGCATTCCAGTACTGGGTGTTGCGGCCCTGCGGCAGCAGGAAGACCGCCAGCTCGAGCCCGTACTGATCAAGCTGCTCGATGATGCGCTCGAGGTCCTCGGCGTGCAGCACATTCCCGTTCTCGCGGCTGATAAGATCGTGACCGCAGATCTTCACAGCCGGGACGCCCAGATGGGCCGCAAACGCCAGATCTTCGGGGTCGAACATCGCCGGCTCGCCCGTCAGTCTCATGCCAAGGCACAGCTTCATCGGTCGGTCACCTCAGACGTGCGGTTCCGCGTTGTCGAGCGGTTCGTTCTCAGCGCGCTCGCGCTGGAGCTTCGTGGGTGCGTAATCGCCATACAGCAGAGGATCGTTCGTCTCGACCATCCAGTCATAGACGCGGGTGCGCAATCGCCACGCTGCATCCTGGTGGTCAGGGTCGTCGATCACGTTGTTCTGCTCAAGCGGATCGGCCTCGAGATCATACAGCTCCTCCTCGGGGCGCACTTCGTTGTAAAAGTCCTCGATCATCTCCTGCCCGCCGGGGCCGCGATAGATGTCCGCCGGCATGTAAACCAGCGGCCGGCGGCCGAAGTTGCGGATGTACTTGTACCGGTTCGTGCGAACCCCGCGCATGGGGTTGTACTGGTCGTGCCAGGTCATCTCACAGAAGATATCCTCGCGGGGCTCGTAGGCCTCGCCGTCGAGCAACCCCAGGAAGCTCCGGCCATCCACCTGCGGTGGCACCTCCGCACCCGCAAGGTCGAGCAGCGTCGGCAGCAGGTCGCAGTTGGTCAGCAGTTCGTCATGCTTGCGGCCGCCGTCAAAATGCCCCGGCCAGCGCATGACGAGCGTGGTCATGATCCCCGGATCGTAACAGGTGCCCTTCGCGCGGGGCATCGCGATGCCGTGGTCGGTGGTGAAGATGAAGAGCGTATCCTGCGCGAGGCCGCTGCTCTCGAGCGCGTCGAGGACGATACCAACCGCCTCGTCGAGCCGCCAGATCAGCCCGTGCAGCCCCGCGAGATCCTCGCGAATCCCGGGGCGATCCGGAAGATATGGCAGGGTCTGCAGGGTGTTGGGATCGTCGCGGTCGTAGCCCTCGCGTTCGTAGGGGCGATGCGGCTCGGCAACGCCGGCGGACACGAAGAACGGCTGCCCGTCCCGGGCGTCGCCGTGCAGGAAATCGCTCAGTGCCGACGCCACGGTTCGAGCGTCATTCCCCGTCTGCTCAATGGTCTGGTAGCCGAGACGAGCGGGCTCATTGTGCTCGTGCTGGTGGCCGATCAGGCGGGTGTGATAGCCGGCGCGGTTAAGGTACATCGGTAGCGTGACCTCATTCGCGCCGATCTCCCAGCCGATGTGGGCGAGGCCCACGAGCCCGTTGTTATGCGGGTAGCGGCCGGTCATGATCGAGCCACGCGAGGGCGAGCACTGGGCGGCGGTGCAGGCATACGTAGAGAACAGCACCCCGTCGTCGGCCATCCCGTCGATGTTTGGGGTCTCGATGGGCGCGCCGAGGCAGCCCACATACTGGCCGAGGTCGTGGCAGATCATCTTCACGATATTCGGTCGCGACCCGTGGCTTGCGCCGGGCATGGCAGTTGCAGCCTCCGATCAGGCGACGGGAGCAACAGGCGGGCGTCATCACGCTCCCGCGCAGTGATTGCGCCGGGTGTGTTCTTCGCCACCAGTGCCCGCGCCCCTTCATCCGGTGGAACTCAGCCGCGAAGCTCCGCTCCGGCACGAAGATGCGCCTCGACTGACCGCACGACGATGAGATTGAACACACTGGGGGGAAGGCCACGCACCTGCCGTGACCTCCCGTGCAACGACCCCGGGATCGTCGTGGGGCGATTCGGTGAACTACCGCGGCTTTCCCCCACTCCTGGAGCGCGGCGCCCGCGCTGGCGATCATCGGGTGCAGGTCCTCCGCCGGCTGCGGACGAACACAGAGCCGACCACGCGAAGGGAGGTCCCATCAATGGACCGCAGGGAGCAGATCATCGAACGCTGGGGCGAGTGGCTACCGCCTGAGCCGCATCGGCAGGCCGTCGTCGATTTCGTGGCGCGTGGCCGGGCAACCATCGCCCGGCCCGACGAGGACCGGCCGCCCGTGCTGCTCTACGAGGATGGCGGGGCGATGTCGCTTCCGCTCGTGCGCTACGACGGCTCCGAGCCGTTCTACTCCGCCGAACGGCCGCAGACCGAATCCGGCGAGCGACGCACCACGAAGTACAGCGACGTGTGCGGCACCGTCGATGAGTTCAAGCGCATCGTGCAGCAGGGACCCGAGGCACTGGAGCGCAGGGGCGATGAGATCGCGGAGCTTTTCGATGACATTCGGTATATGATCGGGCGGATGTACCGGCGACAGCGGGAGTACATCACCTTCGCCGACCAGTTGAGGGAGGCGCTCGACCGGCTTGAGAGCCTGGAGATCGTCGACCGCGCGCCATCGGACGAGGGCCTGGCTGAGATCGAGAGCATGCTCAGGTCGGGCCGGGCTGACGACGCGGGACGCCTCAATGAGCTCGCCGAGCAGGTTCGGGCCGTGGCGCAGGCGCAGGAGGACAACCTGCGCGAGCAGAAGGCCGCGGCCATCGACGTGCTTGCGGCCTATCGGCGGGTCAGAGGTGGCCGCGACTGGACTGAGGCGGAGGCGGCGATTGAGGACGAGGACTGACGCCTGGCGGAAAGGAAGTCGCTTCGGCGCGAGGAAAAGGCGGGCGCGCGAGACATGCAGTCAACGGGCGCCAGAGAGCGCTCAACCGCATAGAGGGAGATGGAGGAGATGGCTGTTCGACTGGGATTCGTCGGGACCGGCGGGATCGCTAACCGCCACCTGAGCTGCGCGCAGAGACACGATGATATGGAGATCGTCGCCACCTGCGACGTCGTCCTCGAGCGTGCGCAGGAAGCCGCGGACAAATACGGCGGCGAGGCATTCGAGGATTTCGAGAAGATGTATGACGATGTCGAACCGGACGCGATCGTCATCTGCACGCCGCCATTCGCGCACGGGGACATCGAAGAGGAGGCCGCCAGGCGCGGCATCCATTTCTTCGTGGAGAAGCCGGTCGCGATCAGTATGGAGATGGCCGGCCGCGTCCTTGACGCGGTCCGCGAGCATGATGTCATCACGCAGGTCGGCTATATGTTCAGGCTTTCGCCTCCGATCGTGAAGGCGCAGAAGATGCTCTCCGACCGCGCGATCGCGATGGTCCAGGCGCACTACTACATGCCCGGGCTGCCCAACAAGAGCTGGTGGACGAAGATGGACATGGGCGGCGGGCAGCTCGTCGAGCAGGCCACGCACATGCTCGATCTCGGCCGCTTCCTCGCGGGCGACGTCAAGAGCGTCATCGGCAAGACCTCCCGAGTCCGCGACTGGGAGCCGCCGGCGGGCTACGAGCCCGGCCCGGGCCTGGTGGAGTATGCCGAGGGCTTCGAGATCCCCGACACCACCGCGCTGATCCTGGAGTACGAGAGCGGCTCGATGGGCACGCTCTCCTGCTCGCTGGTTCCGCAGGTTGCGTGGGACAACGGCTTCAAGGTCGTGGCCGATGGCGCACTGCTGACCATAGACGGCCCGAACGCCAGCTGGAAAACTGACGACGGTGACGTCGAGGAGGCCGCGCCCGACAACTGGGCCGACCTCGTGCTCGTGGAGTTCGTCAATGCGGTGATGGGCGAGGGTGAGGCGAGTATTCCCTACGAGGAGGGCGTCAAGTCCCTGGCGATCTCACTTGCAGGCTACGAATCGGTCGATCGCGGGTGCGAGCCTGTGGAGATCGCGGAGATACTGCCGGAGGGGATCTGAACCGCCTCCGGCGCCTCGTCGCTGTGTGGACGGAACGCGGGCGCGGCCGATTCGGCCGCGCCCGATCTATTCCGTTTGATGGCCTTCAGGCCGACTGCGCAGCGGGCGCCCTACTGGCCCCCGCCATCAGCCTCCGCCTCGGTTTCCTCGGCCTCGGGGGCCGCAGGCTCCTCATCCTCGGTCGCCTCTCCGACCTCCGCGTCAACAGGCGGTGCCGCAGGCTCGACGCCTGCTTCCGGCGGCATCGGTGTGCCATCGGGCGCCGGCGCCTGCATTACCGGATCCGGCGGCTCGACAGTCGTCGTCTCGGGCTCCTCGCCCGGGCAGCCGACCATGACCGCGACAACAAGCACGGTTGCCGCAATCAGCAGCACAATGGCCAACTTTCGCGACATCATAGTGTTTCCCTCCTGCATCTCCATGCGTTGCAGTGTTACGACTGATATATTCGCCGCGCTCGATTCACCACCTGCCTCCCGCCGAATGAGACGCGCCGGGTTACCCTCCCACCCGAAGCTCAAAGACCTGCTCTGAGCGCCCCCCGAACTGGTTTGTGACCGCGATTTGCACCCGCGCGGAACCGATGTCGGCCTCGGACGGAGTGCCCGAGAGCAGTCCGCTTTCGGCATCGATCGACAGCCACTGTGGTCCATCCTCGAGCGCGAAGATGTTCTTCTCAATGTCCCAGAACCGGTCGCCGGGGGCCTCGTAACGGTGCTGCGCGTCGCCCAGCGATCGCAGGCTCCGGACCTGGTATTGGTACCTCTCGCCCGCGGTCGCACGAGACGCGGGCCTGCTGAAGATGAATGGATGCGGCGCCTCGGCGTAGTCGGAGTTGCCGCTTTCGGTGCCGGCGGCGTCGATGGCCACCACCCGGTAGAAGACGCGGTTCATATTCTCGTGGTTCGCGTCCGGCGAGATCACCACCATCGAGGTGCGATCCGTTTCGGCGATGAAGTTGCCGGGCACCTCACCGATCGTGTAGCGGGTGTAGGGATCGCGATGTGCCGGAAAGCCCTTCTCGTCGGAGCCGAAGACGGCGTAGCGCACGGGGCGCGCGCCGAGCGGGTTGGGGTTCCACCGCAGCGTGCCGATAGGTCCGTCCATCTCCAGTCGCACGTTGACCGGCACCCGCGGTCCCTGCCAGGTGAACCTACGAGGCTCGCTCCACCGCCCCCACGTGCCCCAGCGATCCTGGGTCCGCATCCGCCAGTAGTACGTGACGTCCGGCGAGTAGATGCCCGTGAAGGGTACAACGTAGCTGACCGTCGGCACCATTACGTCGAGGCTCGTGCGATACGGCCACGCGAAGTCCTCACGGCGCGAGACCTGCAGATGATAGCGCGCAGCCCCGGCGACCGGCTCCCAGGCGTACTTCAGGATGGATTCCGCGACCTGTTGCCCCGGCCCCGGATAGACCATCCGTGGCGGCTCGAGCGGAGTGATCGCCTCGGTCTCGCGCCACTGGTGAGTTATGCGCACCCGGTGAGGTCCGTCGGTCTCGTCGCTGTACACGCAGGAGTTGCTGCCCAGGCGCAGCCGGGGCAGCGACTGGGGCGCGGCCATCACGTCCGTCTCAATGGCGAGCGAGCGCAGGCCTGCCGAAGGCTCTTCCCCCGCCGACGACAGCCCCACGCGTACGAAGTATTCATACTTCGCGGGATCGGTGAGCACCTCCAGCGCATCCTCGAGCGCGACCTCGGCCCGATGCCCGGCTCCGCCGGTCTCCGCCCACAGTTCCGTGAAATGCTCCCCGTCGAGCGAAAGTGCGATTGAGTACCGGTCGTCCTGCCGTCGGCCGGTGAACTCCGCGCGAACCGTCCCGCCGCAGATCGCGTAGGGCACTGAGATTCGGTAGGTAATCGAGGCCTCGCGCGAGGAGCCGGCGACGGAGGCGTCGCCGCTGACCGCAGGCACGATGTCGACGGCTCT
Source organism: Candidatus Zipacnadia bacterium (assembly GCA_029821265.1). GTDB lineage: Bacteria > Armatimonadota > Zipacnadia > Zipacnadales > UBA5352 > JALGTR01. Next base: position 15,319 of record JALGTR010000006.1, read on the forward strand.
CGCAGCGTCAGAGGCGACGCGCTCAGGGCTCAGATGCGGCTCGTAGACGAATTTCGAGTTGCCGAAGTACTTCGGCTGGTGCGCGCGCTCGGAGTTCTCGGCGCAGATCTTGCCGATGTTGTCCCAGCGGAACTCGACACGCTCGCCGGGACGCAGTGTATAGGCGATCTCATGGCCACGGAGAGTCGGGAAAGCCTCACCGTCGTCGGGCCCGAACAGCGCCGCAGGCGCCTCACTGGGCACAAACCGCCCGACCACTGGACCGTAGTTCAGCTCCCGCCGTGCGAGATCGTGATCGCGCGCGATGGAGTCGCCCGAGACCGGGATGTGGTTCTCGCGATCAAGGTAGAAGCAATCCATATCGATGTCCATGAACTGATACTCGCGCCCCACCAGCGCCTCGCACTGCACGTGGCCATGGAGCGCTCGGTTCTTCGAGCCCGGGAAGCCGCCGTGGTGGTAGAGAGAGCAGCCGGAGTTGCCCGCATCATCGCAAAGGTTGAAGCCGAAGATGTTCATCAGGCGCACAGGATCGTGTGGCACGTTGTTGCCGAACAGCGGGCTTTCATGGTAGAGGTTCATCCGCATGTTCTGCCAGATCAGGTAGACCCGGTCCTGGTCGGTCTCGGCGCCCCGCGTGAACTCCTCAAGCAGCGACTCGAATGTGTACCAGTTCCCCCGTTCGTTGATCACCAGCCGCGGGTTGACGACCGGTGTGTCGCCGGCGTTCTCGATGGTAAGCTGCACGTTGGGTTGGAACGCCACGCGGTAGCTGCTGGAGGCCACCGTGAGGGTATTCTCCATGTCCAGCGTGCCGCCCATCGTGATGGTGTACTCATGACTGGAGCCGTCGATCTCCTCGACGTGGCTGCGCTCGGTGCTGGGCAGGGAGGAGATGCCGCCGAGCATGCTGACGGGATTGGGCGACGCCACCTCATAGACCCGACCGTTGGTTCGCGGATCGGTGTTGTCGGAGGCCGAGAAATACAGCGCCTCGCGCGTCCAGTGCGAGTAGCGCCCCTCGCCCTTCTCACGGATCTCCCTGTGCGGCGAGTGCGGCGGCCCGAGGCGCTGGCCGTCCTCGAAGACGAGAAGCTGCGAGCCGTTGGAGCTGAACTTGTCGCCGTCCTCTCCGAAATCCATGGACGCGATGTAGCAAAAGCCCGTCTCGTGGCGGATCGCGCCGGTGGGGATCGGGTAGCGCCTGAGGTCCTGCGCGGTCGCCGACATCGCGATCGCCCCCGCGATCATCGTGATCACTGTGACCGTCGTCAGACGGGTCATGGCGTGGCCTCCTCGTGACAGCCCATCGACTGCGCGGAGTATTGCACGGCCGCGCCGCGAGGACCTGCCGCCGGAGGCAGGTCTGGGCCAGATAGCGCCGAACTGCGAGGGAAGAGGAGATGGCTCAATGAGGACACTGATTGCCTACGAGACTGCTCACGGTAGCACAGAGGCCGTCGCGGAGGTCATCGCCGGGCGGCTGCGCGATCTGGGCGCAGACGCGGATCTGCAGCGTTGCCGTAATGTGGATGCCGTCGAGCCGTACGACACATTCGTCGTCGGCTCTCCGGTATGGGGAGGAAACTGGCTGAAGCCGGCCCGGAGGTTCGTGCGGCGGTTCGAGGAGCAGCTTGCACAGGCGCCGATCGCCTACTTCCACACGAGCGGAGCGGCAGGGGACCCGCAGCAGCGCCCCGAGATCGAGCAGATGATGGAGCGAACACTGCCCGCCTACGCGCCCGGGGTGGAGCCCCTGTCGATCGCGGCCTTCGCCGGCGTGATCGACTACGACCAGTACAATTTCGCGCTGCGGCTGGTCATGAAGGCGGTCGTGGGACGCGCCGGTGGCCCCACGACCGGCCGTCATGACATGCGTGACTGGGATCATATCCGCTCATGGGCGGATGAGATCTACCGCATGTTCTCGGTGGAGCTCCAGGGCCGCCGGGGAAACGTGAACTGATCTACTCCGCGTATGAGACCGCGACCTCGGCGAGCCACATCAGGTTCTGGCGTTCGGCCTGCCCGCCCATCGGCGGCTGGAGGATTTGGATGGCGCTCGTCCTCACCGGCTCGAAACGGTGCTCGGAATGCTGCTTCTCCTCCTGGTCGCTGACGGTCAGTTGCGTCACCCACTCGCCATCCACCAGCGCCTGGATCTCGTAATGGCGCGAGGTGCGCCAGGTCTCGTAGTAGGGCCACCACAGATCCACTCCGTTGACCACACGCGGTTCCGGGAAGCGCATCCGCAGCCAGTGCTCGCCATCGCTCTCGGCCGACAGCCAGGTCTTCCCGGCCGTCGTCGTATCGCTCTCGGTCATCGGCTCGCCGTCGAAGATGACGCTCCAGTCCTCCCATCGCGGGGAGTCGGTGATGCTGTCGACCGTCACGATGGTCCCGTCATCAAGCTCGAGCGACGGAGCGAGCGACCAGGTGAGCGTGCGGCGCAGCACATCCTCGTCGATCGCGTAGTCGTCAACCACGATCTCGAGCGTTCCGGAGGTCATCTCGTCCAGCCCTTCGATCATCCACGGGAAGACCTTGACCGTGCCCCGGCGCTCATCGCGCATGGTGAGCGTGACGGCGGGGTGGTCGAGGTCGAGGTGTCGTCCCGCGACGACCACCGAAGTGGCGGAGGGGTCGATCGGGTTTTGATCGTCGGCCACCGCGAGGAGGATACGTCGCGGCACCCGCTCGATCCAGCCCAGGTCCACGCTCTCCTCATCGACGTAGCTGTGGCCGTTCACCGTGAAGCGGACGACGCGCGGCGGGGTGTCATCATCCATCGCCAGCCACTCAGGCGGGTCGATGACCACGAGAGCCGAACCGCCGGCAATCGCCTCCGGCCCGAGCGTTATCGTGGCGCGACCATCGATCACGCGCGGCTCAAGCTGGTGCCACTCACCCTCGGCGTTGCGGGCCCAGACGGTGCCGACCTGGCCCCGGGCGTCGAGGGCGATCGTCACCGGTCCGGTCGAGCGTACATGCCAGCGCTCCGGAGCGTCCTGCGCAAATGCTCCGGCAAGTGTGAGGAATGCTATCACTGCGACGGACAGGGAGCGCATGACGCCACCTCCTCGCGGCTGTGAGTTGCTGTTGCCCTGTTCGCCCCCTCAGGGCGCAGGTCCTCTCTCACGGCACAGGTTTCCGCGAGGGGTTGACGACTGTGAGCGGTATCTGATGCCCGCGTTCGGCTCGGCCACGATGGCGTCAGAGGGGTGACGAGGAGATATTTTGGTTGCATTAGAATCGCCACATGGTGTAGAATTCCCGTGCGACAGGGAGACCTGTGACGCCATGACAATAATCCGGGTCGTATCGCTTCAGGCGCTTCAGCGGGGAAGGGCCTGGTCGGCGGGACGTACGGGGCCACCGAAGCGTATCGCCGCCGCACTATTCGCAGATCTCGGAGGCAGCAGCTATGGTTCCCAAGCGGACGGCCGGGCTATTACGTCTCGACTCAACGCGACACTGTCGCCACGTCGGACGACCCCGTACGAGGACTTCTTCGCGCCATCTGATGCTTTCTGTCGTTTCGCTATGGCTCATTTGGGCCCTTCCCGTCGCAGCCCAGGGGCCCGGCGTGGAATCGTACGGCGTCCCTCATCTCTTCTCGCTCCCGACTGCGACGACCGCCCGCCAGTTTGGCATGGGCGGCGTATCCACCTGCGTCCGGGATGTCGGCTTCCCCAACCCCGCCTTCGCCGGTGATCTCGACGGCCAGCAGGGCGGACTCCGCGGATGGCGTACGGACTTCGACGGCGACGGGATGCAGCTCACCGCCTGGCAGGCCTGGTATGCCACACCGATCGGCGAAGGCGAGGGCATCCAGGTGCTCGGCGTCGAGCTGGATTCAGATCGTGGCGCGGTGGCGGTCGGTCCCGGGCAGGCGCTGCCGGGCGCGATCTCCGAGACCGACGCCGCGGTCCACTACGGACGGCGTCTCTCAGACCGCTGGCTGGTCGGCGGCGGCGTGGCGCCGGTGCTGCACAGCAGCTTCAACCTCTTCACCCCCGATGGGATCGTCGCGGCCCACGCCGATAGCACCGCGACCTTCGGCTTCAGGCTCGGGGCGCTCTACCAGTGGGCGCCGGAGGGCTACGCGGGCTTCGTCTTCGACCGCTACAACGAGGACGTCTCGTTCCGGGCGGGCGCCGCCCCGCCGATGGACTTTGACTTCACCTCCACCGAATGGGCGCTTGGCATCTCAGGGCGCGTCAGTGAGCGAGTCTTCGCCGCCGCCGAGTGGATGGCGCTTGAGAGCGAGGACGGGGATGTTCGCAGCAAGACCGACGGGCTGCACTTCGGTGTTGAAGTCACCGCGACGGACGCGCTGGACCTCCGTGCGGGACTGAACGACGGTTCTCTGTCCCTTGGAGCCGGGTATGCGATCGACGGCTGGGTCGTCAATTACGCGTGGATCGACGACTGGAATGACGACGCGGTCGGCGCGGCATTGGGCGGCTCCGACACCCATCAGCTTGAGATCGGGCGATACTGGTAGGGAAGGGTCAAGCGGTTCAGCAATGAGGCCTTCACTGACAGATATACGCAATCGTGTGGTCATCACCGGTCTGGGCGTCGTATCCTCGACGGGGATAGGCCGTGAGAGCTTCTGGGAGGCCGTCCGCGACGGCCGCTCGGGCATATCACACGTCGAGGGCTTCGACGTCTCGAACCTGTACTGCCGGATCGCCGGTCAGATCAAAGACTTCGATCCCACGCAGTACATGGATCGATCCGAGGCGCGACGGTGTGGCCGCTTCGTGCACTTCTCGGTGGCGGCGGCCGAACACGCCGTCGAGGATGCCGGGATCGACCTCAGCCGGGTCGATCCATTCCGTAAGGGCGCGATCTTCGGCACCTCCGTGGCCGGCAGCGGCAACATTACCGATGAGATCTACCGAAAGTACTACGACCGCGGACCGCGAGCCTGCGGCGTCCTCGATCACCTCGAGATGGCGCCACACGCAGCTACGGCCCGGGTGATGATCCGCTGGGGGATGAAGGGCCCGAGCGGTTCCGTCGCGAGCGGCTGCTGTTCGGGCCTGGAGGCGATTGCATCGGGGGCCAACCTGCTCCGCGAGCGTGAGGCGGACGTCATGGTCGTCGGCGCGTCTGAGGCTGTGGTGAGCGAGTTCGGGCTCTCGTTGCTGGCGCTCACTGACATCATGACACACCGAAACGAGGAGCCTGAGACCGCCTGCCGGCCGTTTGACGCGACCCGAGACGGGATCGTCGTGAGCGAGGGTGCCGGGGCGGTCGTCCTTGAGCGGGCGACGTACGCGATGGAGCGCGGCGCCCCGATCTTCGCCGAGGTTCTCGGCTACGGCACGGCCACCGAGGGACAGCACCTCGCGAAGGCGGACCCCAGTGGCGAGGAGCTTGCCAACGCATTCAGGCAGGCACTGCGAGAATCGAGGCTCAGTCCGGTCGATGTGGACTACGTGTGCGCCCACGGCATCGGCAATCGGGAGTATGACGCCGCCGACATGCGGGCCATCAAGCTCGTGCTCGGCGAACGCGCGTACAACATTCCCGTGAGTTCGATCAAGGGAACGACCGGCCAGCCGTTTGCCGCCGGCGGCACGTGGCAGACGACTGCGGCATGCATGACCCTCCAAACGGACACCATCGCGCCGACAATCAACTACCGGGTGCCTGACCCTGAGTGTGACCTCGACTGCGTCCCGAACGTTGCGCGGCCTGCCCGGGTCGATACGCTCATGGTCAACTCGCACAGCTTCGGGGGCACGCATTCGGCGTTGATTCTCAGGCGCTTTGATCCCGCAGCCGCGGCATAGCGTTTCTCGACAGCAGCAGCCCTTAGGAGACGCATCTGGTTGATTAAGGAGACGGCGCTTGCAGTCACGGCGACGGCGGCCGTCGCGCTGGGGATCGCGGTCTACCAGCGCAACCCCGACCGTGTGTGGAACCGCCTGTTCGCGGTTCATGCGGCGGGCGGCGGTGTCTGGGCGTTCCTGAACTACATGATCGAGACCGCCGAGACGCCCACTGAGCTCGGGCTCTGGCTGCGTCTTACGCACCCCGTCGTCGCCATGGTCATCTGCACCGTCGTTGACTTCGCCTGGACGTTCCCCGAACGCATCGACTACGTGGACACCCATCGGCGCATGCTTCTGTACGGCATCGGCCTCTTCTTCGGAATGTCGGGAGCGGCCCCGAACCTGTACCACTCAATCTCGATCACCCCCCATGCCGTTGCCGTCGACTATGGCTGGCCGTTCGTCGCCTTCGGGATATTCACGGTCGTCGCACTCGGATACGCTGATGTCGTGCTGCTGCGCAAGGCCATTCGGCTCGAGGGCGTGCAGCGTGTGCAGGTGGTGTGGGTGCTCATTGGCCTGGCGGGCAGCCACCTGATCGCCAGCCTCGTGATCATCATCATCCCGCTGGTCTGGGGCACCACGGCCTACAGCGGCTGGGGCGCGGCCGGGTATATCGTGACGCTGCTCGGGATGGGATATGCCATCGCGAAGCATCGCCTGATGCGACCGGATATGGCGCTGAGACGCCTCGCCGGCGCCATGGCCTCGGCCAGTATTGTGCTTTCGGTGGGCATTGGGCTGCTACAGACTCTGGAACCGCTGCTGGTCGCGCAGGGCGTCCCGATGCCGCTGGCCTACATCGTCGTGGGGCTGCTGATGGGGATGCTCATCCTCATCGCCCACGAGCAGGTCTCCGAGTGGATGCGCCGGATGCTCACCTCAGGCAACGACCCGGCCGTCGTCCAGGCCGAGGCGCAGTCGAACATCCTTCGCACCCTCGACGCGGATCAGCTTGGCCACAGCCTCGCTCAGGCGATCCACGACGCGCTTGAGCCGTCTCGCGTCGTGGTTTACACGAGATCAGACGACAGCAACTGGCTGCAGCCGCGTGCTTTCATCGCGGCTCGCGACGATGATACACGTGCGAGCCCGCCGGCACTGCCGCTCGACCACGAGCTGGTGCGCCTCGTGGCGGACGAGGCTGGCCTCATCACGCGAGACCAGGTCTTCCGTTTCCAGTCGCTCGACGAGGCGCGCAGGCTCTCAGCGGAGATGTCGGAGCTTGACGCGCAGACCCTGGCGCCGATGATGTGGGAGGACGAGCTGATCGGGCTGGTCCTCGTCGGCCCGAAGCTCTCGGGTGACATGTACACTGACGAGCACCTGCGGTTTGTCGCCGATATGGCGCTGCAGGCCTCGCTCGCGCTGCGCAATGCCGAGCTCTACGCGCAGACCGCCGCCCTGAAGGAGTTCAACGAGCGGATCCTGCGGGAGATGGACAACGCGGTGGTGGTCACGAACCCGTCCGGTCGCATCGTGGTCTGCAACCGCGCCGCCGAACGGGTGTTGGGCATCGATGCACGCCAGGCGCGTGGGGCGCGCATCGAGGTCCTCCCGCAGGGCATCGCGAACTGCATCCGCGCGAGTCTGGGCAGCGGCCGGATCCTCTCCAGCCAGCAGTTCCGGATCGAGCGCGACGGAACGACGGTTCCGGTCGCCTGCAGCACCTCACCGCTCGCCGGTGACGGCGACGCGTCACAGGGCGCCGTGGCTGTTATCAGCGATCTCACGTTGATCGAGCAGCTCGACAAGGAACGCCAGGAGGCCGAACGCCTCTCGCTGATCCGCCTTATCTCGGCGGGCATGGCGCACGAGATCCGTAACCCGCTCGTGGCCATCCGCACATTCGCGGAGCTGGCGCCGAAGAGGCTGGACGATCCCGAGTTCCGCTCGAATTTCCTGACCGTCGCCCAGCAGGAGATCAAGCGGATCGACAAGCTCGTGGGCGATCTACTGACGCTTTCGAAGCCGGCGGACGTCGTGGTAGAGGCGATTCCGATCGCCGACATCTGCCGCCAGGTGGTCCGCTCGCTGTCGGGCGTGGCAGAGGCCAAGAACGTGACGATTAACCTGCATACCAGCTCCCTTTCCGGCCACGCCGAGGGAGATCCGTCGCGTCTGCATCAGGCGATCATGAACGTCGTCAGCAACGCCATCGAGGCCGAGCCGCCACGCGGCCGTGTGGAGGTCACGGCTACCGAGGCGCACACGCGGGACGGCGATGTCGTGCGTATCCGGGTGCACAACAGCGGCAGCTACATCCCGGAGGAGCATATCGAGGAGATCTTCCGGCCCTTTGTCAGCCGCAAGCCTGAGGGGACGGGCCTCGGGCTCGCGATCTGCCAGACGATCATCGAGGAGCATCAGGGCCAGATCAGCGTGCATTCTACGCCCGAGGACGGAACCGAGTTTGTGATCGAACTGCCGTACGAATCTGCAAGAACGCCAACCATGCCGGCTGGTGAACGTCGATGACGATTACGGTGTTATCCAATGTCAGCGCGGATTGTGCACAGGCCGTGCGCGATGCCGTGGCGGATCGCGCCATCGTGCTGCATCCGGGCGGGATCGAAGCGACTGTTGAACTCCTCCAGTCGATACGAGCAGATCTGGTTGTGATGGAGGTTCAGCAGTTCACGCAGACCGCCGTGCGCTCCGTCGCGAATCTCCGCGAGCACGCCCCCGACGCGGTGCTGCTGTGCATCGCCCCCGACGAGGTCATTGAAGACTTCCGCTACGAGCAGGTAACCGGCCCCGACCGCTGGGTGCGTCTCAGCGCGCCGGCCCACGAACGCGATGAGATCGTCGATGCGGCGCTCGAGACCGCTGAGATGCGCGCGGAGATGGCCGCCATCGAGCGCGATACCACCGAGCCGCCGATCATCGAGGAGGGCCAGAGCCGCGGGGCGAGCGACATCGACGCATTCCGGCGCCTGATGGGCGGGGTGGCGGGCCGGTTCGACCTCGACCGCCTTCTCGAAGCCTACGTCGATGCGGTCAGCCACTTCGTCAAGTGCGCCAGCTACTGCCTGCTGTGGGAGGACGGAGAGAGGCATCTGACCGTCCGTGAGCAGCGTGGTCTACGGTCGGAGATTGCCCGCGATGCCCGGCTCTCTCGTGCCGACGCGCTCCCCAGCTGGTACCGCCGCAACCGACGGGTCGTCACCTCCGCCGAGCTGGCCTCGTGGCAGGATCGACAGCTCGCGGGGCGCATCAGGCGAGAGATGGAGCTTTTCGGCGCCCAGCTCGCAGTCCCATTGATGGTGCGCGGACGCCTCGCTGGAATCCTGATGCTCGGCGAGAAGGTGCTCGGCGAATGCTACCTCAGCCAGGAGATCGAGGTGCTCTTCACGGTCTCGAGCCACGTCTCGCTCGCCGCCGAAGGCATCGAGCTGCATCAGGAACTGGGTCGCGCGAAGGTCTACGCCGACTGCATCGTTGAGAGCATGGCCGGGGGACTGATCACCCTCGGGCCTGACGGGCGCATTCAGGTCTGCAATCCGCGGGCGACACAGGTTCTGGGACTCGATCGCAGCGCGGTGGAGGGATCCGACCTGCGGGCGCTTCCGTCGCCACTTGGCGACATGCTCTACGCCGCCCTTGCCGATCCGGCAGGCGGCGGCACGCGTGAGGAGGTCGCCATCCGGGGCGGCGAGACAATGCTGCGCGTGAGTACCTCCGCCCTCGTCGACGAGGACGGCGAGGTCATGGGAAGCGTCCTGATGCTCTCTGACATCACCGCCGAGAAGGAGCTTGACGCCGAGCGCGGCAGACGTGAGAGGCTGGAGGTGCTCCGCAAGATCGTGGGCCGGATAGCTCACGAGGTGAAGAACCCGCTTACCGCTGTGAAGACCTACGCCGAGCTGATCAGCGGCCGTCCAAGCGAGGATGACCGGCTCGCGAAGTTCTGGTCCGAGACGGTCCTGCCGGAGATCGATCATCTCGATGACATGCTCAGAAACCTGCTGCGCATGGTCGAGCAGCCCGAGCCCCACGTGGAGTCGGCGAGTCTGGAGGACCTGATCAAGCAGGCGGTTGAGGCGGTCCCGCTGGCGCCGGAGATCAGGCAACAGGCGTTCAATGTGGAGATCGACCGCAACCTGCCGTGGGTGATGGTCGATCCGCAGCCAACTCGTGATGCGCTCGCGCACCTGCTGCGCTACCTCGCGGGCAGCAAGCCGTATATCGTGCACGTTGAGGCGCATCTGGAGCGCGATGAGGATCCAGGCCAGATCGTGGTCAATATGAAGCGTCATCATCGGACCAACGGGCAGTTCGACCCCCAGAGGATATTCGATCCGCTACACGTGCTGCAGGATCCCGAAGCCGATCTTGGTCCGGTCATAAGCCAAAGGATCATCTCCAATCAGCGCGGCGATGTGAGCGCAGCCCTGGAGGACGGGCTAATGACGATGAGAATCACACTTCCGCGATCCACCTTCTCAGGCGAACCCGACCGGGGGGTGAGCTGACGTGGGTGCCAGAATACTTGTCGTCGATGACGAGGCCGGGCCGCGCGAATCGCTGCGGATGATCCTGAACCTCGAGCATGACGTGCGCATGGCCTCCAGCGGCCGCGAAGCGCTGGAGATGATTCAGGACGAGCGGCCGGACCTCGTGTTCCTCGACATCCGGATGCCCGGCATGGACGGCACCGAGGTGCTGCGGCGGATCAAGGAGATCGCGCCGGAGGTCGAGGTGGCAATGATCACCGCATACGCCGCCGTGCAGAGCGCTCAGCGCGCTATGCGCCTCGGGGCCCTCGACTACATCACGAAGCCGTTCGGCGTCTCGGAGGTCGAGGCCGTGGTCGAGCGGGCGCTCGCCCGTCGTCGTGAGGAGCGCGAGGGCCGACTACTGCTCGAGCAGCTCAGCGCCACGATCTCGCAGCTCTCGGAGGAGCTGTCGGGCGATCGCGACGGTGGGGATAATTCGCTGGCGCGCGAACTCGCGTCCGCGCACAGCCACATCGAAGGGCAACTAAGCGAGGTTCTGAGGCTCAGCTCCATCGGCGAGGTCGCCGCAGAGGTGGCGCATGACCTCAACAACTTCCTGTCAACGATTCTCTTCCGCATCGAGATCATGATGCTCGACCTCGACCAGACCCAGCAGCTTGACCCGCAGTCGCTCGCGGACGGTCTACAGCAGATCGCGCTGGCCGCTCGCGACGGCGGCGAGGCCCTCGAGCGCATCTCGTCGCTGACCGGCAGCAACCCATACGAGCCCACCGACCGGGTCGATCTGAACGAGGTCATGCGCTCAGCGGTGGAACTGAGCCGGGGTCGGGTCGATCACAGCGAGCGCTACCGCGTCGAGATGGATCTTGGCGAGCTTCCCCAGATCGACGGAAGCCCGCCGGGCCTGCGCACGGTCTTCACGAATCTCATCATCAATGCGTTCCACGCGCTCGAGGATGAGGAACACGGCGGGACGGGTATCACGATCAGGACCCGTCGGGAGGGCGACCGCGTGGTCGTTGAGGTGCGTGACGACGGCGTCGGGATGTCCGAGGACGTCCTCGCTCGCCTCGCAGAGCCGTTCTTCACTACGAAGGGCGAGCGGGGCACCGGGCTGGGGCTGTCCGTCGCACACAAGGTCATCGCGCAGCACAATGGCACCATCGAGTTCGACAGCACGCCCGGCGAGGGCACGCGCGTGCAGGTCTGCCTGCCGATCGAGCAGACCGACGCCGCTCCGCGTTCGCATGCCGGCGTCCCGACCGTCATGGTGGTCGATGATCAGGAGGGTATGCTCGTTGTGACGCGGGAGATCCTGCAGACCTACGGCTACCGCGTCGTCACCGCGTCGTCGGGCGAGGAGGCGCTACAACTGCTCGAGCACGCGATTGACAACCCGGGCGAACCGGTTCCGGAGGTGCTGATCTCCGATTACCGCATGCCGGGGATGACGGGCACCGAGCTCGCCATTGAGGCGCGTCGGCTGAGGCCGGACATTCCGGTGATTATGCTCAGCGCGTTCCTCGAAGAGGCCGGGCCAGAGGCGCTTGAGATCGCCAACGTGGCGCTCGAGAAGCCCTTCGACCTCCACGAACTGTGCCGCATCGTCGGCGAGCAGATCGAGCAGAGACCGGTCGCGAGCTGAAGCCGCCCCAGGCCCTCATCGCTCACGGTCGGGCGCGACGGGCCGCGCGGGGTTAGCGCCGGAGGATGTACCGGTTCGCCGAGGCCACCATCTCCCCCATCGCCTCGGCGTCACCGATCGTGCACCACAGCCGGGAGAGGTCGCGGAACTTGCGTGCCCCCACGCCCAGGCAGTGGGCGATCAGCGCGTTGTCGTCCGGCACTGACGTGAGGATGCCGGATGCCTCGAGCTCGGCCGCGAACCACATCGTCAGCCTTGTGAACTCGGCGAAGTCCATGCCGCCGACCGTGTATGGAAGCGGCTCCCACATTGAGGGAGGAAACAAAAGCTTGATCTTGTAGTCGAGACCGACCTCGGTCAGCGCCCGGGCATCGAACTCGAAGCCGTACTGCTCCGGAGCGTTCCACCACGGAGTGCCGGGCAGCAGTCCGGGGAACTGCACCGGTACCGAGTCCGGACGAATCTCGCGCAGGAACTCGAGGCTCTCCTGCAGCGTCTCCTCTGTGTCGAATGGCAGCGGCACGATCATGCTCGCGACCACGAAGATGCCCGCATTCTGCGCCGCCACGACCGTCTCATGCACCTGATCGAGATTGATTCCCTTCCGCACCGCCCTGTCCAGCACCGCCTGGCAGCCTGATTCGATGCCGAAGAAGATCGCGTGCAGCCCGGCGCGCGACATCTGCTCGAAGTGGTCCGACCGCGCGCTCGCGAAGTGCCCGAAACACGTGAAGTCAACGTCCAGTCCACGCGCGATGATCTCGTCGGCGACCTCGGCCATCAATCGCCCGGGCGTCGCCGAGCCCGCGAAGCGGAATGCGTGGACGCCATGCGCCTCGATCAGCGCCTCCATCCGGTTCGCGAGTACCTCCGCGCTCGCGGTTCGCAGCCGCCGGCCGCTCTCGACCGGATGCGTGCAGAACCCACACCCCTGCGGACAGCCCCGACTGTCATCGATCACGATGATCTTGATCTTCTCGTCGCCGGCCATCGCCGGATAGACGTCCTCGTCGTAGATCGGCTCGGGCAGGTTGTCCATCTGCACGTCGTCAGCCCGCGGGTTGTGTACCGTCGAGCCATCGCTGAGGTAGATCGCGCCCGGGATCTCGCGCAGATCGCCGCGGCCGAGAGCGAGGTCCGCCAGCATCCGAATCGCGCGCTCACCCTCGCCGTCGAGCAGGCACGTGAATGCGCTCGTGCGCTCGTAGATCGCCTCCCCCCACCACGATGCCTGCGGGCCGCCGCCGAAGATGGGCAGATCGGGGAACTCCTCGCGCAGGCGCTCGGCGATGATCACACTGCCGGTGAATCCGTCGCCATTCCATAGCTTCAGCCCGACGAAATCAGGCCGCAGCTCGCGCACCTGCCCGGCGACCTCGTCGGCGATCTCGTGCATCTGCCTCCGCTGGTGCTCCTGAAGCGTCTCATCGAGCTGTCGCAGCCTGCGGCGAGCGTCATCGTCGAGGGCCCCGCCCCTTCCGCCGAGAAGCGCCATGGCATGCGGCCTCAGTGCCTCGGTAAGCTCCTGAGGAAACAGCCGCCGCATCGTCGAGACCGTGCCGAAGTCAAGGATTCGCGTGCTCCACCCGGCCTCAGCGAGGGCGCCGGCGAGGTTGGCCAGGCCGTTGTCGGGCGTCAGACTGCTGGGCGTGTACGGGTAACCACCGTAACTGATAAGCAGCGCATCGGGCATTTGAGATCAGGCTTTCAGCAGGAATTGGCGTCGGGGCACATCCACCTGCACGATTCCCGAACGTCCCGGAGGATTCCTCCAGCGGAAGGACTAATGTCCATGTGAGACCTCTCGCAGCACGGTTCTGATCCCCCGGGGCTGGCAATGCGCTGGCTCCGCGGAACTGTCGGCCCTCTGAGGCGTTAGAATGCATTGCACGGCGTGCTGTCCACGACACGCGGAACGCTCCGTGAGCAGAGCGGCGTCGAGAGGGGCTGCGCGATGAATCGCATCGTTGCCGGGATATGCCTCAGCGTGCTCGTGATCGCACCCGCGTCCGCGGTGGAGGTAGTCATCCCGCTGCAGCACGCGGACGCCGTGGACGTGGAGCAGCTCCTCACCTGGCCCCGCGAGGACCGTCCGGGCGGCGCGACCGGCGACGCGTCGCTGCCTGAGGGCATCGATGCGGTCGAGGCGCTGCCGGGGCCCAATGCCCTGCGAGTCGTCGGCTCAGAGGCCGCCATCGCCCAGTTGCACCAGTTGCTTGCATTGCTGGACGTGGAGCCGCCGTCTGTGGCGATCGCCACGGGGGCTATCGACATCTCTGACCCGACCGCGCTCGCGAGGATCCTCGTGACGCGCCGGATCGCCCGGGGCACCATCCCCCGCCTGACGGTGCTGACGCGTCTGAGCGATGCCGAGGTGGCTGCGCTCGTGACGGCTGGCGGAGACCTGAAAGAGCCGCTTGTTGTCTCCCCCGGGGGCCCGCCCGGCGGGCTCATCTTCGAGACCGGGCGGGTTGAGGACGGCATCAGCCCTGCCTCGAGCGGGATGGCAGTCGCGGGAGAGACCGCGCTGGGCGGCGCTGCTCGGGTGCGAGCCGATCTCTGGACGTACGATCTGCGTCCCCTGACCGATGGCCGTCACGGCTCGCTCGCCATGCTTCTGAGTATCGGCGACGGGGACGCAGCCGTCCTGGCGCGGATCAGCGGCGATGGTCAGATCCTCAGCCCGATCTACGTCGTATCGGCAACGCCTGTGGCCGGGAACTGACACCATGCGTCAGGCGGCTGACATCGCGATCGTGGGAGCCGGCTCCGGCGGTATCGGGGCGGCGCTGGCGGCGGGAAGGGCCGGAGCACGAACGGTGCTGATCGAGCGCGCGCCGACGATCGGAGGGACCGTCGTGCGGGCGGGCGTCTCCACCTGGGAGCCGGTGGCAGGCGCGACCGGCCTGCCATTCGAGGTCTACCTGCGTCTCCGCGAGATCCCGCGTGCCGTGGCGTGCTATTCCTACGGGCGGCACATCTGCTGGCCCGCGTCCGACCGGGCCCCATTCCCCGGTGGAGAACACGTCATCGACCCCACCGTCGGCTACATCGACACGCTCCAGCGCCACGGCATGACGAGCCTCCGTGAGTGCGAGCAGTTCGCCCGCAACACGCTCCACGGCGTCGTCTTCGAACCTGAGGTCTACGCGCGAGTTGCCTATGAGATGCTCCAGGAAGCTGGGGTCGATCTGATCACAGGGGTGGCGGCTGTCGGCGCCGAGGCGCGCGACGGAGAGATTCGCCGACTTCGGCTCGCCGACGGCAGCCGACTCGAGGCTGCCGCGTTTATCGACTGTACCGGAGACGGTGCCCTCTGCAGCGCCGTCGGCTGCGAGATGATACAGGGCCGAGAATCGCGCGATCAGTACGGCGAGCCACACGCTCCTCCCGAACCGTCACCGGCGACGAACGCCGCGACCCTCATCTACCGCGTGATGCCCGCAGACGAGGCACGGATCGAACCGCTCCCCCCGGGGATACCCCCGGAGTGCTGGTGGCGCGAGCGCTTTCCGGCGGTGAGTGCGGTTCAGGCGCCCCGCGGCGGGTACATCATGAACATGCTCCCGAGCGCCGGATGGCGCGAGATCGCCGCCCTCGGACGAGATCTGCGCGAAGAGTGCCGCCGGCGTGTCCTCGCGCACTGGCACCATCTGCAGAGGGAATATCCGGAGTTCCGTGCGTACCGCATAGCGTGGATCGCGCCCGAGGTGGGTCTTCGTGAAGAGCGTCGGGTGATCGCCGATTACGTCCTGACGGAGCACGATCTCCTCGGCGGGCTCTCCACCCAGGACCACAGCGACATCATCGCCATCACCGATCACGCGATGGATCTGCACGGCGAGGGTGGCGGCTGCAGCGAACTCACCGAACCATGCGGCGTACCGTGGCGCTGCCTCGTTCCGCGCGGTACCCGAAACCTGCTGGTGGCCTCTCGCGCGGCCGGGTTCTCGTCGATCGCGGCGTCAGGCTGCCGACTCTCACGCACTATGATGCAGCTCGGCCAGGCCGCGGGCCTCGGCGCCGCAATGGCACTCGACCACGCCTGCGATATGCGCGACGTCCCGACCCACCTCCTGCGCGCCGCCCTCGCCCGGGAGCACGTGCAGCTCGAGCACCCGATGCCCGATGGCCTGCGCGAGAGGCTCCGCTCTGCCGAGGCCGGGTGAGGGCACGGGCTCAGCCCTGGACCTCTCGCGGGCAGGCGTTGGACACGGTCACCTGCATGACGACGTCGCCTTCGTCGCAGGCGGCCTCGAATGCCGTCTGCAGCGCACGGAAGAGCGTCCCCGCATCACCGACGACCAGTGTGCTCATCGGCCCCGGGGTAACCTGCAGCCCGGCCTCCTCGAGCGCTGCTGCGAACGCGTCGATCGCCGGCCCCAGATGCGCGGTCCGCAGCGGGTACACGGAGACCTGTGCGCTGACAACGCTCTCCATCGCCCTCACTCCCTCACGAAGTGCAGGACCAGCCCGGCATAGTCATCGCGCAGCCGGAAGCCCTCACCCGTCACCTCGCGCGTAATCTCATCCGCGTCCAGGTGCATCGGGTAGACCGACAGGACGCCACCGGGCCGGATGACCCGGTGCATCTCGGCGATCACGGACGCGCGATCGTCGAGCTTCTGCAGCACATCGTAGAGGAGCCCAACGTCACATGAGCCATCTGCCAGTGGGATCTCGGTCGTGCCATCCCCGAGGATCGCCCGGAGGCAGTCTATTCTCGCCTTCGTAACATCCTCCATGCGGTCGGCGTCGCAGTCGATCGCGTGAACGATCCCACTCTCACCGACCAGCTCTGCCGCGGGGATCGCGTATGTGCCGGCGCCACAGCCGAAGTCCACCACTTCATCGCCGGCCTTCACCGGCACACTTTCGAGCACCTCTCGCGCCCGTTCCGCCAGCCACAGCTTCTGTTCGCGCTCCGTATCAGGTAGAGTCATCATCACACCTCTGCGATAATAGCAATGAAGCCTCCCAGGTCACTGCCAGACTCTACTGCTCTCGCATCCCGGCGCGCCTGTTCGGCGAGTTCCTCCGGACTGTCAGTTGGCAGCTCAAGTAGCGTTGTCCTCCATTCAACCGCCTTCGCCCCGGTGCTGGCCTTCACCAGCGAGGCGAGCTCACGCGGTCCGTGCAGGCGAGCCCGCGAGAGCGTCTCCCCCGCCTCACCCCGCAGAATCCGCTGCCCGTAGGCTGATCGTGCGTTGAGCCCACCGACGAAGATGCGGCCCCTCGCCACCCGCGCCATCTCCCGCAGGGCAGCGGCCTCATCGCGCACGAACTCGAGCACCGTCACGGCGGTCACGAGGTCGAAGGTGCGATCCGCGAAGGGCAGGCTCTCGGCGATGCCCCCCACGACGTGGGCGGTGTCGGCCCGCGTCCTGCGCAGCCGCGTCGCCGCCGCGTCGCGCATTCCCTCGTCCGGCTCCAGGCCCACGGTCTCGAGGCCAGCAGCGGCGAGACGAGCCACGAGCCGTCCGGTTCCGCAACCGACGTCGAGCGCCCTCTCGCCTGAATGCGGCTGCGCCAGCGCCTCCACGAGCTCCCACTCCCGCTCCTCGGCGTACGCGCCCCACGGCGTGTGATACCACGCATCGTAGGCGGCGACGTCATCGGTAAAGGGCTCGCGCGCTTCATTCACGTGCGGGGCGTCTCCTTCCTGACGCGACAGGTATCTTCCGCCGTGCGCAGAATACTCATTACCGGCGCCCACGTCAACAGACCGGAGGGACAGCCATGGGACAGCTCATCGTCGGTACATCGAGACGCAACATCACTCCCCCCATCGGGGCAAGCATGGCCGGCTACGCGGGCCGAGACCACGGCGCCGAGGGCGTGCGGGACGAGCTGTTCGTCCGCGCCATCTTCATCTGCGACGGCGAAAGCTGCGCCGTCCTGCTGTCCCGTGATCTATGCATGGCAGGCGAAGGCGAGCTGGATCTGCTCGCAGAGATGTTCGACAAACGCATGGGCCTCTCCCGCGATCAGCTCTTCATCGCTAACACCCACACGCACTCGGGACCGTCAACGGGATACGATGAGAATGCCGACAACCGCGACTACGTCGAGAACCTCGCGGCGGTCTGCGTCGGCGCGGCCGAGCAGGCGCGCAGGGCTGCGCGCCCGGCCGTCATGACCCGCGCTCAACGCCCCGTGCAGTGCGGTGTCAACCGGCGCGAGCGCCGGCCGGACGGCACGTACGTCCTCGGCGTCAATCCCGAGGGACCCGTGGACCGCGTTGTTGACGTGCTCCTGTTCGCGGACGCCGAGACTGAGGCACCGCTGGCGACGGTCTTTCGCCACGGCTTCCACGGAGTGGTGATGGGCCCGGACAACTACCTCCTGTCGGGCGACGCGCCGGGCGCGGCTGAGCGCTTTGTTGAGGCGAACATGCCCGGGCTCGCGCCCTTCCTCGCCGGGGCCTCCGGCAACATCAATGCACATCCCCGGGGCACATTCGAGGCCGTGGACCTCCTCGGCCGGCGCCTCGGCGCTGCCGTCATCCAGGCGGCAACCGAGACCAGCGAGCCGCGCTCAGAGGTGACCATCGCAGCGCTGACGCACAGCTTCGAGCTGCCCCTCGAGGACCCGATGCCCGAGGACGAACTGCGCGCTGTGATCGAGGAACTGGAGCCGGCGATGAAGCGCTTCGAGGCCGGGGACGATGTCGAAGGCCTTAGCCGCTGGAGCGCCCAGCGCCGTCTGCGCCACGCAAAGGCTCAGCTTGAGGCCCTCGAGGCGGGCGAGGTGGCCGCGGGCGCCCCATATGTCGTCCAGGTGCTGGCTATCGGCGACGTCGCGCTCATCGGCTTCCCGGGCGAGGTCTTCTACGAGATCGGCCGCGAGGTGAGGGAGCGATCCCCGTTCGCCCTGACGCTCGACGTCACACACGTCAACACGCGAAGCGGCTACGTTCCGACCGCCCGCGTTCATGACGAGGGGGGCTACGAGATGCAGGCCCGCGTTCACCACCAGGGCCGTGGCATCGCCCGCAACGCCGACGAGGTCCTCATCGTTGAGAGCACCCGCGCGCTGACAGATGCCCGCCAGACACTCGGCGACTGACGATTCTCCGGGCCCGGCCAGCAGAAGATGGCCGATAGCACGATTCGACCGGACATCAGATCACGTCGAAGTCGGCGAACACCCCATCTGCGACGGTCTCAGGATCCGGCTCCGGGCTCTCTGAGGCGAACTGAATCGCCTCTTCGATCTCGCGCTCGACCTGCGCCGCCAGCCTGTCGAGCGCATCAGGCGTGCAGATGTCCCTCTCGATCAGCTTCGCCGCGGCGACAGTCAGCGGATCGCGCTGCAGCCAGCGCTGCTCCTCCTCGTCGGTCCGGTAGAGACACTCGTCGCTCTTGGAGTGGCCGCACTGGCGGTAGGTCTGTGCCTCCACCAGTGTCGGGCCACCACCCGCCCGGGCCCGCTTCGCCGCGTCACTGACCGCTGACGCGACGGCCTCGACGTCGTTGCCGTCACAGCGCACCCCCGGGATCCCCCAGGCGGAGGCCCGCTCCGCAACACTTGGAACGCGAAAGGCCTCCTCGACGGGCGTGCTCATGGCGTACATGTTGTTCTCACACAGGTAGACCACCGGAAGCTCCCACATGGCCCCGATGTTCACCGCTTCGTGGAACGCCCCCTGCCCTGTCGCCCCGTCGCCGAAGAACGCCAACACAATCCGGCCGGTCTGCTGCAACTTCTGGGTCAGCGCGGCACCCGTGGCGATCGGAATCATACCCGCCGTGATGCCGTGCGAACCAAGGAAGCCGATTGAGAAGTCCGCAACGTGCTGCGAGCCGCCGCGCCCTCCCGCGTACCCCGTCGATCTGCCGAAAAGCTCGGCCATCAGGCGTCGCGGATCGGCCCCCTTCGCGAGGAAATGTCCGTGACCGCGGTGGTTGGACGTCACCATGTCGTCAGGCTGCAGCGCCGCGATCGCCCCGACCGCCGAGGCCTCCTGGCCTATGCAGAAGTGCGCCGTGCCGACGATGAGGCCCTGGGCAAAAAGCTCCTCCACGGCCTCCTCGAAGCGCCGGATCAGAAGCATCATCCGGTAGCATTCGCGAAGCTGTATCGGTGTCATCCACGCCACCTCTCGAAGACGACGGCCCCCGACCCGTCGCGTGAAACGGCCGCAAGCGGCTCTTCGGCGTCGGCCGCCAGCACTGCGCAGCAGGCCGCCGACAGCGCCACTGAAGCCCCGAACGCATGCCCGCAGGCCTCAGACGCGTCGATGACCCGCGCGCAGTCCGTCCCGGCGGCGAGCAGCGCCCGCTCGCCTGCCGCGGTCGCGCACGGCGCCAGGCAGGCCGCTCCGATCAGCTCGGCGATCGGCTTCGCGCCGCGCTCCAATGCCTGCGCGGCCGTCTCGAGCACGAGGATCGCCGAGCCCTCGCCGATCGGGCCGGGGAAGCCCGCGTCGCCCAGCGCCGCGACGACGGGTTTGCTCAGGGCCTCCGCGCCCCCTGCCAGCATCAGGTCCGCGCGACCGGTCCGAATCGCGGTCATGGCGTACTTCAATGCCGCCGCTGAGGACGCGTCTCCCAGCGAGTGCGTCATGTTCGCCCCCTGCAGCTCGTACTCGATGGAGATCAGCGCGGCCGGGCTGTTGATGAATGAGTGCGTGAAGATCATCGGCGAGCCGAAGCGGAGGCCGCGCTGCTGAACGCGAGCGGTCATGTTGAGCATCGACTCGGTCGTCCCCCACGCGGTGCCGAGAGATGCGCCAAGGCGCTCGCTCGCAAAGCCAGGATGCCGTGCGCCCTCCCAGCCGAGGTCGGCGTCGCGGACGGCAAGGTAGCAGGCCGCCAGCGCCAGGTCGGAGCACGGGTCCATGTACGTCTTCGAGCTCTCACGGAAGTCCTCCGGATCGTAGTCCGCCGCCAGCAGGTCCTCCGCCGGCCGCTCGCCTGCCTGCAGGGCGTCGATCAACGGCTCCACCCCCGCGCCGAGGCCGTGGATCGCCCCGACACCGGTGACGACGATGCGCGCGTCGTCCGATCGGCTTTGCATCGTCAGCTCACCTCTCCCAGCACCACGCAGGCGTTGTTCCCGCCGATTCCTGCCGAGATGGATATCGCCCGTCGCACCTCGACGTGGCGCGCTACGTTCGGCACATGGTCGAGGTCGCACTCGGGGTCAGGCTCGCGGTAGTTCAGGGTCGGTGGCACAACGTCTTCAGTGATCGCCAGAGCGGTCGCGATCGCCTCCGCCGCGCCGGCCGCCCCCATCATGTGCCCCACTGCGGCCTTTATCGACGATACCGGAATCTCTCGCGCCCGGCTGCCGAGCACTGCCTTGATCGCCTGCACCTCCGCGGGGTCATGCGGCTGCGTGCCGGTCCCGTGTGCGTTCACGTAATCGATGCCTGCGGGATCGACGCCGGCGTCCTCGATGGCCTCGCGCACCACGCGGGTCATCCCCGCGCCGCCCTGGTCTGGCGCAGTAAGGTGATACGCATTGTTGTTCTCCGCCCAGCCGAGGACCTCACAGACGATCTTCGCGTCCCGCCGGCGGGCATGTTCCAGCTCCTCAAGCACCAGCGCCGCGCCGCCCTCGCCGAAGATCGTCCCGGAGCGGTCCGCGGAGAAGGGCCGGATCATCTCGTCAGTGATCGTGCGCAGCGTGCTCAGCCCCGAGAGCGGGGTGGGCGCCAGGGCGTCGCAGCAGGCGACGAGGACTGCCCGCGCCTCGCCGAGACGGATCATGTCCAGCGCCACGCCGAGCGCCGCCGCGCCCGACGCGCAGGCCACGGAGAGCAGCGCGCATGGCCCCCCGATGCCGAATGCGGTACAGGCGTGCTCGGCCGCAGTCACGAACGCAAACTCCTCGAAGTCCGCCTGCCGCACCTGCCCCTCCAGCAGGCCCTCGACATACGTCTCCCAGGCGTTTGAGCCGCCGAAGTTGGTGGCGTACACGCCGCCGAAGCCCGGATCGCGCTCGGCCGACGGGACGATCGCAGCCCTGACGATCGCCTCGCGCGCGGCCACAAGCATAAACTGCGTGCCGAGGTCCGGCGCCTCCTCCAGCCCGAATGCCTCCGGCTGGAAATGGAAGTCACGCACCTGTCCTGCGCTCTCGTTACGCAGCCCCTCGGGATCGAAGCGATCGATGCGATCGATCCCCGAGCGGCCCTCTATCAACCCCTCCCAGAATGCGTCGAGATCCCTCCCAAGGGACGACACCACGCCCATCCCGGTTATCACTGCCCGTCGGTTCATGCTCACCCGGCTCCCGCCGCGCTGTCGTTCGCCCGCTCCTCGATGTGAAGAGACGCCCCGGCCCGCGGGTGTTTCCATGGGCGAGGCGTCTCAGGGTTCCTCGTGGGCGTGTCGGGCTCCTCCCGCGCCGGGGCTCCGCCCAGGCAACCTGACCGTCGAGCCACCCCAGACGACCGGCGCCCGCGTGCCGCGCAGAAGCGTGCTGCGCACGCTTCCCCAACGCCCCGCCCGTGCCGCCCCGCGCGCCCTCAAATGTGCGCGCATACAATGCCGCCCGGCTCCTGCAGGAGCCGGGCGCGGGGCGGCACGGAGGCCTGCACTGCAGGCCTCGGCTCTGCCGGCGGGGCGTCGGGGGGCCGCACTTTGTGCGGCCTGCGCGGCTCTGACCGAGGGCGGGGCGGCGAAGCGTAAAGCGACGGCCTCACATTCGCAGTCCGCCATCGACGCTGATGGTCTGCCCTGTGACGTAGCCCGCGGCATCTGAGCAGAGCCATGCCACGAGCGGCGCGACGTCGCTGGGTACCCCGAAGCGGCCGAGGGGGATCAGTGCAAGCATTGCCTCGGCGCGCCTGTCGTCCATCCCGGCGGTCAGGTCCGTCTCGATGATCCCGGGCGCGACCACGTTGCAGGTGATGCCCTGTCCGGCCAGCTCGCGCGCGGTGGTTTTGGTAAGGCCAAGCAGGCCAGCCTTCGCGGCGGCGTAGTGCGCACGCATCACGTCGCCCATCAGACCCGCGTCCGACGATATGTTGACGATCCGCCCCCAGCGCCTCCGCATCATCTGTCGGATGGCGGCCTTCGTGCAGTGAAACGCGCCGTCGAGGGAGACCGCGATCACCTCGCGCCAGCGCTCCGGCTTGAGCATCATCAGATAGCCGTCGTCGATGATCCCGGCGTTGTTGACGAGAATGTCCAGCCCACCGAGCTCGGC
>JALGTR010000007.1 GCA_029821265.1 Candidatus Zipacnadia bacterium
GACCGGCATCATTCCTGTCTGAGCTCTGACAACACTGCCTGCAGCAACGACTGTGGCCGCGAAACTACTGCTCTTCGGCCGCGTGTCGCGATGGAGGAGGAAGCCGATGCCTGCCGAGATGTCACCCCGTGAGCGTGTGCGCACCGCCATGCGCCGTGAAGTCCCCGATCGCGTCCCGAAGGAAGCTGGCTTCACGCCGGCAATACAGGAGCTGTTCAGGGAGCGGACGGGGAGCGAGAACCCGGCGGAGTACTTCGGCATGGAGCGCAGGACAGTCGGCTTCCGCGCCTGGGAGGAGTCGCGCGACTTCACGCCGTGGTATCCCGAGGGTGTTCCGGAGGGAACGGTCTTCAACGACTACGGCTCCGGGCGGGTTCCGAGCGATTTCTACCACTTCACCTCGCGCATATACCCGCTGGAGCGCGCGACGACGATCGAGGAACTCGAGGAGTATCCGTGGCCGGACTACACCCCGGAGCATCGCCACGAGCATCTCGAAGACGCCGTCGCCGAGCTGCATGCCGAGGAGTGGTTTGTGGCTGGCGGCGTGGGGCACATCTGGGAGATGGCGTGGCAGCTCACGCGGATGGAGAAGCTGATGGAGGACATGACGCTGAACCCGGAGTTCGCAGCCTACATCTTCGACCGCATCTGCGAGGACCGGGCTTTTCAGGCGCGACGCTACGCTGAGGCCGGAGCGGACATGATCGCGTGCGGCGATGACATTGGAATGCAGGACCGGCTGATGATGAGCCCGAAGATGTGGCGTGAGTGGCTCAAGCCGCGGTGGCGCAAGGTCATCAAGGCGGCGAAGGACGCAAACCCGGACTGTCTGGCGTGGTATCACTCGGACGGCGATATCCGCGAGGTGATCCCGGACCTGATTGAGATCGGGTTCGACATCCTGAACCCCATTCAGCCCGAATGCATGGACCCGGCGGCGCTCAAGCGCCAGTATGGGGACCAGATCGCGTTCTGGGGCTGTATCGGCACACAGACGACCATGCCCTTCGGCACGCCGGAGGATGTGCGCGAGAGCGTGAGGTGGACGATCGAGCATGTGGGAGCGGGCGGCGGGTTGCTGGTGGCGCCAACGCACGTGCTGGAGCCGGACGTGCCGTGGGAGAGTATCGTGGCGATGTTCGAGGCGGTGGACGAATATGGGGCGTACTGAGCGACTTCTGCTGTTTGGCGCACTTCTCACGGTGCTGATGCTGGCGGGGGGCTGCGTCTTCATCGACGCGCGTTTTACCCTGCAGCCGGACGGCACGAAGTTGGCGCAGCTCGAGACCGGCGTGCTGCGCACAATGGTCGAGCAGGGCGAGGGCGATTTCTCGTCCAACGTCAGCGAAGGGCTGAACATGGAGCTGTGGCAGGAGGGCGAGGAGTTCGACCGTGGCCAGTGGCGCGTATGGACGCTGACCGGCCAGGCGGCTCCCGGCCAGGATCTGTTCACGGAGGATGCCGAGGCGGCGCCGGAGTTCACGATAGTGCGGCGCCTGCTGACCACCGACTATGAGTTTGGGATGCGCCTCCCCGAGGGCAGCATGCAGATGGAGAAAAGCCCTGCTCAGATGCCGCCTCAGGAGGGCGACGCCGAGGTTGAGGTCGAGGGCATGGAGCAGATGGGAGCGGCCATGGCCGAGATGATGGCGATGATGATGCAGAGCGGCGAGGCCGGGGTCCGCTTCTCGGTGACGTTGCCGGGCGAAATCATCGACGCGAATGGTCAGCGAATCGGGCCGGACGCCGTACGATGGGCGATCGACCCGACCGGCGCTGAGCCGCCGGAGGCCCTTTCGGCGCGCTCGCGGCTGATCAACTGGCCGAACCTGGGCCGGCTGGCCGGCGAGATCGTGGAGATGGGCCGCTGGGACGTCGTGCCGGCGCTGATCGCAGCGACTCGGCGCGGACTGGTGCCCGACCCCGTGAGCGATGCGCCGATGGAGGCTGAGCTGGACGCCGAACTGTACGCGCAGATCGCGGAGATCGTGGGGCGCCTGGACGGCGCGGTCGGCGAGGCGATCACCGACGACGTGGTCACGCAGCTCGGCCTCAATGACGCGGACGTGGACCCGAGCTTCGTGGCGAACGTGCTGGAGCAGGTTCGGCAGGACGACTTCGCGTCCCAGATTGACGAAAACGTGACGAAAGACGTCCTCGAGCGCCTCCGGGGCGAATAGGCGGGCCTCTGGAGAACCTTTCGGGTCTGTCGAACGACTGTACAGGTGGGGATCAGCGCGACGACGGTGTGGCTCGTCGTCAGAGGAGAGAGAGATGCGGCAACCACCAGGAATGGGCTTTAGTCCGGGCAATATGAACACATTCCGGATGCTGGTCCATGCCCCGAACTTCCTGAAGCTGTATGTCAGGCTGTTCCAGGACAAGCGCGTGAGCTGGTTCCCCAAGGCGGTGCTGGTCCTGGGGCTGCTCTACGCGATTATTCCGACGGACCTGATGCCTGATCTGATTCCGCTTGCGGGCTGGATCGATGACACCGCGGTGGGCATCGGAGCGCTGTGGGCGTTCATCAAGCTCTGCCCGCAGCGAATTGTGGCCGAGCACGTCGAGATCATCGACCAGGGGGGCTGAGATTGGCTGCGATCCGGGCCAGCGAGAATCCGCGACCCGTTGAGCCACGGCTGAGGCGCTTCAATGTGCGCAGTGACCTTGACGCGGTCATGCAGTTCCAGTATGAGGTCTACGAGACGAACTTCCCGGGCTTTCGGGTCGATCGGCACTTCCAGGATGACTATCGATGGGATCTGCGGCGGGCTGCGCGGGACTCGCGTGAGGTGATGTACGTCCTCGAGGAGGGCGGACATCTGTGCGGCTTCATCTGTGGCGCGCTGATGACGACGCTTGTGGAGAGCAGCGTTGGGTATATTAAGAATGTGTATGTCGCCCCACACCTGCGGGGAAGCGGGCAGGCGGAGCGGCTGATGCAGGCGTGTGAGCAGTGGCTCTCGGACCAGGGCGTGAGCAAGATTATGCTCGATGCGAGCGTGATCAACGAGCGCGCCGTCGGGTTCTACCGCAAGATCGGCTATACGGTCGAGCGAGTGCGGATGGTGAAGCGGCCCTGCAACAGGGCGGGAGTGAGTGATGAGTCAGACGGCTGACGCCGCAAGCGAGGTCCGTGCGGACTTGCGCGGAATCGATCATCTGATCAGGGACGGCAACCTCGCGTCCGCTCAGAAGGCGTGCAAGGATCTTCTCCAGCGGTATCCCACCAGTGCCGCGGCGCATGAGAAGATGGGCGACATCATGTACCGTCGGGAGCTGTGGGAGGACGCCGAGGAGTGGTATGAGCTCGCCCAGCAGCTTGCCGACAGCCCCGAGCTGCGCGAGAAGATCGAGGACACGCGCCAGCGCGCGATCGAAGCGCGCACCGGCCCTGAGCCGGATCTGCTCGGTGAGACCGGATCGCCGCGCCGGCGGCTCATCTGGCTGATCGCAGGCGCGGTGGCGATGATCATCGTCGTGGTTTTGCTGATAGCCGGGCTGTCCGGCGACCAGGAGGAGCAGCCGATTGAGCGGCCGGGCATCGCTGCCGCCGACGAGGACGCGGGGCCGAGCCGCGGCCCGAGGCTCACCGCGCCCAGCACGGTCAGGGGCACGAGCAGGACCCCGGCGCCGACAACCCGTGGCGCGCGCAGTATCCCGCAGGCCCGGGAGAACCCTTCCCAACACTGGGCGGCGCAGCCGGCAGCTCCGCGCCGCGCACCGAGACGGCCGATCTCGCGCGAAGCCCGTGAGGACCTGCCTGAACCGCTCACCGACCACGATCGGCTGGTGATCGACACTGTCAGCTCGCTGACATGGGGCGACAACAGGCCGATGACCGGCCGGGTCAGCGCGATGATCGACCCATACGCGGGGTACGGGATCATCCGTGTTTCGGTGCCGACGTCACTGCCGACCGATCGTCTGGTTGAGCGCGTGGTGAAGCAGGCCTACCGGGTAGCCATGGCCGCGTTCCGCGCCGACGAGGCCCTCAACAGTATGACGGTTCAGATGGTCACCACTGCCGCGAACGGCGAGCGGGTGATCGCATTCCGCGGGAACACCAATCGCATCGCAATGCGACGCCTCGGGGACCAGGACCCGAGCCTCAAGCAGATCTGGAACAACTTCTTCGCCAACGCGTGGTGGAATCCGCAGGCCCCCGGCGAGGTCCCGGAGGAACTCGCCCGCGAGATGCAGCAGAGCGGAGTCAGCGGCAGTCGCGGCGGGCAGCGGTAGCCGGTGGAGGCAGTGAGACTCGCGCAAAGCATTCGGCGCCGGGATCATCCCGGCGCCGACGTGATTCGGGCGGCCGCGCACCGCTACAGTGGCCTCGGAGCGGGTTCGTGCGACGGTTCAGGCGGCTCCTGCGCGAGACAGTCGCGCAGCAGGTCGTGGTTCTTCTTCATGCCGATCTCCGGATCCTGGAACTGCTCGGGGCGCCAGAACTTCTCGTACTCGTCGGAGATGTAGCCGTCGTAGCCCTTGGCGCGGAGGCGATTGACGATCCAGCACCAGTCCATCTCCCCGTCCTCAAGCAGTGTCGCGTGCGCGTTCCCGTCGGCGTCGTAGCGCACGTTCTTGGCATGCACGTGGATGATCCACGGCGAGAGCATGTCGATGGCCTCATCGATAGACTCCTCGCCCCGGACCTCAACCCAGTAGACATCGTAGAGCACCCCAACCTCCTCCATGTCCACCGCGCCGATGAAGTCGAGCGTCTCCTGCGCACTCCACGCGAGCTGTCCGCGATGCGTCTCGACCGCGAGGCGCACGCCGTTGTGCCGCGCGATGAGCGCCGCCTCCTTGACGCCGGAGACCGTGCGGGCGAACACCTCCTCGCGCTCGTGACCCTCCTGCGGCCAGAGGCCGGAGATGCAGCGCACGACGGGGCAGTCAAGCTCACGCGCGATACCGCATGCAAGCCGGTAGCCGTCGAGCGAGGCGGCCTTCGTGGCTTCGGTCATGAAATCGCGGTAGTAGGGCGTGAGGCAGGCGAACTCGACGCCCTCGGAGTCGGCGTGCTCCTTGATGCGGCGGACCTCATCGGGCTCGAGCGCCTCAAGGTGCATCTGCCCGTTCTCGGCGCAGCGGACCTCGATGCCGTCGTACCCGATCCTGGCGCAAAAGGAGATCGCCTCGTAGATGTCCATATCCGGCATTCCCATGGTATGGCCAGCCAGCTTCATGCTCAGGTCCCCTTCATCGGGATTGTCATCAGGCGTGCGGTTGAAAAGTTTCCCTGCGGGGAGGGAAATGTCCTTGCGGATGGGAAGGGGCGTGCGACGGCGGGCGGCCGGGGAGGCTGCCGGCAGCCTGTCTAAGAACACATACGGATCGAGTTCGAGGAGGCGACGCTTTGAACAAGGCGATGACGCTGGGCTCGATGCCCGCGGAGCTGTCGATGAAGGAGAAGTTTGCCCTGGCGGCCGAGGCCGGTCTGGACGGCCTGGAGCTGACCGGGGTTGATACGCAGGCAATGGCCGAGGATGCGCGCGCGGCGGCCGATGCGGCAGGGATAGAGATTGCGTCGATCATGGCCACCACGCACTGGAAGCTCCCGCTTTCGAGCACAGATGAGGCGGTTCGCGTCGAGGGCGTCAGGGGCGTTGAGCAGTCGCTGCAGGTCGCGAAGTGGGCGGGCAATGACGTAGTCCTCGTTGTTCCCGGCGTCGTGGACGAGGAGACGCAGTATCATGCCGCCTGTGACCTCGCGGCCAAGAGCATCCGGGAGCTGATCCCGGTGGCCGAGGACCTTGGCGTGACGATGGCCCTCGAGAACGTGTGGAACAAGTTCCTGCTCAGCCCGATAGAGATGCGCGACTTCATCGATCAATTTGAGAGCGAGAATGTGAAGGCGTACTTCGACGTCGGTAACATCCTGCTCTACGGCTATCCGGTGCACTGGATCGAGATACTGGCCGAGCGCATCGTGCGTGTGCACGTGAAGGACTTCAATGTGGACACGAAGCAGTTCGTGGCGCTGCTGACCGGCAGCGTGGACTACCCGCGAGTGGTGAACGCGCTGCGGGGCGTGGGCTACGACGGCTGGCTGACGGCGGAGCTCTCGCGTTACTCGCAGTACCCCGAGCAGTTCGTCTACGACACCGCAGCGCACCTTCAGTGCATCATCGACAGCTGAGGCCGTGAGGGAGCGGCTGGAGCCTGCGCGGCGCGCCTTCTGCGGGCGCGCCGCGCGCTGTTTGGGGCCCCGCCGACTGTCTCTAACGGTCGGCTCCAGAGGGGCGCAGGGGGCCGTGGGCGGCTTGTCAGTGGCTGCCATTGGTGTTATACTGCCGACAACGCCGGACAGCGGTATGAGCGGGCCGGCCCTGGTGGTATGTACCGCCCGTGTGGGCCGTGTCGCCGCCTCCGACGTCGAAGCGGGAGGGTTTCGATGACAGCCGAGGCCTATCACACGTTCTCCCTGACGGTCGCCGAAGGTAAGCGGCTTGTCGCAAAGGGTGTTGCGGCGATGCCCTGCGTGACGCGGGCCATGGAGCAGGGCACGATCGTGGTCACGCGCAGCACGACCTCGGGCTATGTCCTCGAGGAGCTGCTGGGCGAGGAGATCGATCGGGCGAGGTTCGTGACCGGTAAGACAATACCCAGCGCGCACCCCGAGCGTGGCAAGATGCTCAGCGCCGAGATACCGGAGGCCGTACTGCGCGGGGGCAAGCTCGTCGAGGACTATGACCCGGACGCGCTGCTGGGCGAGCTCTCGGCTGGCGATGTCATCGTCAAGTCGCCCAACGCGCTGGACTATCAGCGTGGCGTGGTGGGGTATCTGATCGGCGCGACCAGCGGCGGGACGGTCGATCGCTACCTTGGGCACTGCCATGGCAAGCACATGCATTTCGTGGCCCCGTGCGGGCTCGAGAAGCAGGTTGCGGGCGACCTGATCGAGGCATCGCGGAGACTGACCGAGGGCGGCGAGAAGCTGCGCGGCCCAAGTCTGTGGGTGACGCCGGCGGAGATCTGCACTGAGCTTGAGGCGATCGCGCTGCTGACGGGCGCGGAGGCGATGCAGATCGCGGCGGGCGGTGTGCTTGGCGCCGAAGGGGCGGCGTGGATCACGGCAATCGGCACTGCCGAGCAGATTGAGGCGGTCAGGACGCTGATCGAGGATGTGCAGGGCGAGCCGGAGCTGCTGGATTACATCGGGGGCTGAGGAGACCGGTGCGGAGGAGTGACGGGGATGGCGCATGAGCAGACCGGGGGCGGGCAGGTCGTGCCTCATGATGCGGCGTGGTGGGAGAAGGACGAGGAGCGCGTGCACTGTCTGTTGTGCCCACAGGACTGTCACATCGCGCCAGGACGGGCCGGGATCTGTCGCGTGCGCGAGAACGTTGATGGTGAGCTGAAGACGATCAACTACGCGCAGGTGACCTCGGCGGGCATGGATCCGATCGAGAAGAAGCCGCTGTACCACTTCTATCCTGGCTCTCAGATCCTGTCGCTGGGCACGTTCGGGTGCAATCTTAGCTGCGCGTTCTGCCAGAACTACACGATCTCGCAGGGGCAGCCGCCAGTGCAGACGTTGACGCCCGGGGAGGCGGTAAACGCGGCGCTTCGTCAGCGTGACCGCGGGAACATCGGGATCGCGTACACATACAGCGAGCCGATCGTCTGGTATGAGTACGTGCGCGACACGGCCCGGCTGGCTCAGCAGGAGGGCCTCAAGAACGTGCTCGTGACCAACGGGCTGATCCGCGAGGACCCGCTGGAGGAGCTGCTGCCGCTGATAGACGCGATGAACGTTGACATCAAGGCTATGGACGACGGTTTCTACCGTAAACTGTGCGGCATCTCCTCTGGCGAGGCCGCGCGGCGGACGGTGGAGATCGCGTTCGGTCGATGCTCCGTGGAGATCACGAACCTGCTTGTAACCGATGACAACGACAGCGAGGAAGCGGTGCGCTCGCTGGTGGACTGGGCCGCAAGCGTGTCGCCGGATCTTCCGCTACACCTCTCGGCCTACCGGCCGGCGTATAAGCATAAGGCTCCGCCGACGCCGATCGCTCGGATACAGAGGGCGGCGGAGATCGCGCGCGAGAAACTGAACTTCGTCTACGTGGGCAACGTGATGGTCGAGGGAGGCGGCGACACGGTATGTCCCGACTGCCGTGATATCGTCGTTCGGCGGGCCGGATACTTCACCACGAGCAGACTGACCGACGAGGGAACCTGTCCGCAATGCGGGAGAAGCATTATTAATGTCGCCATCTGAACTCGGCGTCCTGGGTATTCGCGAGCGCGCGAGCAACTGGTATCGGCGCGCGCAGCACGTGACAGGCGTGCTGGTGAGATTCGGATTCGGCTCATTCCTGCAGATGGCCGGGCTTGAGCGCCTGATGCCGGCGCGATGGCGGTCCCAGGAAGAGGCCGAGAAGGCGGCAATCGACCCTGCAGTGCGGCTTCGCCTGGCCCTCGAGGAGCTCGGGACCACCGCCATCAAGCTCGGTCAGGCGCTGAGCAGTCGCACCGACATCCTTCCGCTGGAGTACGCGCGTGAGCTGCGCAAGCTGCAGGAGGAAGTCCCGCCGGTCAGCTTCGACGAGGCGAGGCGGGTGGTCGAGCGGGAGCTGGGCCAGCCGCTCGACGAGCTCTTCCTGGAGTTCGACCCCAAACCCGTGGCATCGGCGTCGCTGTCGCAGGTGCATCGCGCGGTGACCCGCAGCGGCGAGCGCGTGGCCGTGAAGGTCCAGAAGCCGGGGATTGAGACCCAGGTCGAGACCGACCTTGATATCCTGGTGCGAATCGCGCGGCGGGCCGAGCACTACAGCGAGTGGTGCCGGGCGCACAACGTTGCCGACACGGCTGAGGAGTTTGCGCGTACCCTTCGTGAGGAGCTGAACTTCATCACGGAGGCCCGCTCGACCGAGCAGCTCGGGCAGAACATGGCCGATGATGAGAGGGCGTGCGTCCCGAGGATCTACTGGTCGCTCACACGCCGCCGCGTGCTCACGCAGGAGTGGATCGAGGGCATTCGCCTCGACGAGATCGAAGCTCTCGAACAGGCCGGTGTTGACCGCAGAGAGCTGGCGAACGACTTCGCGGAGCTGATGCTCAAGCAGATCTTCCATGACGGCTACTTTCACGCCGACCCACACCCGGGCAACCTGCGGTATACGGCGGACGGGAAGATTGCGTTTCTCGACTGCGGCAACGTCGGGCAGATGGGCAAGCGGATGCGCGATGCGTTCATCCGGCTACTGATCGCCGTCATCGATCGCGACGCGGAGCAGGTCTTCGACCAGCTCATCGTCATCGGCACGATCAGCGACACGACGAACCTTCAGGACCTCGAGGCGGACATGGAGAAGCTGATCAGCCACTACGGCCGGCGGCTCTCGACCTCGGGGCAGCTGGGGGATATGCTCGAGGAGATCATGGGGATCATCTTCGAGCACCGGATTCGCATGCCATCAATCTTCCCACAGCTTACACGCGCGCTGGGTCTCACCGAGGGCGTGTGCATCGGGCTGAACCCGGAGTTCGATTTCGACGTGGCGGCTGGAAACACCGCGCAGATGATCTATCGCGACTGGTTCACGCCGCGTCATATGGTTATGGAGGCGCTGGACATCGTCCGGCTTCTGCGGCGCTACACGCTGCGCCTGCCCAGGCAGGTGAGCAATGTGCTCTCGCAGGGGTTGGCCGGGGGGCTGACCCTGAAGATCAATCCGACGGGCATCGAGAAGCCGTTGCAACGTATGGATGTGATGGTCAACCGTCTGTCATTCGGGATTGTCGTGGGCGCGATCATTCTGGCGTCCGCCATCATCTTCACCAGCGATGTCGCGCAACAGACGGAGGGGCCTGGTCGGCTGCTGTCGATCGTCTACCTGGTGATGGGCGTGGTGCTCGGTGGGTGGCTGCTGCTGTCGATCATCCGTTCCGGGCGGCTGTGACGGCGCCGGCATCCTCGTGTGCTGGATCTGCGCGGCGCCTCTGGCGCCGGTTTCGATCTTAAGCATGGCGCGGACGATGCTCGAACCACAGGTGGCGCATCGCGGTCTGAGGTATGACAGAGGACACCGACGCATCGGGAGATCAGCAGACGTTGCGCCCGCGGTTCGCCGGGCGGCTTGTGCTGGCCTCGGCCTCGCCGAGGCGCAGCGAGCTGCTTAAGCAGATCGGCGTGCGGTTTGAGGTATGCGTATCGAATGTGGCCGAGGAGGCGGACGAGGCCTCGCTTGAGCCGCACGAGGTGGCGGCCGAGCACGCGCGCGACAAGGCGCTGAAGGTCGCGGCACGGATGCCCGGGCGTCTGGTGCTTGGCGCAGACACGGTCGTGGTGCTCGACGGTCGTCCGCTGGGCAAGCCGGCTGACCGCGATGAGGCGCGCGCGATGCTGCGGTCGCTGTCGGGTTGCGAGCACGAGGTGATCACCGCCGTGGCCCTCGCGGCCGACGAGGGCGAGGGGCCGGCGGTCGTCGCCGAGGATCATGTCGTGACACAGGTATGCTTCCGGAAGCTCTCGGAGGCCGAGATCGAGGCCTACGTGGCAAGTGGAGAGCCGATGGACAAGGCGGGCGGCTACGGCATTCAGGGCCTCGGTGCGATTCTGGTGCACGAGATACGAGGCTGTTACTTCAACGTCGTGGGGCTGCCGCTCAGTCGGACGTGGGAGATACTGAGGGAAGTATGGGGAACACTGCCGGCAGGTACGTGGGGCAGCGGCGGGGAGGTCGTTGGCGGTAGAGGAACGCTTGCAGATCGATGACAACCAGGAGGGGCCGCACCGCTCGAGACCGATCAGCTACCCGCGGCCCGGAGGCTCAATGCTGGCGCGACGCACTTTCAGAGACATAACGCGCTTTTTCGGACGCCTGGTGGGGCGCTTCTCCCGGGACCTGGGAATCGACCTGGGCACGGCGAACACGCTCGTGCACGTTAAGGGTCGCGGGATCATGCTCCGGGAACCCTCCGTCGTGGCTGTTGACACGACCACCGGCGAGGTCAAGGCGGTCGGTGAGGACGCCAAGCGGATGGTCGGCCGCACGCCGACGCAGATCAAGGCCGTGCGGCCGCTGCGCGACGGCGTGATCGCGGACTTCGACACCACCGAGGCGATGCTGCACCACTTCATCGACAAGGTGCTCAGCCGCCACCTGTGGGAACACCCTCGGGTGGTCATCGGCGTCCCGTCGGGCATCACGGAGGTCGAGCGACGCGCCGTCGAGGAGGCGGCGCGGCGGGCGGGCGCATGGTCGGCGCTGGTGATCGAGGAGCCGATGGCTGCCGCGATAGGCGCGGGGATGCCGGTGGTCGAGCCCGTGGGCTCGATGGTCGTGGACATCGGTGGGGGCACGACGGAGGTCGCGGTCATCTCACTGGGCGGAATCTGCACCGAGCGTTCCATCCGCGTCGCGGGCGAGGAGATGGATGAGGCGATCGCCGCCTACGTGCGCCACGAGTTGAACCTGTACATCGGCGAGAGCACCGCTGAGGAGATCAAGATACGCATCGGCTCGGCCTTCCCGCTGGCCGAGGAGATGGAGATGAACATACGCGGCAAGGACCTCGTGACGGGCCTGCCCAAGAGCGTGCGGCTCACGTCACAGCAGGTCCGCGAGGCCATTCGGGAGCCGCTGGGGATCATCGTGGAGCTGGTGAAGGAGACGCTCGACGAGACGCCGCCCGAACTGGCGGCTGACGTCATGAACCGCGGGATCGTGCTCGCAGGCGGTGTGGCCCTGCTCCGCGGCCTCGATCAGCTTATCAGCGCCGAGACCGATGTGCCCGTCTACGTGGCCGAGGATCCGCTGACGGCGGTCGTCATCGGCACCGCGCGTTACCTCGAGGAGCTTGACGGCTGGTCCATATAGGAGGCACGATGCGAAGTACCCGCACGGCGCAGTTCCGCTGGGAGCCGATCCTGTTGATGGTGGCGGTCGCGATTGCGCTCACCGTTCTTCAGCATCGTGCGTCCGGGGGGCGCACGGCCAGCTTCCCGGTGCGGATCGCCAGTCGCGTCGTATTGCCGGTACAGTCGGCGATGGTCGCCGGAGGCGATATACTCAGCCGCATGACCACCGCCGCGTTCAGCGACAGGGCAGCGCTGCTGGCCGAGAACGAGGAGCTCCGACGGCGCGTAGCTGAGGCCGAGGCCGATAAGCTGGCGATGCTCACATACTACCACCAGAACCGCGCGATGAAGGAGAAGCTTGGCTGGGACGCGACGGGCCAGTTCGACGGCACGGCAGCGCGGGTGATCGACTGGAGCAGTGGGCCGAGTCGCAGGCAGGTGACCATCGAGGCGAACCGGGAGCTCGAGCGGGGCAACATCGTTCGGACCGCTCGGGGTCTGGTGGGGCGCGTGATTGAAGCCCAGGGCAGACGTGGGGTCGTCGTGCTCCTTATTGATGCCGAGCACGCGGTGGCGGCCCGGATTCTGCGCGCCGGCGGCGATCATGGGATCGTCTACGCGGCGCCCGACGCCGGACGGGGCGAGCAGATGCTGATGCTGAGCAAGCTCCCGACCAACGCCGACGTACGCCAGGGCGATCGCGTGGTCAGCTCGGGGCTCGGCGGCGTCTACCCGCCGGACCTGCCGATCGGCGTGGTCGTGAGCGTGGAACGTTCGCCCGTGAACGCTGCGTCCATCGTCGCCTACGTCAGGCCGTACGCGGATTTCGAGCATCTCGACTACGTCCGGGTCATACGCCGCGGCGAGTGACCCGGCGCCCACACAGCGAACTCCATTTCTGCGCGGCGGGCATCAGCTCCGCTCTCGCCGCATCCGAGGACGATCAGCTCTTTGCTTTACGTCGCGCACAGCATTCTGCTGGTGATCGCCGTCGCCATCGAGCGCACCTGGCCGGGC
The DNA here is from genome assembly GCA_029821265.1 of Candidatus Zipacnadia bacterium. Lineage (GTDB taxonomy): Bacteria > Armatimonadota > Zipacnadia > Zipacnadales > UBA5352 > JALGTR01. The sequence goes on from JALGTR010000007.1 coordinate 12,839, forward strand.
TGGCTGCTTGTGCAGGGCCAGGGCCCGGAGGTGGTCGTGGCGGCGATCGTCGGCATTGCGCTGAGCGCAGGACCGGTCGCTGGCTGCTTCGGCGGTCTGGTGGGCGCGCTGCTGCTTGGCGGTGTCGAGGGGGCATGGCTTGGTGGAGCATTCGTGGCGTACATGTCCCTCGGCGTGATCGTCGGCCTCATGCGTGGCAGCCTGCTGGCCGAGCGCGTGCTGGTCGCCTGTCTGATCGTCGTGGTTGCGACGCCACTGGTGGAGCTTGTTCGCATGCTCTTCGCCGCCCCGCCGAGCCCGACGCCGTGGCTGGTGCGGGTGCTCGTTGAAGCGCCCTACAGCGCCCTTGTCGCCGCTCCGATCTACGCTGGCTTCCGAGCGATCACGAATCTGCTCGAGCCGGAGCACTGAGACGCGGAGGTTTGCGTATGTCTGATCGATCGATCGTCGGGATGATCCCGGCGCGCTACGAGTCCACGAGGCTGCCCGGGAAGGTCCTGCTGGACCTCGCCGGTAAGCCCATGATCCAGCGGGTCTACGAGCGCTGTCGGGAGGCGAAGCTTCTCGACGACGTCGTCGTCGCAACTGACGATGAACGGGTCCTCGAGGCGGTCAGGGCGTTTGGGGGCAATGTCGAGATGACCCGCCGCGAGCATTCGTCGGGGACCGACCGGTTGGCCGAGCTTGCCGGGCGCCGGGACTGCGACGTGATCGTCAACATCCAGGGCGATGAGCCGATGATCGAGCCCGAGGCGATCGATGCGGCGGTCGAGCCATTCCTCGAGGACGATGACCTGCAGATGGCCACGATTGCGACGCCGATCAGGGATCTCGAGGAGCATCTCGATCCGGCGGCGGTGAAGGTCGTTGTGGACGCAGATGGCTGGGCGCTCTACTTCTCGCGCGCGCCGATCCCCTTCTTCCGCCTCGATCCCGGCGCCGAAGAGCCCGAGAGCCCGAGGGAGCACCCGAGGTCAAAGTTGCGGCCACTCAAGCATATCGGGCTCTACGTCTATCGCCGACCGATGCTTCTGTGGTATGCCGCGCAGCCGCAATCGAGGCTGGAGCTGACCGAGGGCCTCGAACAGCTTCGCGTGCTGGAGGCGGGCCGCCGCATTCGCGTGGTGCAGGTGCAGTACTCGCCGATTGGCGTTGACACGCCTGAGGACCTCGAGCGCGTGCGCGCAATGCTTGCGGAGGTCGAGTGAGGATGGCCGACGTCAAAGAGGTCGTGATCCGTGAGCCCGACTGCGTGATAGGAGGGCGTGATCTCGCGATCATCGCCGGCCCGTGCCTCGTCGAGGATGAGAAGACCACCGTCGCGATCGCGGAGGAACTCGCCGCGATCTGCGACCGACTGAAGGTGCCGTTCGTCTTCAAAGCCTCCTACGACAAGGCAAACCGCACCTCGGTGGATTCCGAGCGCGGTCTGGGCTGGCAGCAGGGGCTGGAGATCCTCGCGCGGGTGGGGGAGACGGTGGATGTGCCCGTGCTCTCCGATGTCCACGACGTGCTTCAGGTGCCGCTGGCGATGCAGGCCCTGGACGCGCTACAGGTGCCCGCATTCCTGTCTCGGCAGACGGATCTGCTGGTTGCCTGCGGGGAGACGGAGCTTCCCGTCAACATCAAGAAGGGGCAGTTCCTGGCCCCGGAGGACATGGAGCACTCGATCAAGAAGGTCACCTCCACCGGGAACCACCGCGTGATGGTGACCGAGCGGGGGACAACGTTCGGATACCACAACCTCGTGGTGGACATGCGTGGGCTGCCCATAATGCGCAGGCTGGGCTACCCGGTGGTCTTCGACGCAACGCATTCGGTGCAGCTCCCCGGCGGCGGCTGCGGCGTGTCTGCCGGTCAGCGCGAGTACGCGCCCGTGCTGGCGCGTGCCGCTGTGGCGGTGGGGATCGACGCGGTCTTCATGGAGGTCCACCCGGATCCGGACAACGCCCCCTGCGACGGACCGAATATGATCCCTCTGGCGGAGGTTGAGGATGTCATCAGGCGTCTTCTCTCTGTCCGCCGGGCGGTCGGGAATGTCTGAGGCGATCACGAGTATGACTGACGCTGAAGCGATTCTGCAGCAGGCTCGCAGGACGCTTGATATCGAAAGCCGCGCAATTGAGTGTGTGCGCGATCGGCTTGACGGGGCGTTCGTCGAGGCCGTGCGCATGCTGCTCGAGATGCGGGGGCGTGCGATCGTGTGTGGCATCGGCAAGTCCGGCGCAATGGGCCGTAAGCTCGCGGCCACGTTGGCCAGCACCGGCACGCCGGCGTACTTCATGCACGCCGCCGAAGCCGTCCACGGCGATCTCGGGATGCTCAGCTCCGAAGACATCGCGGTGCTGATTACGAACTCCGGGGAGACCGATGAGATCGTGCGGATTCTGCCGCTGATCAAGCGACGCGGCGCCGGCACCATCGCCATCTGCGGACGCCGCGAATCGACGGTGGGCCGTGCGGTGGACGTGTTGCTCGACGCCTCGGTCGAGCGTGAGGCCTGTCCGCTGAACCTCGCACCGACATCCAGCGCAGTGGCCGAGCTGGCGCTCGGCGACGCGCTCGCCATGGCGCTGATGGCCGCGCGCGGCTTCTCCGCCGAGGATTTCGGGCAGACGCACCCCGGCGGCGCGCTCGGGCGACGCGTGCTGCTGACGGTCGATGATGTCATGCACGGCGACGGTGACAACCCGACGGTCCCGCCGGACGCGACCGTCGAGGAGGCACTGCTGGCGATGACCAACGCGGCCGTGCGCGGCGCAGTAACCATCGTCGATGACGACGGGAAGCTGCTCGGGCTCTTCACGGACGGCGACTTTCGGCGTGTGGTCCAGAGGGAGCGTAACCGCGACGCCCTGATGGAGCGCCCGATCCGCGAGGTGATGACCACTGAGCCCACCGTGGTTCGCTCGGGCACGCTGGCGATCGATGCCCTGAACCTGATGGACGAGCGGGAGTTCGACAACGTTCCGGTGATCGACGCCGAGGGGCGCGCGGTGGGGATGCTCGACATCCAGGACCTGATGAAGGCCGGACTGGTCTGAGCGAGAGCATGGAACTGACGATCGTCCACACGGCGGACCTTCACAGTCGCCTTGACGCCGAGCGCGCCGAGGCGTTGAAGTTCCTGCGGGAGAAGGTCGGCGCGCTGCTGCTCGACAGCGGTGACGCCGTGGCCGCGGGCAACATCTACGTTCGCCCGACTGAGCCGGTGCTGGAGCGTATGAACTCGGCGGGCTACCACGCGATGGCCGTGGGGAATCGCGAGTACTTCTTCCGCCGCAGCGGGATGCTGCGCAAGACGCGGGCGGCGGATTTCACGGTCCTGTGCGCAAACCTCGTGCACGTCGGCGGCGATATGGGACACATCCTCCCGTGGACGACGCTCGAGACTACCGCCGGCACGATCGGGCTGTTCGGCCTCGCGCCGACGATGATCAGGCCGGGCAGCTTCTGGGAGCACTTCTCGGACATGCGCTTTATCGACTGGCGGGAGGCGGCCGAGGAGGCCTGCGAGGCGCTCCGCGACGAGGTGGACTGGCTCATAGCGCTCAGCCATCGGGGGCTCGATGACGATCTCGCGCTCGCCGCCGAACATCCGGAGCTGGACATCGTGCTCGGCGGGCACAGCCACGCCAGCGGCGACCACCTCGTGGGGCCCAGGCCGACGCTGGTCTCACACGCCGGGCACCACGCACGGACAGCGGCGCTGATACGAGCCGAGCGCGGGCAGGCGGGAGGCAACCGCTTCAACTCGCAGGTCATGGAGATGGCGTGATGAGCTGGCGGCTCTACGCAGATGTCGGCAATACGGCGCTGAAGTGGGCGGCCCACGACGGAGAGGGCTGGCTCGCGGACGGCCGGGTTGCGCTGACGCAGCTTGGCACGCACACACTCGCCGAGGAGCTGCTCGCGAGTGGTCTGCGGCCCGAGGCCTGCGACGGCGCCGCCCTGGTCATCAGCAGACCCTCGGCGGCGGAGGACGCACTTGCGGCAGTTGCCGGCGCGACGGGCGTGAAGGCGGCTGTGCTCGGCGAAGAGTTGCAGTGTGAGATCGCAACAGAGTACTACGATCCGTCGGAGATAGGACGTGACCGACTGGCGGCCTGCGAGGGTGCGCTGGCCCTGCACGGCGCTCCGGCGATCGTGTTGACGCTCGGCACCTGCCTCACGGCCCAGGCGCTGGATGCGACGGGAACGCTGGTTGGCGGCGTGATCGCCGCGGGCCTTCAGGCGCAGGTGGCCGGGATCACCCGGCTGGTCCCGCATCTCGCTGAGCCGGTGGACAAAGCTCTGGCGAACCTGCAGGCCGGCGGGGAGCTGCCTGAGGCCGGTCGCTCGACCGTGGAGAACCTGGTGCTCGGGCTGGTCAGCGCGCTACGCGGAGGCGTCGCGGAGATGACCGGGCGCATGGCCGAGGTGCTCGGGGGCGAGGCGCCCACGATCGCCACTGGCGGCGATCTGTCGTTGGCACAGAGCATGGGAGTCGCGTTCGATTACGTCGAACCACTTCTCGTACTCGAAGGGCTGAGAGCGGTTGACGAGCGGTTGCGCGGGCGCTAAGAATCTGGCCGAGCCGCTGCGCATCGGCGATGTGGTGGTTGACCCGCCGCTGGTGCTCGGGCCGATGGCCGGCACGACCAACCGCGTCTACCGCCTGCTGTGCCGGCGCGGCGGGGCCGGTCTGGTCAGCGCCGAGATGGTGTCAATCAATGCGCTCGCGCAGGGCAATGAGCGGAGCCTCCGGATGCTCGAGGTGTGGGAGCAGGAGCGTCCGGTGTCGATGCAGCTCTTTGGCTCCGATCCGAAGATGATGCGCGAGACCGTCGGCCAGGCGGTCGAGGCGGGCGCTGACATCGTTGACATCAACATGGGTTGCTCGGTGCCGAAGATTCGGCGCAACGGCGCCGGCGTCGCGCTGATGTCCGAGCCTGATCGAGCCGCGGCGCTGACGGCGGCAGCAGTCGAGAGTTCGAGCGTCCCTGTGACGGTGAAGATCCGCTCAGGCATGACGGTCGATGACCGGAGCTACGTAGAGCTCGCCCGCCGGCTGCAGGACGCCGGCGCTGCCGCGATTACTGTGCACTGGCGAGCCGCGTCGCAGAAGTTCAAGGGCGAGGCGAACTGGGAGCCGATTGCGCGGGTCGTTGAGGCGCTGGATGTGCCGGTGATCGGAAACGGGGATGTTGTCGATCCGCAGGACGCGCCGCGGATGGTGCGGGAGACCGGATGCGATGCGGTCATGATCGCGCGTGGGGCGTGGGGCAGACCGTGGTTCTTCGGCCAGGCGGCCGCAGCGTTGCGTGGCGAGCCCGTGCCGCCGGATCCGGACATTGCCGGTCGTCTCGGTGTGGCGCTGCTGCACGCGCAGATGCTCGTCACCGAGATCGGCGAGCGGATGGCGATGCATCAGATGCGGGCGCAGCTCCATCAGTACGTACGCGGGCTGCCGTGCGCGCGGATCTTCCGACAGGACGCGAATCGCATCACGACGCTTGCGCAGCTTCGCGAGCTGATCGAGCGCCATGTGGCCACGATCCGGACCGCTCGCGACGACGAACCGATCGACAGGCAGGTCTACGCGGGGATGGCCTGATGGAGGCGCCATGAAACACGTACTGAGCATAAGCCTGGGCTCATCCTCGCGGGATAAGACCGCTGAGGCGGAGCTGCTCGGCGAGCGGTTCATCATCGAGCGTCGCGGCACGGACGGCTCGCTCGCGACCTTCGAGCGGCTGATGACCGAGAACGATGGCAGGGTCGACTGCCTGTGCGTGGGCGGAGCGAACCTCGGGCTGCACTGTGCGGGTAAGTTCTATCGCTTCCGAGAGATCGCGCGAGCCACGCGCAACGTCAGGCAGACACCACTGGTGGATGGGGCGGGCGTGAAAAACTCGCTCGAGCGGCGAACCGTGCACTGGCTGCAGGAGCGAAGTGTCGTGGACTTCAGGACGAGCACCGTCCTGGTCGCGTGCGGAATGGACCGCTTCGGGATGGCTGAGACGCTCGACGAGCTGGGCGCCAACTGCATCTTCGGCGACCTGATGTTCAACGTCGCTGTCCCGGTAGTGATCCCGTCCCTCCCGGCGCTGCAGGGCATCGGAGGGATGCTGCTGCCGCTCGTGGTGCAGCTTCCCTTCGAGTGGCTCTATCCCACCGGCGAGAGGCAGGACGAGATCATTCCGAGGTTCCATCATGCGTGGGAATGGGCGGACATCATCGTCGGGGACTTTCTGATCATCCGACGCTACATGCCCGACGACCTGAGCGGGAAGGTCATCGTCACGAACACCACGACCGAGCAGGATGTTGCCGAGCTGCGTCGCCGCGGGGTGCGACTGCTGGTCACGAGCACGCCGGTCCTGGACGGGCGGGCGTTCGCGACCAACGTGCTCGAGGGCATCTTCGTGTGCCTGCTGGGCCGTCCGGCGGCCGAGCTGGGGCCGGAGGACTACCTCGGCCTCGCCGACAGGCTGGGCTGGGAGCCGACTGTCAGGGATCTGACGGAGCCCGCTGAGGAGGGGACTCTTTGACACGTTTCGCTTTCATCATACATCCGTTGAGCACCGCGGACGTGGCGCGGAAGTATCCGTTCGCCCGCTACCTGCCTGACTGCCTGGTCGAGGCCGCGATGGCCCGCACGCCCTCGAAGATCGTCAGCGAGATCACCGGCGTTCGCTCGCCCACCGGGGCCGAGACTGCCGGCTGGTTCGTTGGCTGCCCGCTGTCATCGCGCCAGCTCGCCGAGTGGCCGCCTGAGCGCACCATCCCGAGGGTCATCGAGGCGGCGCGCGTCGCCGAGGCGCTTGGCGCGGAGATCGTCGGTCTGGGCGCCTTCACCGCGATCGTAGGGGACGGCGGGCGTGAGGTCGCGGAGGCGGTCGAGATCGGCGTCACGACCGGTAACAGCTACACTGTCGCGACGGCGGTGCAGGGCACGCTGGAAGCTGCACGGCTGATGGAGATCGACGTCAGTTCGGCGACCGCCGCAGTCCTCGGCGCGACCGGATCCATCGGGCGCGTCTGCGCCCACCTCCTTGCCGACTCCGTCGCGCGCATCATCGTCATCGGGCGCCGCGAGGAGGCGCTGCAGACTCTCCTGCGGGAGCTTTCGGGGTCGCGGGCTGAGGTCATCGCCAGCACCGACACGGCGGCGTCGCTTCCCGAGGCGGAGCTGGTGGTGACGGTCACCAGCGCGCTCGACACCGTCGTTGAGCCCGAGATGCTCCGCTCCGGCTCCGTCGTCTGTGACGTGGCCCGTCCGCGCGACGTCTCCGGTCGCGTCGCTCGCGAGCGCGACGACGTGCTGGTGATCGAGGGCGGGGCGGTCGCGATCCCTGGTGACGTCAACTTTAACTTCAACTTCGGCTTTCCGCCGGGCACAGCCTACGCCTGCATGGCCGAGACCATGATCCTCGCGCTCGAGGGTATGACCGAGGACTACTCCATCGGCAAGCGGCTTGAACTCGAGCGCGTGCGTGAGAGCTCCGGGCTCGCCGTCAGACACGGGTTTGGCCTCGCGGGCTTCCGCAGCTTCGAGCGGACGCTCTCGGATGAGGACATCAATAGAATCAGACAACGCGCGTCGGAGACGGCGAATGCCTCCGCGTGAGGCCACGCTTCGGCGCTTCGACGAAAGGACAGACAGATGAGCGAACAGATCGACCAGCGTGAGGTCAGACTGCAGAAGCTCGCTGCACTGCGCGAACGCGGTGAGGATCCATTTGCCCGCACCGGCTACGACCGTACGCACTCCGCGGCGGAGCTCGTCGAGAACTTCGACGAGCTCGAGGGTCAGGAGGTCGCGGTCGCCGGTCGGCTGATCGCCCTGCGCGAGCATGGCAAGTCGGCATTCGCAGACCTGCAAGACGCCTCGGGCACGATCCAGCTGTTCATGCGGCAGAACAACCTCGGCGAGGACGGCCTCGCGCAGTTCGTGGACCTCGACATCGGCGACATCATCGGTGTGCGCGGCGCCCTCATGAAGACGCGCTCGGGCGAGGTCAGCGTCGAGGGCGCCGAGTTCACGCTTCTCGCGAAGTCCCTGCGGCCGCTGCCGGAGAAATTCCACGGCCTGCGCGACCCGGAGCTTCGCTATCGCCAGCGCTATCTTGATCTGATCGTAAACGAGGAATCACGGGAGCTGCTACGCAAGCGCTCGCGGATGGTCGCGCGCCTGCGCCAGGTGATGGACGAGCGCGGCTTCATGGAGTTTCAGACGCCGATCCTCCAGCCGATCTACGGCGGCGCCAACGCTCGACCCTTCACCACCCACCACAACGCGCTGGATATGACTCTATACATGCGCATCGCCCCCGAGCTCTACCTCAAGCGCCTGCTGGTCGGCGGCTTCGAGAAGATCTACGAGATCGGGCCGATGTTCCGCAACGAGGGCGTTGATGCGCGTCATAACCCCGAGTTCACCATGATCGAGGCCTATCAGGCCTACGGTGACTGGGAGGATATGATGGAGCTGATGGAGGCCATCGTTGTGGCGCTCGCCGACGAGGTCTGTGGCGGGACGACCTTCACCTATCGCGACCACCAGATCGACGTCTCGCCGCCCTTCGATCGTGTGAAGCTGCTCGAGTCCGTCGCGGAGGCCACGGGCGTGGATTTCTCGCGGCTTCAGACCGACGAGGAGGCACGCGAGGCCTGCTCGGAGCTTGACCTCGGCAACACCGAGGCCGACAGCTGGGGCTCACTGCTCGAGAAGTGTTTCGACCGCTACGTCCAGCCCGATCTGGTCCAGCCGACCTTCGTCACCGAGTACCCCACGCGCATCTCGCCACTGGCCAAGGCGATGCCCGACCGGCCGGAACTGACCTACCGCTTCGAGTTGTTCATGGGGACGGAGGAAGTCGGCAACGCCTTCACTGAGCTGAACGATCCTATTGACCAGAAGGCACGCTTTGAGGCCCAGGCGGCCGCGCGGGCGGCCGGTGACGAGGAGGCCCACCCGGTGGATGAGGATTTTGTCACCGCGCTCGAGCATGGAATGCCTCCGGCCGGCGGGATGGGTATGGGCATCGGGCGCCTCGCGATGCTGCTGATGGACGCGCCGAACCTGCGCGAGGTCATCGCCTTCCCGCTCCTGCGGCACCGAGACGACGCGTGATCGCCGCCCGCCACACAATCCTGGAGTGAGCCATGCAGAAGATCGCGTCCCTCCTGCGCTGCATGCGGCCATGGCAGTACACCAAGAACCTGCTCGTCTTCGCGGCCGTCATCTTCGCAGGTCGGCTGGGGGACGGGGAGGCGGTTGTGCGTACGGTCGAGGCCTTCATCCTCTTCTGCATGGTCTCCAGCTCGGTCTACCTGATCAACGACGTCCGCGATGTCGAGGAGGATCGCCAGCACCCCGAGAAACGCAACCGGCCCATCGCCTGTGGCGATCTGCCGGTCCCGACGGCCATCACGGCGGCCGCAGTCCTGGCTGTGGTCGGCATCGGGGCGTCGTTTGCGATCAACCTCGGCCTCGGCGCGGCTGTGGCGGGCTACTTCGCGCTGCAGATGCTCTATCAGGCCGCGCTGAAGGAGCTGGTGATCCTCGACATCTTCGCGATCGCCGGTGGCTTCCTGCTAAGAGCGGTCGCCGGCGCCGAGGCCATCGAAGTGGTCATCTCCCCCTGGCTGCTGATCTGTACGCTGCTGCTTGCGCTCTTTCTGGGGGCGGCGAAACGTCGGGGGGAGATCCTGCTGCTCGAGGACGGCGCTGCCAACCATCGGCCCGCCCTGCGCAAGTACTCCGTCGAGATGCTCGACCAGCTTATTGCCGTGCTGGCCGCCTCCACGCTCATGTCCTACTGCCTCTACACGATCTCGGAGCGCACGGTGCGCGAGATCGGCAGCACGCGGCTGTTGTACACCATCCCGTTCGTAATCTACGGGCTCTTCCGTTACTTCTACCTCATGCACCGGAAGGGTGCCGGAGGCGCTCCCGACCGCACCCTCCTGCAGGACAGGCCGCTCCTGCTGAACGTTGCCCTTTACGCGCTGACGGCCGCCGCGATCATCTACTACGCGCCCAACCACGGCCCCTGAGCCCGCTCAGTCGGGCCACTGACCCACGCCCGCGTCCCGAAGCCGCTCGCGCAAGGCCTCGACGTGCTCGTCCTCAGGCTCGTTGGCCTCGAACTCAGGGCGTGTTATGCCCAGCGCCGCGAACTTTCCGCCGCCGAGACGATGGTATGGCAGAAGCTCAACAGGCGCGTCGATCTCCAGCGCCAGCTCGGCCAGCCCATCGACCTCCGCGGGACTGTCGTTGTGGCCCGGAATCAGCGGCACTCGCAGGACGATCTCGGCGCCGCTGTCGGCCAGCCGCCGCAGGTTCGCCAGAATCTTCTCGTTCCCGCTGCCGGTCATCGCCCTGTGGCGCTCCGGGTCGAGGGCCTTCACGTCGTAGAGGAACAGATCGGTCAGCTCCGCCGCCTGCTCCAGCGTCTGCCACGGCACCGCGCCCGAGGTGTCCACGGCCGTGTGCAGTCCTTCATCTCTCGCCAGCCGCAAGAGCTCCAGCGCAAACCGCGGCTGCATCAGCGGCTCGCCGCCCGACAGGGTCATCCCGCCACCGGAGGTCTCGTAGAACGTGCGGTCGCGCAGGACCTCGTCGATGACCTCCTCGGCGGTGACCTCGCGGCCTTCGATGACCAGCGCCTCGGCGACGCATGCCTCTGCGCAGGCTCCACAGACCACGCACAGTTCGCGGTTGATCCTCGGCCCCCATTCGGTCAGCTGCACTGCGCCATGCTCGCAGGTGCGTATGCAGGCCTCGCAGCCGATGCACTGCCGAGGGAAGCACGCCAGTTGCGGCTCAGTGACCCACGATTCGGGGTTGTGGCACCACCTGCAGCGCAGCGGACAGCCCTTGAGGAAGACGGTGGTGCGGATTCCGGGGCCGTCGTGGACCGCGAAGCGCTTGATGTCGAAGATGATCCCGGTCATGATGCGCGCATGGTACCTCTCGACGCAGGTGCTGTCAACGCACGGTAGCAGGGGCGCGAGCCGGGTAGTCTCGCGCCCCTGCCGTTCCGTGACTGCCGATCGGCGTCACGTCCTCGGCGCTCGGGGAGGGGGAGATGCGAACGTCTTCCCGGGACGTTCGCGTATCTGCCCGGCGCCGCCTGCGACCACCTTCGCCGGTGCCTATGGCCGGCGGACCCCAAAGGTGGTCGGAGATCGCGTCAAATCCTCACTCCACCGGGCATCCGCATCGGGCCGCTCGTCGTCAGATGCGTCTGTGAGCGTCCCGGAGACCGCTCTGGGCCTCGCGCGTCGATCGGTCCGCCGGGCCTTCCACACAGGTCATCGGGACGTCTGCGCCATCACTTAAGCTCTCGCCGCAGCCGTTACGTAACGTTCCGGCCCCCCGCGTCGGCCCGCGTTTTCCGCTTGCCATCACGCTGCGAAGCGCGTACACTTTAGATACCATGGAGCTACTCTACGATCTGTCATTCAACCAACTCAAGCGCTGGCTCGATGAACACGGTGAGCCAGGCTATCGGACTGAGCAGGTATTCGAGTGGGCCTACCAGCATACTGTCCGCTCATTCGACGAGATGACCAACCTGCCGAAGGACCTCCGCCAGCGGCTCGCCGAGCAGTTTGCGATCGGGCCGTTAGAGCCGATCGCCGAGCAGACCGACGTGGACGCGCACAAGATGCTGCTGGCCATGCCGGGCGGCGGCGAGGTCGAGTGCGTCGCCATGCGCATGGAGGGCTACACCTCGGCATGCCTCTCCAGCCAGGTGGGCTGTGCGGTCGGCTGCTGCTTCTGCGCATCGACTGTGGGCGGCTGTGATCGAAACCTCACCGCCGGTGAGATACTCCTGCAGCTCATCTCGCTGCGGGCCGCCGAAGGGCGGATCCGCAACGTGGTCTTCATGGGCATGGGGGAGGCATTCCACAACTACGAGGCGGTCTGCGAGAGCATCCAGCGGATGACCGACAACCGCGCGATGGGCCTCTCTCCGCGCCACATCGCGGTCTCCACCGCCGGTGTGGTGCCGATGATCCACCGCTTTGCGACCGATGGCCCGCCGGTGGCGCTGGCGGTCTCGCTCGGCTCGGCCAACCAGGAGACGCGGGACATGCTGATGCCGGGGGTGGCCCGCTGGGACCTCGGCGACCTCATGGCCGCGTGCTATGCCTTCAGCGAGGCGCGCGGCGGTGAGCCGGTGACATTCGCCTACGTGATGCTCGCGGGGATCAATGACCAATACCATGACGTCGATCGCCTGGCGCGACTCCTCGCCGCCCAGCCGCATCATCTCAACCTGATCCCCTACAACGAGGTGCCGGGCTGCCCCTACGAGGCCCCGGATGAGCAGACGATCGCCCGATTCTACGATCGCTGCAGGGAGGCCGGGCTCAACGTCTCAGTCCGTCGCAGCCGCGGGCAGTCGATCGAAGCCGCATGCGGCCAGCTTCGCCGCAGTAGGTCCACGTAGCCCGCCAGATCTGTAGGTGCGAGGCGCGCGCGATGAGCCTGTGGGACGCGTTTCGGGACCTGTTCGGGAACGTGGAGGAGGACGAGGATCCCGGGCAGTACAGTGAGCCACGCTTCGGACCTCCAGTCGGCCTGGAGCGGGCGATGAAGCTCCTCTACGAGTTCGGCCTCGAGCGCATTGCCTCCGATGTCGAGTGTCTCGCGCGACCGACCGTGCTCATTGAACCGTGCCCGGAGGATCGATCGGCGGTTGGCGCTTCGCGGATCGGCGGACTGCCAGACGTCCCTGACGGCTTCGCATGGCCGCGCTCCGAGGCCGGGCCTCTGGCGCACATAGCCCAGTTTCGGCTCTCAGAGGTCGCTCCGCACGATGCCGAGCATCTGCTCCCGACCGAGGGCATGCTCTATCTGTTCTTCGACGCCGTAGAGCAGCCCGGGGGCTTCGACCCCGGCCATCGGGAGGGCGCATGTGTCCAGTACCACCCCACCGAGGACGAGCTCGCAGCGGCCACGCCGCCGGACGATCTCGACGACGCGGCGCGTTTTGAGCCCGTGCCGATCCGCTTCGCCAGCGCAGTGACATTCCCGACCTGTCAGGCGATCCTCGAGCACGACCATCTCGCATTCGCGGATGACGAGGAGATGGATTGCTACCTGCAGTGGCTGGCGGAGGTCGGCCAGGCCGGGGAGGCGAGGTATTCGTGGCTGCTCGGCTGGCCTGATGAGATTCGGGGAGATATGCAAAGCGAATGCGCCATGGTCACGGCAGGAATCTACTGTGGCGAGGGGCAGCCCTCTGATGCACCGGGAGCCGAGGGCGCTCGACCGGAGGCCGCGGAATGGCGCCTTCTGGCGCAGATCCACTCGCTTGACGATGCGCGGATGATGTGGGGCGATTCCGGGATGCTCTACTGGTGGATGCGCCTCGAGGACGTGCGCCGGCGCAGTTTCGAGCGGGTGTGGGCCATTATGCAGTGCTTCTGAGCGCACCGGTCAGCGCACCGCCGTACACGCCAACAGACGGGCTCGAGGGCCCGTCTGCGTTCATTGCCGGTACGCTCGATGCGTTCGGCCGTCGCCCAAAAATGAAGATGGCTGGCGGGGCAGGACTCGAACCTGCACTTAACCGGTCCAGAGCCGGTCGTGTTACCATTACACCACCCGCCAGCACTGCAGCTATGATAGCGTACCCCTCGGCGGGCTGTCAAGGGACGGGGTCGTGAGCGATTGCGTCCTGTCCGCAGGTCCCGGCGGAGGCCCCGGCGAACGGTCACGCGCTGGTCACACCGAACGCGAGGGGATTGCGAGTGCGAGGCGCTGTGGCCTGGATATCGGCGCTCAAGTGGGGCCTGACCGCGACGGTCGTCGGCTATGTGGTGCCGGTCCTCGCGCTCGAGGTGTTGTGGCGGCCTCCGGGCCTCGCGGATCACTGGCTCTGGCGCGTCGTCTTCTGGCCCGACTACCTCGTCGCCGGCAGCCTCTGGCCGTGGCTCGGCTCGATCGTGCGTCTTAGCGCCCGGGAGATCATCGCCTTCACCTACCTCTTCCCGATCGTCGGATGGTGTGCCGCAGCCACGCTTCTCGCCGCCATGATCGGGTGTCTTCGGCGGTCGCTGTCTCGTGATTCACGGCCGGAAACCTCATGACTTGCTCTTCGATGAAGGGAGTGCGCGGGCGGGCTGCGAATACACCCGCACCCGCGGCGGGATGACCGTCGCACGGATTTCAGCCGTTCATTACGGGAGGACCCACTATGGCTTCGAAGATCGCCGCACAGCTATACACCATCCGCCATGCCTGCCAGGTCGCCGAGGACATGGCCGAATCGCTCAAGAAGGTAGCCGACATCGGCTACGAACACGTCCAGCTCTCCGGACATGGCGACGACCTGCAGCCGGAGGATATCAAGCAGTGGTGCGATGATGCCGGGGTCGAGATCTGCGCCACGCACACATCGTTCGAGCGCATGCGCAATGATCTCGAGGGCGTCGTCGAGGAGCATCGTATCTACGATTGCACGTACGCAGGAATCGGCGGCCTGCCGGCCGAGTACCGCGAGAGCGGCGAGGGCTACGCCGACTTCGCGGTCGAGGCCTCGAAGGTCGCGAAGCAGCTTGCCGAGCACGGTCTGGTCTTCATCTACCACAACCACAGCTTCGAGCTCGAGAAGTTCGGCGATCGTACCGGGCTGGAGATCCTCTTCGAGGAGAGCGACCCGGACTACTTCATGTTTGAGCCGGACACCTACTGGCTCCAGCATGGTGGCGCCAGCCCGGTGAAGTGGCTGCAGAAGATGGGCAAGCGCGCGCCGGTCGTACACTTCAAAGATATGGCGATGAAGGGCCGCGAGCAGCTCTTCGCCGAGATCGGTGAGGGCAACCTCGACTGGGAGGGCATCATCGAGGCCTGCGAGGCCAGCGGTGTAGAGTACTACATCGTCGAGCAGGACACCTGCCAGCGGGACCCCTTCGAGAGCCTGAAGATCAGCTTCGAGAACCTTCGCGCCATGGGCGTGGAGTGAGGCGAGGCCGCATGCTGAAGGCGTGACAGCGCAGCGAGCATCATTGATCGCATAACGGGGGTGGGTGCCTCGGGTAAGATCGGGGGGCGGGCACCCTCTCCCGTGTGACGTTCGCCAGTTGCATTCGAGCACCGAGCGTACGCCTCGCTCGATGGCGGGCCGGAGGCACTGGATGCGTGGCCGCACGCTCCTCCGGCGCGCTCTGACGCGATGGCGTTGCCACATCTGACGCACCGACGCGCATGTCGGTCGTTGGGGACCCCAGTGCAGGCGATTCGCAGCTTCTTTGACGCAGGACCGCAGTCGGGGCGCGACCGGACAGAGGGGGAGATCGTCGGGGGGCTCGCGCCGCGTGCCGTTTGAGAGATGAAAGCATCTCGATGTGGCGGCACGCAATGCACACACTCGGGAGGCGTGTGCCGTGGAGGAGAGGCTGCGAGCCGGACAGCCGGCACCGGAGGCCGGCAGGTACGAGGTCATCGCACGAAATGGTGATCGCACGGGCATCTATCGGCGGGGTCTGAAGGGACGTCCGCTGCCGCCCACACCGAAGAAGGGCCAGCGGTACGAGTACGTCGGACAGCGCAGGGTCGGGAGGCCGTGAGTCGGTGGCGTTGGCACTGGTCGCCGGGCTAAGCGTCGGCCTGCCGGCGGCCGGCGCACTCTTCGCCGCCCGTCTCGACCGGATGATCGCTCTGAACGCACCGTAGAGTAGGCGCGAGCGTCATGGATGGCCCCGGGCACACCGTGGACCACACTGACGCCGGTGACCGCGTGCTTCACCGGAGGCAGCGGCCGGGTCGCGCTGTTCGGTGTCCGAGGTTTCGCGGAGCTGGTGGGCGGGGGCGGGTGGAGGCGCGGAGGTCATCGGTCTCCCCGCGCGGGAATGGCGTTGTGCGGTGCGAATCCGCGTGCAGACAGCATCAACTCGAGGAGGTCGCCAATGACCGCCGGGGCAGTCCTGGGCGGCTGGTATCTGCTCTGTCTGATTATGCTTGTCTGGCCCATGCGTCGCCTGTCTCACTATCGTGAGATCTCCCGCTCCGCGCTCTGGATGGCCGTGCCCTGGGCGATACTCGTGGCGGCCATCATGGGCGGGTCGCGGACCGAGAACCTGACGCTCGACTTCATCCAGGCCGCCGCGGGACTGCCCCTGGTCTACCTGATCTTCTGGGAATGGGGCCTCGTCTTCGTGCTGCTGCCGTTCGCGCTCATGCAGTGGGCGGCCACCGGTGAGAAACTGCTCGAGTCCGGTCGCTGGCTCGAGAACCAGTTCGAGGAGTTCTTCCGCAATCAGCCCCGTATCGCCATCGTGATGGGCACCACGCTCTACCTCCCCTGGCTGATGTGGGTCCTCCTCGCCGCTCGAGTGTCCTAACATCGCTCTCCGTCCGGCCATTCCGCAAAATGCAGGTCTCGCCGGAGGCCGGGAAGGTGTTTTCGACCGGGTGTGGAATCGGACGCCATCAGCATGGTTGATGGTTGTACTGTGGCAGGTTGCGGGGAGACCGTCAGCGGTCCGCGCCAGTGGGGAGGGCAATGGGCGCGGGCTTCGCGTGTGCGGCGGATGATCGATCGCGGCCACGCGACCGGTATCGGGGGACGCGTGAGGGCGGGAGCAACGGACGCTGGCGTGCCGGATCGCGCGTGCTAACTACATAGCAAAGGCGGAGAGATCGTGCGAAGACTTCTTGCCCTCATCTGCATCATCGCCGTTTTCGGCTGTGGTCCTGCCGTCCTCGCCCAGAATCAGCAGAACGCCGAAGAGACCGAAGAGGAAGAGCCCTACGATGAGCGCGGCTGGTTCGTTGACAGCAATCGCATCTCGCTGAGCTTCACCAAGGGCAGCACCGACCGCTATGACTACGACGACCTGCGCATCTACACCACAACCGACGCGCATTGGGGCCTCAAGGGCGACGACTACGTCGATCTCTATCTGCTCATCGACAAGCTCGATCGCTCATACGCCAATGTGACATGGGATGATCAGGGGCTGCGCGAGATTGTGGACTTCGACTTCACGTACGTCTTTGGCGGCGTAGACAAACAGACCTACGGTCTCCATCACGTCGTCGCCGGGACGCTTTTCAGCGACGAGATGTGGGACAACATGGACCTTGGCCTCGGCTATGGACTGCAGTACAACTACAAGCAGGGCGATTTCCGCCTCATGGGTGGCGCCGGGCGCAACATCGGCTTCCACGACGACTGGTCGCCGCTGGCGGATCTGAGCTGGACGCACACACAGCGGTTCTCGCGGGTCTGGACCCTGCGCACCAAAGCCGACTGGATGTGGCAGAGCGGACGTGAGGAGGACGCCGAGTCGCTCTATCTGCTCGACGGTACGCTCAGCTACCAGGTCATGCGTGGCTGGAACATCTACGTTCGCTACTTCGACGACAACACGCGAGATCGCAGCCGCTCCTACATCTCTGTAGGCCTGAGCCACAACTACCGTCGACGCGTCCCGCGTCGCTGATCGTTGTCGTAAACGGTTTCCGGCCACCAGCCGTCCGTCCTCGGGCCGCTCATTGCACTGGCTTGCGCGAGGGGCTGCCGCCACAGGCCCTCGCCGCCGGGCCATGCCCGTTGCATTGAGCGCTCATACCGGGTAACATCACATCGCTCGAAATGACACCTGCGTTTCCGCTGACGCGAGGCATCCTTCAGTGTCCGGCGATAACCACTCATCCACAGGGAACCGATCCCTGAGCCAGCAACAGATCGCCCACGCCCTGCGCCATTTCATCATCATGGGCGTGCTCTGGACCGTGTACGGTCCCAACGCCATCGTCTCCGGCCCGGTGCTCTCCGGCTTTGCGCTGAAGGTGGGGCTCTCTCAGGCCCAGGTGGGGTTTCTGGCCAGCTTCGTCGGCATGTTCGGCATCTGGCAGATCGTGAGCAGCTACCTCACGCGCAATGTCCGCAACAAGCGTCGGCTCTGCGTTGGGCTTGGGATCATCGAGATCACGGCCGGAAGCCTCGTCATTTCGACCGCGATGCTGCCTGAGGGGACGCGCTTTTACGCGATCGCCGGGCTGCTCTCGATCGCCTACCTGCTCGGACATACGGTCAACCCGATCTTCAACTCATGGCTCTCGAACGTGCTGCCCGCCGAAGTCCGCGGCTCCTACACGGGCCGCCGGATGATGTACATCTCGGTGACGAGCATGCTCTACCTGTATGTGGCCAGTCGCTGGCTCGACTATCGGCCGGACATGGGCGGATTCATAGTCGTGTACGTGGTCGGCTGGATCGCTGGCATCCTCGGCTACATCATGTTGGGACTGACGCCTCGCCCCGAGATCAGCGCTGAACAGACCCAGTTCGGCGGCGCGCTGATCGAGCCGCTGCGCGATCCGCAGTACCGCTCGCTCGCATTCTTCATGTGCACCTGGCTCGGCTCAGCCATGATGTCCGGCGCGTTCTACTCGGTCTACATGCTCCAGGACCTGCAGCTTTCATACGCACAGGTCGCGATATACACGAACATAACGCTCTTTCTGATGATGGTCTTCTACCCGATCTGGGGCATCTTCGTGCAGCGCTACGGCTCGCGGCCGGTCGCGCAGATCACGATCATCCCGTACGTCGGCGCGCTCGCGATGTGGGTCTTCATCGGCCCAGCGACCTACGCCTGGCTGATCCCCCTGCAGCGCGCGCTCGCGGGCATTCTCTGGTCCGGGACCGAGATCGCCAACTCCACTCTGCTATACAAGATCGTCCCGCGCGGTAAGGAGAACAGCTCATACTTCGCCAACTGGATGACATTCGTCGCGATAGGGGCGGCCGGCGGCCCGTTCATCGGCGGCCTGATCCGCAGCAGCGTCCCCGAGGCCGGCCTCACGATCTTCGGCATCGAGATGGCGCCGCTACAGGTGGTCTTCGCGATCTCCGCGCTGGCATCTTTGGTGCCGGCCATCCAGTCGCTTCGCATCCGGGAGAGCGAGGCGGCCTCGCCTCGCCACCTGCTGGGGCAGTTCCGCGGTAATCTCCTCGGCTACGCGGTCAACTACGCGCTGTTCACCGCCGCGATGGGAGAGGAGAGGCGGGCACAGGCCGCGCGCGGTCTCGGCCGATCGCACACGCCGCTGGCGGTGGACAAACTGGTGGACGCCCTCGATGATGTCAGCCCCCATGTGCGCAGTGAGGCGGCGCGGGGGCTGGGGGAGATGAGGCTGGAGGAAGCCGTCGAACCGTTGATCGAGACCCTGCACGACGATGAGTCGGACATACGCCCGGAGGCCGCCGAGGCCCTCGGGAAGATCGGGGCCGCGGGTTCGGTGGAGCCGCTGGTCGCCGCGCTCAACGATGAGGACCCTCGCGTGCGAACCAGCGCTGCGCTCGCGTTGGGCGAGATCGGCGGCGAAGAGGCCCGCGAGGCCCTGTACAACGCGCTCGTGGGGCCCTTCAGGAAATCGACCTTCGCCGCGCTCGTGGATGGATCCAGTCGCCTCGGCGACCGACGCCTCATCGAGCCGGCCCTGAAGCGACTGCCCCAGTTCCGCTCACCGGTGCTACGCATGCAGATCATCAACGGCGTCTGCCGCGTGCTTGGCGAGCCGAAGCACTTTTACCGCCTGCTGATGGCGGATCGGCTGACCCGGGCCGCGATGTGCGACAGCATGAACGCGCGGATCGTTCGGCTGCTTCAGCGCGCGGAGCTGCCCGAGGCCGTCAAGCAACCCGTCGTGCGCCTCGCGCGCCTCTTCCGCCGCGCGATGGCCGAGGACGACTTCGCGGCCGCCGCCGAGCATGCGCGCAAGCTGGCGGTTGTGATCGATGCCGCCTCAATCACGGCCCCGATGCCTCGTGCCGCCGCCCGCGCCATCCTGCTCTACGTTGATAACGTCTCTGAGGAGATGCTCGCCGATGAGGGCGCCATCTTCCTCGTCGTCTGTCTCACCTCGCTCGCCAGGTACCTCAGCCCCTGCCCGGCGACGGTTCGCCCGATACGCCCGTACACTAAAAGACGCCGGAAGCCCGAGGCTCCCGGCGTCCGAAAATGCTGGTGGACGGAATGGGATTCGAACCCACGACCTCCTCCGTGCGAGGGAGGCGCTCTCCCAACTGAGCTATCCGCCCGTTTGTGGTCCAAGTTTACCGTGTACGGCCGGATGCTGTCAAGCGCGGTTTCCGTGCCGCGGCAGACCCGGCGAGAACACGCTGTTCAGCCGCGTTCGACCACGATCTTCACGCTCAGCTCGCTCGCGGCTCCACCAACTGAGTGTGCCACCACCCGGATCATGTGCTCACCCGGCGCCAGCCTGGACGTATCGAAACCATGCGGGTCCCCATCGGTGTCGCCCCCGAGATAGTAGGGGTGCCGTCGCTCCGTGTTCACATGCTCGCCGTCGACGAACCACTCCACATCCCGGACTCCCCAGCGGTCGTCGATCGCCGCGCTCAGTACGATAGTGCCCGACACGCGGCCGTCCTCGTCGAGGCCCTCGATCGCCCGGATCTTCACCGGCGACTGAGGGCACTCGGGCTCCTGACCGGACGTGATCGCACGCAGCGTCTCGAAGAATCGCCGCTTCTCCTCCGTGTTGATGCCCCACTGCACCGGCGGCGTCTGATAGCCATCGTGGTAGTTGTTCGTCCCCTGGTCGAAGTACCCCCACGAGGCGCCCATCTCCGCGCAGGCGCAGAGGCAGCTTACGTCCGTGTGCGCCTCGTTGAAGACGATCGGCTTCGGCGCCTCCCGGAATGCCTCTCTCGCGCGAATCTGCTCGATCATCTCCCGGTGCTGCTGAGGGCCCTGCCCGTTCCCGTGCACCAGCACGAAGTCCATCGCGCGCAGATGCTCCTCGTCGTGTATCCCACCGCCACCCAGCGACGTGGAGCACAGCAGGCGAAATCCGCCTCCGTACGCCGCTTCGCTCCTCGCTCTTACCCGCTCCATCAGCTCGAGCGCCCCGACCCGCCCGTTTCGGGTCCGGATTCCCGTCTGCTCGTTCGCGATCTCGATGAGCACATGGCGGTAGTCGTGTTCAGCCAGCCAGTCCACCACCGCGTCAACCATCGCGCGCACCGCCTGCGGCCCTTCGATGTAGCGCTGATCGACGCCAAAATAGGCCAGCCCGAGGATGACCGCCATCCCAAGCTCCCCTGCACGGTCGATGATTCTCTGAAGCCGCGCCATGTATGCCGACTTCAACCGCCCGTGCGGGTCGTAGGCGGAGTTGATATACTCGTTGTAGGGGAACGGTCGCTCGTAGATGTGCCCGCCGCCCTGGAGGTTCACCGTAAACGCCCGCAGGCCATGCTCGCGCCACTGTGGCATCGCCGCCACGAACTCGTCCGTGTTGCGCTCCGGGTCCCACTCGCCCGTGTCGGGATATGCCCACAGGCGGCGAGTCTGCGGGTTCTCGTCGTCGTAGATCCCCTGTACCATTCGGCTGTTGAAGAGCAGGCCCTCGATGCTCCGCCCGTGGTAGGAGACGCCCTCGTACGTCGGTGTCCCGTCGAACAGGAACCGTTCGCCATCGATACTGACCACCGGAGCACCTCCTGCAACGCTCAGGTGCAACGCAACTGCTGCGGCCGTCAGAAACATCGTCGCCGAGACAGTTCGCTTTCTCATCTGCATGCCGTCCGACCACCCACTACTCGCGGTACAGGCGCACCGTTGTCGTGTCCGAGGTCTCGTCCGGCGTTACCCAGTGCGCCTTCAGCACGTAGTACAGCGGCTCAGTCAGGTTCGGCGGCAGGACCGGTGCGGCCACCCACACCCGGAACGTCCCATCGGGTTCGATCCTGTGCCGCGAGCCCGGCACGTCGCGCAGCAGTTCGTCGTCATCCTCGGCGCGCACCTCGGTGCTGACCACGATCAGCGCGCCTGGTCTGCCGGTCCCGCGCACCTCCACGCGTCCGGCCACCCGATCGCCCTCGCGCGGGACGATGATCGTGGGGGCATTCGCCGCGTATGTCTGAGCGGCCTCTGGTGCGGAAATCGGCTGCGACGCCCATTTCGGGATGTCCACGCTGACCGGCTCAAGCGCGGTCACGCCGCCCATGGAGACCAGTGGGGCGTCGGCAGTGGTGGGGGAGAGGCTCAGCGTGTGGCTCTGGCCCGCATGCACCGGAACGTCCTCGGCCCGCGCCAGAGCAGCGCCCTGCCGGGTATCGGGCAGCGCCCGCAGAAGCGTGAATGTCCCCGGCGCGCTGCCGGTGACGGTCACGTGATAGTCGCCCTTTGGCAGCAGCGCGACCATCCCGAACGTTCCATCGCCCTCCGGGAAGACGTCAACATCGGCGCCGGGAATCTCGTAGAGGAAGCTCGTCTCATCCTGCCAGCCGAGCTTCCGTCCCGCGCTGTCGATGACGATCATGCGCACCGGCGACTGCACCGCCACGGCCACGCTCTGGCCGGCGCTCTCGGGCAGGCCATCGATGAATGCCTGACGGTCCGCCTCATTCGCCAGCGCCAGGTACTGACGTCGCTGCTCCCGCGTGGCCCTCCGCAGCACTGCATGGTGTTCGGCTGGGATGCGCAGAGCCGCCGCGGGGTAGCTCGCTCCGCCCGTCAGCGGGTACTGGCCCTCCCAGACCGAGCTTGGCCCGACACCGAACCAGAACCGCTCCTCCCACTGCGCCATGGTGAACGTCTCCGGCCGCTGGTTGGGCCACGGATCGAGGACCGTGCCGGTCTCGCGCCAGTTCGTGCCCTTCGGATAGATCACGACGGCCTGGTGCCCGCCGTAGTAGGCCTGAATCGGTCCGTAGTCGTAGTGCTCGAAGATCGCCCTCTCCGCCTCGGAGCCATGACGCATCGCGTCCAACATGTCGAGAACGGTGCCCTGCCAGCCGCCGCAGGCGTATGCGTCGTAGCCGTCAACGAAGACCGAGTAGAGGTTGTTCCAGAAGCCGGCGGAGGCGACGTGGGTCGGGGCGGAGCCCGCGACCGGACCGGTGCCGAGAGCATTGAAGCGGTTCAGGATGTGGCTCATCGCCCGCTCCGGCGTCATCTGGCCCTGCTGTACCGGATGCGATTGCGGTGGGGCCTGCTTCGGCTGCGATGCGTCCTGGGCCTGTTGACCGCCGGCCACGGCGACAACAACCGTCCGCGAGAGCTGACCGCTCTCCTCCTCCTGCTCGCGCGCGCCCCCGGGGGCCTGCCGCCTGAGATGCAGTCTCAGGTTACCGCTGACCGTCAGCGGGTAGCTCCCGGGCTGCGTCGGTGCCGTCCATGCCACACGCTCATGGCTTTGATCGATGGGACTGAGCGCGCCTGCGCCGGCCGTGTCCCATTGATAGAGCTCCTCCACAACGGTCCACTCGCTGCGCCCGGAGAAGGCCTCGTTCTGGACCGAGTAGACCAATCGGTCGAAGCCGCGCACCTCGATGGTCGTGTTGTCACCAATGTTGGCGTAGGTCTCCGGCCACATCATATAGGCGCGTCGGCCGCCGACGATCTTCGCCCGAAGCTCAATGGTCTCACCGGGTCGTACCGTCGCGATCGGCGCCTCTGACGGCGTGGGCGGTTGTGCCTGTGGACCGGCGTCCAGCTCCGCATCTCCAACGGAGATCGCGATCCAGTAGTCAGGTAGTGGCTCGACCGCAGGTGCGTGGGCGCAGATGAGTAACGTCACGGCGGCGACGGAGCAGAGGGTGCAGAGGCGTTGCAGCTGCATGATCGGCCTCCGGGAATCGGCATACGGCCTGGCTCAGCATTAGTCTTGGCCTTCCCCGCCCGGTCACCTGCAAGTTCGATGCCCCGGGTGCCTCGGGATGGCCGCCGCGGTTCGTGCGTACGGTACGAAATCAGGGGCGGGAGCGCGAGGTCCCGCCCCTGTGGTGGGCATCATGCTCTCGACGCCGGGCCTGCAACCGCCGCAGCTTCAGTTCACCGGTAGACCCTGACGCTGACCGGGTCGGAGGTGTAGCCGTTGATCTGGTAGCGCGCCTTGATGATGTAGTAGAGGGGCTCGGCGATGTTCGCCGGCAGGCGCGGGGCCGCGATGGCGAAATGCCAGTTTCCGTCGCGCGGCACCTCATGGCGGATGCCGGGAACGGTCTCGAGCAGCTCCCCGTCATCCTGCGCATGCACCTCGGTCTCGAGGATCAGCATCGAGCCGCCCGGCGCTGTCCCATGCACCTCCACGCGCGGGCCGATCCTCGCGCCCGGCTGCGGCTGAGTGATCTTCAGCGGCATGTTGGCCCCCTGCGCTTCGTACTCGACCTCCTCAGGGCCCTCAGCCTCGCCCCGGATCAGCAGCGTCAGACCCACGGTGGGCAGCTCCACCCGGTCTCCCTTGTAGGCCACTCTCTCGCCGAGCGACTCAGCCGCGAAGCGCAGCGGGATGTAGGTCCGCCCGTTCATGACCCGCGGCGGCACATCAAGCTGCTCCACCCGCCCGTTGACCATAACGGTCTGATTGTCGATCTGCATCGCGATGTCCATCGCGGGAGCGGTGATGGTCACCGTCCGAGTGGCGTTGTTCCAGCCGACATGCGCCCCGTAGGCTTCGAAGATCCCGCGGAGCGGAACGAGGAGCCGGCCACCCTCCTCCACGCGGTCTATCCACATGTACTGATCGGCGGCCGCCACCGACGCCAGAATGGTCAGCATGGCAACGAAGATCACAAATCTACGCATCTTCCCGCACCGTCCTCATGAGCCCTGTTTGCACGAGCCTCGCTGAAAGAGATTCGACGCTCTCCCCACGTTCCCTTTCGATCACAGCGCGCAGGTGTTACATCTGACCCGGCGAAATAGTGCCCCGCATATCTGAAGCACCTGCAGCGAGGGAGGACCGGTCACAATGCCTGAGGCCCTGCTCTGGGAGCACATGACCGTCAATGAGGTCCGCGATGCGCTCCAGCGCACGCAGACGATCCTCGTGCCGCTCGGCGTGACCGAGCAGCACGGCTATCACCTGCCACTGCGCACCGACTGCTACAACTGCGAAGAGATCTCGAGACGCGCCGCCGACCGGACCGGCGTGTTCGTCGCACCGACCCTACCCTACACCTACTCCGGCGGCGAGCTGCCCGGCACCATCAACGTCAGCCCGCACGTGGTCACGCAGGTGATTGTCGAAATCCTGCACTCGCTGTGCCTCCAGGGCCTGCGCAATATCATCCTCGTCCTCGGCCATGGCGGCAGCGAGAACGACCGGGCGACCCAGGAGGCCGCCGAGATCTTCCTCCGTAACAACCCGCAGTTTCACGATCGCAACATCGCGGTCTTCCGGTTCTGGGTCAACTCGCAGGTCTGCCGCCGCGCATTCGAGGAGGGGGACTTCCACTCCGGCTGGTTCGAGACATCGCTTCTGCTTTACTGGCGGCCGGAGGTCGTGCGCGACGAGTACGTCCTCGACCGCCCCGAGGTCGTGAAGATGATGCGCGAGGACCAGGACGCCTACCAGGTCCAGATGAAGAACGTGGACCACCCACTGGTGGTTCCGGCCGTGCGCCAGCACCCGGACATCGAGGTCGGCGTGATGGGCGAGCCCGAGAAGGCCAGCGCGGAGATCGGTCGGGAGATGACTGAGGAAGCGGTGGGCGCGCTCGTCGAATTGATCGAGGCAATGGAGCAGAGCACGTAGGCCGCGAAGCGATGGGCGTACACGCCGGCACCCGGGACATTACA
>JALGTR010000362.1 GCA_029821265.1 Candidatus Zipacnadia bacterium
CGAGGCTTTGAGCCGGCGCTGGCACGGGCCGTCCACGACGGGCAAGGCCTGAAGCCCCTGTCCCTCTCGCCGCTCACTATCACCGACGGGCAGGTTCGCTTCTCATGCGGCACGCTCAACACAGAGACCACCGCCGGCATGGTCGCCGCCCTGCAGCACGCGGCCGACGGCCGGCGCCCCCTCGCTCTCGCCGGAGCTGAGGCCCGCGTCGAGAGCGTCAAGACCCTCAGCTCCAGCTACCATGACCTGCTCACGCGCGCTTCGGGGACGTGCACCGTGGACATCGTCTTCGTCTCTCCCACCCTCTTCCGCCGCTCGGGCGAGAGTCTCGTCCTCCCTGAGCCCGACCTCGTCTTCCGCTCGCTGCTGCAGACCTGGAACAGCTTCTCCCCCATGCAGTTCCCACCACACACCGCCGACTTCGCCGCGCTGATGATCCGCCACCACAATATCCACACCCAGTTGGTGGACTTCGGTTCCTACAAGCTCCTGGGATTCGTGGGCCGCGTCAGTTACCTCATGCCGCGGGAGATGCCCCGGCTTCTGCGCCGCACCATCAACTGCCTCGCCGACTACGCCTTCTTCGCCGGCGTCGGTTACCGCACCACCATGGGCATGGGCGTATGCCGGCGGGTGTGAAGACCTCTCGACCAAGGGGGAGTCGCCATGTTCATCGACGGCATTGACTATCTTCCGGTCTCGTCGCTCGCCGAGGTCGCCTACTGCCCGCGCAACTTCTACTACCGCGTTGTCGAGCAGCTCGACGACTACAACGTCCACACCCTGAAGGGCAGCCTTGAGGAGGACAAGCGCAGCCGCCGCCGCCGGGTAAAGCGGGACGACGGACTCCAGCTTCGCTCCGAGCTGGTGTCCTCGGACGAGCTGGGCCTCATCGCCGTCGTCGATGCGCTGGAGGATGGGGATCGCCTTGTTCCCATCGAGTACAAGTCCGGCCACCTCAAGGAGAGCCTCAACGATGACCTGCAGCTCTGCGCCGAGGCGATGATCCTCGAGGAAGCCCTCGACACCCGCCTCGACCACGGCTTCCTGCACTACATCGCCTCCCAGCGCCGCCGCCGAGTGGACTTCACCTCCAGCCTCCGCCGGAAGGTCCGCGACTACATGCGGCGCGCCTGGGAGATCCTCCACTCCGGCCGCGTGCCCGACCCGGTCGCCGACGAGCGCTGCAACGGCTGCAGCCTTCGCCACTCCTGCCTGCCCGACGAGACGCTCGCCCTCGAGGGCCGCGAAAAGGCGCCGACCAGGCCCGGCGTCCCCGAGCGCCTCGGCCGCAGCCTCGTCATCGACGAACAGGGCGCCTATCTGCGCAAGCGCAAAGGCGAGCTGATCATCATGCGCAGAGGCGAGGAGATCGGCGCGGTCCCCGCGCGCGAGATCGACCAGCTCGTGCTCGTCGGCGGCGTCCAGGCCTCCACACAGGCGCTTCGGTTCCTCCTCGACGCCAACGTCGAGGTGCACTACCTCTCCCGCTACGGGCGCTACCAGGGCCGGTTCGTCCCCGAGTGGCACAAGAACGTCCACCTCCGGCTCAGCCAGGCCGCCGCGCACTTCGACGAAGGTCGCTGCCTGGAGATCGCCCGCCGGATGGTGCGTGGTAAGCTCCACAACATGCGCACGGTCCTCCGCCGCGCCGCCCGACAGGAGGCCGGCGATCTGCTCTCCGCGGCCGCCGATGAGATCGACCGCGCCCTCCACCGCATAGATGCCGCCGGCGGCCGCGACCGCCTGCGCGCCCTCGAGGGCGAGGGGTCGGGCGCCTACTTCCGCGTCTTCGACCGCCTCCTCAAGAGGCCCGGCCCCGAGTTCGACTTCACCGGCAGATCCCGCCGCCCCCCGCAAGACCCCGTCAACGCGCTGTTGGGCTTCGCCTACTCCATGCTTACCGGCGAGGTCATCACCGCGCTCTCAGTCGCGGGCCCCGACCCCTTCGACCTTATGGAGGAGTTCCGGCCCATTGTCGCCGACACCGTCGTGCGCCGCATGGTCAACACGGGGATGATCACCCCGGGCCACTTCCGCCGCCGCGTCGGTGGCTGCTTCCTGACCGAGGCCGGACGGCGTGTCTTCTTCAAGGCCTGGGATCACCGCAAGCGCGAGGAAGCAACCCACCCTATCTTCGGCTACACGCTCGCATATGGCCGGCTGTTCGAGCTGCAGGCGAGAATCCTCGCCAAGGTGCTGACCGGCGACCTGGAGCACTACACGGCATTCACCGTCTACTGAGGTGATTCGATGGCGCGACAGTACACCGTCATTGCCTACGACATCGCCGACGACCGCCGGCGCACGAAGCTGTTCGACAAGCTCTCCGCCCTGGGATGGCACAAGCAGTTCTCGGTCTTCGAGTGCTATACCACGCCTGAACGACTGCTGCTGGCCAAGGATGCCGTCGAGGAGCTTATCGATCCCGACGAGGACACCGTTATCTACTACCACCTGTGCGAGGCGTGTCGGAAGAAGATCGAGCGGGTCGGGATCCAGAAGGGCGGGCTGGCCGACGCCGATGATGACCTGATCATCATCTGAGAACGAGCGCCTCCGGTGTGTACACACGCCTGGAGGTGCTCAAGAACGCCGGGAGGGCATGGCGCACATCGGCTTTCGGCAGCTCTTCGTGCGTCTTCGGGAAAAAAGTTCGGCGCCACAGCAGGAATCGAGCAGAGTGCTCGGGAATACATATAGCAAGCCAAGAGCCCCATGGGCTCTGGGAGGGGCGGGTAGAGAGCCACACCATTCCCGCCAGGGAATTGAAACAGTAATCGCAGCGAGGAGTGAACTTCAGGAACGACGCCTCGCGTAGAGAGCCACACCATTCCCGCCAGGGAATTGAAACACGAGGCGGAGGTCCGCGAGCGTGGCATGAGCATGGAGGCGGTAGAGAGCCACACCATTCCCGCCAGGGAATTGAAACCCCCGCAGCCAGGCCTGGATCGTGGTCCGCGCCGGGGTAGAGAGCCACACCATTCCCGCCAGGGAATTGAAACTTGTCGCCTCCTCCATCTGATCTGCGGGGCCTGGCGCCGGTAGAGAGCCACACCATTCCC
>JALGTR010000138.1 GCA_029821265.1 Candidatus Zipacnadia bacterium
CCGCGCCCGCGGGTCGTTTGTCGTGGGCCTCGCCGACACTGACGGCCGGGGGCGCCGGCCCTCCAACGTGAAGGGAATGTGGCCGGCCAGAGCGCCTGCTCTCCAGGATGAAGGCCACGCGTCGGTCGTGGCAGCTCCGGGCAGGGGCCTCCGGTCGTCAGCCAGATCGGGCGGCGCGTGGCAATCAGGACGCGACGCCCGGGAGGGCCTCGACCTCGCTCTCAAGGCCGGCCTCGACGAGATGCCGGGTGTCATTCAACCGCGAGATCGTGCGCTGGCCGAAATCGTTGATCGTCAGGAATGTCAGCGAACATGGGTCGAACTCATACGAGATCTTGCCCCACCACTCGGCACCGAGACCGAGCCACCAATGGACCACGGCGCTCGCCGAAAGTGTGTGGGTTATGATGACGGCGGTGTCAGAGCATTCCTCATCCGCACGTGCCAGGCAGTCGGCGATCCGCTCGTTCATCATGCGCCAGTTCTCCGCGCCGGGGTAGGGCACCCAGTCGACCAGCGGACGGGTCGGAGGCCTCTGGATCTCCTTCGCCTGCTCCCAGGTCATGTTCGCCGCCTGCCCATTGTTGAACTCGCGCAGATCGCTATCCATCACTGGAGAGGTGTCAAGCTGCTGGCAGACCAGGCGTGCGGTCTCCGCCGCGCGAGCGAGGTCGCTTGAATACAGGGAATACTCGACGCCGTCAAGGAGTTTCGCCAGGCGCTCGCCGGTGACGAACGCCTGCTTCTCGCCGAGGACCGTAAGATGCGATTGCGTCCATCCCCCCGTCAGCCCCTCCTGGTGGTGATCAGCCTCGCCGTGTCGCATGAGTATAATGCGCTTCATCGTCTGCCTCCTGAATCCGCCCGGCGGAAAGCCCCTCCGCCATGAATGTATGACCGAAGGCGCCGGCAGGCAACGATGCGCCGGCGCCTCGATCTGCTCTCACTGATCTGTGCGTGCTGACTACTGCGATTCGTACTGGGCCACCAACGTACCGTCTTTGAGTTGCGGTCAGCGGCTCTCGAAGCTCTCGCGGTCGTTGCGGTAGATGATACCCACCGGAATCTCGTCGCCCCATTGCATGGCGAGGTCGAGCGCCGCGTGCATGTTGTACGGATCGTGATCGTCGCCGATCTCCCTGACGCGCTCGCGATACCACTTCGCCGTATTATGGTCATTGAAGCTGGGACATGGCTGCAGGATGTTCAGCAGCGTGAAGCCACGATCATTCTGCAGCGCCGCGACCATCATCTCACGCAGGTGATCCCGGGTGACGGCACACGAGCGCCCCACCCATGATGCACCTTCGACGACGGCGATGGCAAGGGGATTGAAGCGGTCGAGGCCAACCTCGTCGATAGCTTCGTTCAGTGTCGGCAGGATGCCGGAGTTCCCTCATCCCGGGCACCACGCAGGACTGTCACGATTGAGTCTACGCATCTGCTACCCCTCCACCCGTGCAACGATCTCTTCGGCCGTTAGTGGCAGGCCGTCGTAGCGAGTGATCAACTCCACGTCGCCAATGATCTGCTGCTCGCGCAGAATGGAGGCAAGCTGGCCCCGCGCGTTCCCCTCGACGCAGATCACGCGATCGCGCCTGCCGAGGCGTGAGCGGACTTCATCCTGGCCTGCGCAGTGCGCGTGGGCAGCCCGGTGGCCGGTCCGGGCGCTGGGCGAGCATGACGACCGCTGGCAGCTCATGCATTCCTGCGAGCGAGAGGCCCTCGCTCATGAGCGCCAGGCCGCCGCCGGAGGTGGTCTTAAGCGCCGGAACGCCGTCGATAAGCGGCTGGAGATCGTAGCCGAGGGTTGTGAAGATCGCTCCACCACGATTCGTGGACCTCAGGCACCTGGGTTCGCTGTCCGCGGCGAGGTCCCTGCCGGGAACCGGAGGCGACCGCCTGCAGGCCACGCCCGGCCTGCTTTCGCCCTGCGGTGAGGGCGCTGCGAATTCCGGCGCGAGAGCGATCGACAGCGAACGACGTACGCACTCAGTCGAGGGCGTAGAGATGGAAGTCGTCGGCGTAGACCCTGCCCGACGGATCCCAGCCGTCCACGTAGATGATCACGCGGACGCTGGCGACGGCTGTGCCGCCGACCTCGGCCGGGATCTCCCCGGCGATCGCCAGTGGCTGCCAGCGACCCGCGGCCGGCATGGAAGTGGTGGCCAGCTCGCCAGCGGTGATGTTCAGGCCGTCGGGGGAGATGGGCGTGATTGCGACGGTAACCGTGCCTCGCTCCTGCTGGCCCTCGGGAACGAAGACGAAGCAGGTGGCAGCGTAGCGGCCTGGTTCGAGATCGAATGTCTGGTATGGGCCGCCTCGGGCCATGCCGTCAAAGCAGAGCGACGCGTCGCCGGTGCGCGCGATCTCCGTGGTGCGGTAGTTGTCACCGGTGCCCCACTTGACCCACTTGTTCCAGCCCTCCGGCCAGGCGTCGCCATCCTCGAACGAGGGGTTGGCGAGCATATTCTCGGCCTCGCCCTCGGCGACCTGGAGGAGGAGGCTCGCGTGCTCACGGAGGAGCTCATACGGGGACTGCTCAGCGATCTCGCGCAGCCTGTCGCGGACCTGCTCGCTCTGCTGCGCCCACTCGTACAGGCTCCAGAGGCGGCCGGTGCCCCAGCTCGAGCCGGTGGTCTGGGAGTAGCGCTGGGGCGGCAGCGGATGAACGAGCACGGGGTCGCTCTCGAACTGCTGTGCCA
This sequence comes from Candidatus Zipacnadia bacterium, assembly GCA_029821265.1. Classification (GTDB taxonomy): domain Bacteria; phylum Armatimonadota; class Zipacnadia; order Zipacnadales; family UBA5352; genus JALGTR01. The sequence continues at coordinate 2,706 of JALGTR010000138.1, forward strand.
GCTCGAGGCGCTTTTGTGCCATCGCGACCGATTCCATGCCGCCATCGAGCCGCGCCAGCGCCTCGGCCTCCGTTCGAGGGGCCTGTTGCGCGTCATCACCGCGCGGATACGCCAGCGCCGAGGCCTCATAGTACTCGAAAGCGCGAAGAAGCAGGTTCGCGCGGGCGCGCTGGGCGTCAGTCTGCGCGGAGGCGACGGCCTGCTCGAGCCAGTCGCGGCACCGGGCGATCTCCTCGCGGCTGACCTCGGCGAGGATGCTCGGGTCGTTGAAGCGCAGGTACTGTCCGGCCTCCGTCCACCACGGTGACTTGGGAGCGCGCTGGGTCCAGAATGTCTCCCAGAAGTCGTAGTACGCCTTGAGCGCCGGCGCGCCGTCGGGCCCGACGCAGCGGACGAACCACTCGTCGAGGAGCGCATCCACGTCGGTCTGCGGGTCCCACGCGAGAGCAAGCCAGGCGTAGAGTTTGGGGCCCTCGCCGAAGTTCGGGTATGCCTCGGCGTAGAGCGCGCGCACGCCGTGCTCGTAGCCCCAGCGCAGGTAGCGCTCCATCTCATGCGGGTAGTACCGCGGGAGGACGTAGGGGGTGCCGTAGATGTAATCGTACCAGCCGAGGGTGGGTGAGGCCGCCGCCCAGGCCTCGGTCAGCTCATGGCCGTGCTCGCGGATCTCGGGGACCGTCCACTTCATGCGATCGTAGGTCATGTACGGGATGATGCGGGGATGGATCTCGACGCGGTCAGGCGGCTCGACGACGTTGTTATACGCGAGGCAGCCGAAGTATTTGTCCGGGTGGACCTCCAGGACGCGCTCGACGACCGCGTTGGCCCAGGTGAAGTACCGGTCGGCCAGGTGGGGGAGGCCCAGGAAGTTCTCGCGGCCCGGGTCGAGCGCGGTGCATGACGGGCACTCGCAGTGCATGTTCGTGTCGTTGATGCCGAGCGAGTAGCTGAGGGCGTCCGGGTGCTCGTTGAAGTATTCGATGATGCGCTGGGCGCCGGCCTCGACGATCCCGGGCGCGGTGAAGCACGGTTGCCAGCGGCGGCCGCTCTCGAGGGGGTTGAAGCGCTCGCCGTCGACCAGCGGGAAGAACTCGGGATGCTCCTGAGCGAAGAGCTGGGGCTTGTAGAGTTCGCGGAGGTTGTGGTGGAAGCTGATCGTCCCGTGCATCCCATTGCGGCGGGCCCACTCGACAGCGGCCGCCCTGCCGCCGCTGAAGAGCCGCGACATAAAGGCGGGTTCGTCGCGTACAGGCTCGTCGGGGATCACGATCGTGGCCGCCTCAGGCACATCGCGGCCGTGCTCACCCGGCAGCAGCCAACGGACGCCGAGGAAGCGCTTGAGGAAGCCGTAGACGCCGAACTCGGTGCCCGAGTCGGTCGCTCCGAGGATGACGATCGCATCCGGCGCCGGAAACTCGATGACGTAGGCGTCGATCGCGCCATCGGCGAAGCCGGGGTCGAGCGTCCGGGCAAGTTCGGTGGGGCCGACATGAAGCGCGGCCATACCCTCCACGGGCGTCGGGGAGGTCGTCAGCGTGGCCCCGGAGGCAGCCTCGACGCAGGAGATGATCTCCGCCACAGCCCGCTCGATCTCGGGCGACGGCTGCTGTGGGGTGACAATGACCGCGGCCGGCTCGCCGCCATCGACGATCGTGACGGGAGCGGCGGCTGCCGCCCCGGCGAGCAGGAGCGCGAGCGGGAGTACGGCGATCGGTCGGACAATCGTCATCTGTCGGCCCTCCGCAGTGTCCGTTGCTTGCGATGCGTCGCCTACAGGTACTTGCGCAGTTCGGCGAAGTTGTGTTCCATCGCGCTCATGGGGTCGTCGGTGGGCGCAGTCTCGAAGACCAGCCAGTCATCGTAGCCGATGTCGTAGATCGCGTCCGCGACCTCGCCCATGTCCACATCGCCGCAACCGAGCAGGTCGGCGCCCGCCTCTTTGATGTGGATCATCTTGATGCCGTCGCCGAGAGCGAGGATCATCTCGGCGGGATCGTGCCCGCTGGCTTTAAGGTTGCCGATATCGTAGTAGATGCCGATCTGGCGGTGGTCGGCCATCTCGATGATGCCCTGCATCGTCTCCAGATCGACGGTGCATTCGATGCAGATGTCGATGTCATGGGGAGCGGTGGCCTCGACAGCGTCGCGGATTCCGCGCAGGTCCCACTCGAGGCGCGGGTCATCAAGCGAGGGCTCCATTGGGCCGAAGTGGGGCAGGAGGATAGCGTCGGCGCCGAGCTGTATCGCGATCTCGATGACCTCGGTCAGATGGTCGCGGCCCGCCTCCCACTCGTCCTCGTCGGTGGTAAGACAGTTGTGGTCACGCCATGTGGCCTGTGAGAGTGAGGAGATGAGAAGGTCGAACTCATCGCACAGCTCGAGCAGCTCGCGGCGCCCGTCCTCGTCGAAGACCATCATGCCGTGCATGCCCTGTCGATCGCGCGGGATGATCTCGATTCCGTCAAAGCCGAGGTCAACCGCGCGCTGGAACTTCTTCCTCAGCTCGATCTCTGCCCCCATGAGGTTCTCGCGGATTCCGTAAAGCATTTGCCTTCACCACTCCCCAACAGCATCTGTCGCTTGCGTGCAGAATGTAGCTTGTACGCACGCACCTCGTATACCTCCCACAGGTGGGGGCGAAGGGATTGCGCTGTGAAATGCGGAAGCACGCGGTTCGAGCCGATGCAGCAACGCAGGGTGATCGCCGTGACCGATCGCAGCCGGAGCCCGCTGTCGCTGAAGCCCGATTTCCAGGAAGCCGCCGCGCGATGGGAGGCTTTCTGGGCAGGTGAGATGCTCGATCGCCCGCCCGTGGTGGTCACCTGCCCGGCGGAGGACGCCGAGCCGGCGCCGCGCCCGCACTACCACGAGATGATGTTTGATCCGATCGACGAGGTGGTGCAGGGCGTGGACCGCTGGGTGCGATCGCGCTACTGGGGTGGGGATGCGATGCCGCAGTTCTCGCCGGGCTTTGGTCCGGACGTCTTCGCCGCCTTCCTGGGTGCAGAGCTGGAATTCGGCGAGAACCGCGAGATCGCCACGAGTTGGTCGGTCCCGTTCGTGGAGGACTGGCGGGAGGCGCTGCCGCTGCAGATCGACCGCGATGGGATCTACTGGCGGCGCATGCGGGAGCTGTATCGGCGGCTCCGCGAGGTGGCGGACGGGCACTGGCTGGTCTCGCACCTTGATCTGCACTCGAATCTCGACGGACTCGAGAGTCTGCGTGGCGCGAAGGGCCTGTGCACTGACCTCTACGACTGCCCGGAGCTCGTGCGCGAGGCGAACGACCAGATCCGCGATCTCTACGAGCCGATCTCCGAGACATTCTTCCGCGATGGAGCGCTGTGCGCGGCAGGGACCGGGGCGGGCTGGATCGGCGCATGGCACAGCGGGCGGTGCAATACGATTCAGTGCGACTTCGCGGCGCTGATCGGGCCGGAGCACTTCCGGGAGCTGGCGGTGCCCGACCTGCAGGCGGAGGCGGAGTACCTGGAACGGTGCATCTACCACTGGGATGGCCCCACATCACTGCCACATATGGACGATCTTATGGCAATCGAGGCCATAGATTGCATCCAGTGGGTGCCGGGGGCGGGGAATCCGCCGCTGGTGGAGTGGCTGGACCTGCTTGCGGAAGTGCAGGAGCGCGGGAAGAGCGTGATGGTCTACTGCGGGATCGACGAGATTCCGCGCTTTGCCGAGCGCCTGAGGCCTGATCGGCTGTTCTACACGGTGGGTGCCAGCGACATGGCGGGTGTCGAGCGGGTGCTGGAGGTCGTCTCGGCGAATGTGTGACGGCGCGCCGGTGAGCGCGCCGCCTGTGGCAGGAATGTGACGTGCAGCTCAGCCCGGACGCGGGGACTCGTTGCCGTAGGAGCGCTCCTCCTTGATGGTGCCATCCTTCCCATGCTTGAAGGCGCTCGTGGCGTGCTTCTTCGCCCACTCAATGGCCGCGGCCCAGGCCTCCTTCTGCGTCTGATGGCGCGAGGTCGCCCGCTGATTGCCCTCGCGCTTGACCACCCACGCGTCCCCGTCAGGCACGGCGTGATAGGCGCGGTCCGCCATCCTGATCACCCTCCATCACGGTGTCGACGCTGTGATACCACTGTATTGGCAGGGCAACGACGAGTCAACAGAATCGGCAAAAAGTGCGGTGTAATCGCGGGATTCTGGGTTGTGAGGCAGCATTTTGACCCATCAGGGGCTTGACGCAGGACATCCGCCCGGCTGAGGTCTGCGCGCGAAGTAGAGGCCGGCGAGGACGAGCGTGGCGCCTGCGATCTGGGGGATTGTGGGGCGCTCGCCCAGCAGTATCGCGGCGGTCACGAGGGCCACCACGGGGACGATGTACTGGTAGACGGCGACGCGCGAAGCGGTGGTCTTTGAGATACGCCAGTACCAGGCGAGGAAGCCGTAGGCGCCGGCGAGGATCACGAGCCAGAACATTGAGAACCAGCCGGCGGGCCCCAGCGCGGTCCAGTCCGCCGCGATCATCTGCCTGCCGCCGAACGGTACGACGACGAGTATGCCGAAGAGGTAGGCGAAGCCGACGACCTTCAGGGCGCCGTAGCGCTCCATCAGGGGCTTGCTGACGACCATGAAGAGCGCGTAACCGAGAGATGAGGCGAGCATCAGCAGGTCACCGGCGATGCGCGTCTCGGGAACATGGGTGGCGCCTGCGCCGCCGAGGATGACAAGGGCCGTTCCTGCCATGGCGCCGGTGATTCCGAGCCAGTTGGCTGGTGTGATGCGCTCCTGGCCGATCGCGGCGGACATCAGCGCGGTGAATATCGGTGCGGTGGTGAAGATCAGCGAGCCCTCGCCCGCGGCGGTAAGATCGAGGCCAGAGACGAACAGGACCTGCTGCACGCCCATGATCAGTACGCCGGCGAGAAAGAGCCGCAGCCACATGCCGCGTGAGTTGCCTGAGCGCAGGCGTCCGCGGAACTCGAGCGCGATCAGCAGGATGAGGGTGATCGAGATGAAGCGGGCGGCAAGCAGCCCCCGGGGCGGGATCGCGTCCATGAGGTACTTGTACGCGACGAAGTTGCCGCCCCAGAAGATGGCGACTGAGAGCAGGATCGGGTCGAGCACGGGGCCGCAGATTCCCGACACGACGTCCCGCCGGGCGGCGTCCCCGGCGGGCGCGTCGGTGGGTCGGTCAGTATTGTCCGGCATCGTTATCGCTCCGGCACAGCGGCCCGCGTGCCGTCTGGCGGCAGGCGGGCCGCAGATCTCGCGTGAGGCGTTACGCGGTCAGCTCAGTCGGGTCGGCCGTCGCCGCGCAACAGCGTGCTCCGCAGCGGCAGCAGCAGCGTCTCGGGCGCGTCGGTTGTCGGCGTGATGCAGAACATCGCGAAGCCCCGGGCCCCTACCTCGCGCAGGATGTTGAGCTTGGGCGCCAGCTCCTCCGGATACCTCATGACCGTGCGGCTGGCGCGTATGCCGATTCCGGCGTAGACCGGGACGTACTCGCCGACGGCTTCGACAATAGTGCGGACGGTCTGCTCGTAATCGGCGTCGTCCCCGGTGTAGGACATGGGGCAGAGCGCGTCGAGCAGCCCCTCCTCGCACCAGCGTGCCCAGTCCTGGCCGACCGTCAGCTTCGCCTGCTCCGGGGGCAGGGCGAAAACGGCGGCGGTGATCATTGCGTCGGGATCAGCGGCGCGCACGGCGGCGGAGGTGCGGCGGACGGCCTCGGTGATCAGATTCGCGCGCTCGTCCATCCATTCGTCGTAGAGTGGGCCGCCCTCGAGGCAGTCCTCGGGCCAGTTCTCGACCCGGCGGCCGATGCGCTGCTCGAAGTTCGCACGACAGTGTTCGCAGAAGCAGACGTCATCGCGGCCGTAGCGTATGAAGTCGTACTGTACGCCCGCGATATCGTAGTCCTCGACCAGCTCGACCATGGCGTCCTCGACGAGCTGCAGATTCGCCTCCTGGCTCGGGCACAGCCACGGCCAGTCCTCGCCTGCGGCGGTCTTCTGCCAGCGCCCTTCGGCCCTGAGCTGGCGGGCGTACTCGGAGTCCGGCGAGCCGATCGGGAAGTTGTTGACGTAGCAGTGCAGGTCGATGCCGTGGCGCTCGCATGCGGCGATGCAGTCCTCAATGAGGTTCTCGTTGTCGAATGGCACGTTGGAGATCGGGCCGAGATCAGAGGCGTAGTAAGCGGTCTCGCCGCGGCGGACGCGCATGATCGCGGCGTTGAGACCGGCGGCGGCCATGCGCGAGAAGATGTCCTCGGGATCCTCGATACGATGGCTGTGCGTCCACGCGGCGCGGAACTCCTCCTCCGGGACGGGCACCATCGGCCGGACCGTCAGGTCGAACTCGCGGCTGGCGGTGACCTCCTCGCCGCCTGAGCTGTAGGTGACCGTTCCGCTGAAGGTTCGCTCGCCAGAGACGCCTTCGGGCAGAGCCACCACGACCTCAGCGGTGCCTGTCAGCATGTCGAAGCCGGCGAGTGGCTCCAGGCCGCTGAGGGTTGTATGGGCGCTGGGACCGGTGGAGATTGCGGCGGTGCAGGTGACACTCTCAACGTCCGCCGGGACGATCGGGTTGAAGATCATGCGCGCGGTGCCCGGAGAGATGGCCAGCGTTGAGGCCGGGTGACAGAAATCGTGCTGCAGGGCCCGCGGGAAGCTCTCGCGCGCGATGCTGGAGATACGCAGCTCATCGATCTGCCCGATGAATGAGTCGCCCCCGACGGCGCCGATGTGGAAGTTTGCGCCGGGTTCGGGGTTGACCATCGGCTCGTCCATGGGCATCGAGTTGACAACGCGGCCGTTGATCCACAGGCGGACGCGCTCGCCATCCCAGGTCTCTGCCATATGATACCACTGGCCAGGGATGACGGTCTGGCGCGCTGACAGCGCGTACATGCGGGCGTCAGGGCCGTAGAGGTGGCTGCGCGGGCTGCCGCCCTCGAAGATGCTCAGCAGGTAGTGGTTCCAGTAGGCGATGATGCGCTGTCGGTGGGTGGGATCCTCGTTGGTGCTTCGGAACCACGCTTCGACGGTGATCTGATCCATGCCGCGCAGGGCGTCCGGCACCGTCGCCGGCACGATGGCCTGGTGGTTCGCGAGAGAGAGCGCCTGGCCGGCGATGCCGGGGACGCGCACCGGGCTGGCCGGGTTGTGGTCCTCGCCCACAACGAGCTCGGCGTGCAGGCCGAAGGGCCCCCGATCGATGATCTGATCGCCATCGCCCTCGAAGCTGTAGAGCAACAACGTGTGCTCATCGGGCTCAAGCGGCGTGACCACCTGTGCGGCGGCGGTCGTGGCGAGTGCGAGCGTCACGAGGATGAGAGGTCGCGCGATCATGATGGATACCTCCCGGCCGTGATGCGCGTGCGGAGAGGCAGGTTCGCGCCGGGATCGCCGGAGACCTGCATTCATGGCCGCGGGCGGGGTGACGCAGCCGAGGGTTGAGCGGGTGATGGTCGGCCTCGATGATCTTCGGTACTGCCAGACGCTGGAGATGCCGGCCGAGCGGCTGCGAGAGGAGGGGCGGGAGATCGCGGCGCGGCGCGCCGAGCGCGTGCTGGACGACGTCACCGAGGACATGCCGGTGAACCGAGGCTGCGCGGCGTGGCCACGATTCCGGAGGCGCAGATGCGGGCGGAGGCGGCAGCCGTTGAGCTGCGCTACGGGGTGCCGATGGCGCTCGAGGGCCCGATGCAGTGGATGCCGCGCGTGGAGCATCCAGGCGGTGACACGCTCGCCACGTTGCCGGTGCCGATCGCGCCCTCACCGGTCGCGCCGTGACTCAGTCGCGCAGAGCCTCGAGCAGGCGGATCGAGGTGTCGATGATCATCTCCCCGGCCTCGGGGACGAGCTTGCTGCCACGGCAGAGCGTCGGCTCGTAGCCACCTTTCGCGATGGCCTCGGCGGTCGGGACATAGCCGGCGTTACCGCCAGCGAGTGAGACGCAGGCGGTGTGAGGGAACGGCGAGCGCCGCTTGCAGTCGAGGCCGAACGCGCAGAACATCTGCCCAGGCGAAGAGGCAATGGCAAGTTCACCGATACGAGCGCAGATGATCTCGACGGGCTCGGC
>JALGTR010000139.1 GCA_029821265.1 Candidatus Zipacnadia bacterium
TCGCCGGCAGTCGGAAGATGGCGTAGAAGATCAGCGCAACGACCACCGCGAGGAAGATTATCCGGCGGTTCGGCCAGCGATCCACCGGCTCGTGGACCTGCTCGGTCGCCGCCGCGCGTTCACTCTCCTCGGCCATGGTCGTCCTTCCCTCGCCCGTTATCGCTCCGGCTGGTAGATGAAATCGTCCGGCCGCGAGCTCCGCAGTCCGAGCACATACTCGAGCGCATCACAGATCCGCTGCGACGCCCGTCCGTCCCCGTAGGGACTACCGCCGCTGGCCATCCGCGCATACACCGTGGCGCTGGTCAGCAGCTCCGATGCCGCCTCCACGATCTCCGCCGTCTGCGTCCCGACGAGCTTCACCACGCCCGCCTCGATGCCCTCCGGGCGCTCCGTCGTATCACGCGCCACCAGCACCGGAACGCCCAGCGCCGGGCCTTCCTCCTGGATTCCTCCCGAGTCGGTCAGAATCAGATCCGCCCTGCCCATCAGCGGGACGAACGTCACGTAGTCCGCCGGCTCGCACAGATGCACGCGATCGAGCTCACCAAGAAGCTCCGTCGCCGCCCTCCGAACGCGCGGATTAAGGTGCATCGGAAACACCACGTGCAGGTTCTCGAACTGCTTCACCAGTTCGGCGATCGCCGTACAGATCCGCGTGAACGGGACCCCGAGGTTCTCGCGACGGTGCGCCGTCACGAGCATCACACGACCATCGATCTCGTCCACCCACTCGAACGGTGTGCCGTCAAGCGACGGGTTGCGCTCGTGAGTCGCGAGGAGCGCATCAATAACTGTGTTGCCGGTCACGAACACCGCGTCCTCGTCGATGTGCTCCCGCAGCAGATTCTCCCTGGCGCGCTCGGTCGCCGCGAAATGGATGTTCGCCACCACCGTCGTGACCCGCCGAAAGACCTCCTCCGGGAACGGCGAGTACTTGTTGCCGCTGCGAAGGCCCGCCTCAACATGGCCCACTCGAAGCTGGTGGTAGAAGCCGGCCATCGCGCCCGCGAACGTCGTCGCCGTATCCCCCTGCACCAGCACCGCCTCCGGCGAGCACTCCGCCAGTGCCGTCTCAAGGCCCGACAGGGCCCGTGAGGTGACGTCGCCGAGCGTCTGCCCGTGCGACATGATGTCAAGGCTCATGTCCGGCTCCATCCGGAATATCTCGCAGACCTGCCCGAGCATCTCGCGATGCTGGCCTGTCGCGATCAGCACCGGCTCGAGCGTCTCGCGTGCGGACATCTCCTCGTAGATCGGCGCCAGCTTAATCGCTTCCGGCCGCGTCCCCATGATGATGGCAACCCGCGTAGCTATCGCAACCACACTCCCAGCGCGATCATACACAGCAGCCCCGTGATCCCGTACATGAACAGCACCGTCTCACGCGTGGACAGCCCTCGGTCACGCAGACGGTGATGCAGATGCCCGCGATCCGGATGGTAAATCGGCCTCCCCGCCCGAAGCCGTGTCAGTATCGTCGTCGCGGAGTCGTAGATCGGCAGGCCCAGCACAAGCAGCGGAACCACCACGACCAGCGCGGTTGGGACCTTGACCGCGCCGATCACCGAAAGCGCCGCGAGCATATACCCGAGGAACATCGCGCCCACGTCGCCCATGAAGATGCTCGCCGGGTTGAAATTGTAGCGCAGAAAGCCCAACGCCGCCCCCGCCAGCGCCGCCGCGGGAACAGCGACGCCCAGCGACTGGTCACCAAACGCCGCGATCAGCGCCAGCGTCAGCCCAGCGATCGCGCTCACACCTCCAGCCAGCCCATCCAGCCCGTCCAGCCAGTTCACCGCGTTGGTGATGAACGCGATCCACAGAACCGTTACGGACATCGACCACCCGCCGATGAAGATGTACTCCGGCCCCATGAAACTGTGCAGCGGGTTCGTCACCTGAACGACCCGCACCCCGAAATGGTAGGCGATCACGCCCACCAGAAGCTGCGCCACCAGCCGTGGCGCGGCCGGCAGCCGGTACTTGTCGTCAATCGTGCATACGGCCAGCAGGATCGTCGAGCCGATCAGCAGACCCACCAGCGGTCGCGGAGGCGGCCAGTCCAGAACAAGCACCGTGACCCAGAACGACGCGAAGATCGCGAAACCGCCTCCAAACGGCACCGGGGTGGTGTGCGAACTGCGATGAACCGGTCTGTCGATGAGGTCGAAGCGGATGGCCACGGCCCGCGCCACAGGGGTGAAAACCAGCGCGCAGGCGGCTGCCATGAGAAGGGGAAGCACGATCGTCACTCGGGCGCCCCCTCCGGCCACTTCACAAGCTCCACCCCGGCCTCCTCGAGCATCCGCCTGCTCAGCTCGTCCGGGTAGTCAAACTCGTACACGATACGCTCCACATCAGCGTTGATCAGCATCTTCGCGCAGGTCACGCATGGCATCGTCGTGCAGTAGGCTGTCACGTTCTCGAGCTTCACGCCATGGATCGCGGCCTGGATGATCGCATTCTGCTCGGCGTGTAGGGCGCGGCAAAGCTCCTGCCGCTCACCAGACGGAACCTGCAGTTGCTGGCGGTAGCAGCCGCCCAGCTCAGCGCAATGCTTCATGTTCTTGGGTGCCCCGTTGTACCCGGTGCTCAGAATCCGTCTGCCCGACACCAGCACAGCCCCGACATGTCGCCGCAGACAGGTCGAGCGAGTCGCCACAACGCGACAGATCTCCATGAAATACTCGTCCCAGGACGGCCGCTGATCAAGCCGTTGGGCCTCGCTCTCAGACATCGTCGCCACCCGCCGCCTTGCTCTCCAGCGCCATGATCTTATCGCGCCGCCTGATATGCCGCGCCACGTCGCTCTCCGGGGTGCGGACAAACTCCGTGACGATCGCCTTCGCCAGCTCCGAACCCGTTACCCGTCCGCCGAGGCAGCACACATTCGCGAAGTTATGCTCCCGCGCCATCCTCGCGTGATACTCCTGGCAGCACAACGCGGCGCGCACCCCATCGACCTTGTTCGCCGCCATCGACACACCGATGCCGGTTCCGCAAATGATGAACCCCAGCTCCGCCTCACCGGCGGCCACAGTCCGTGCGACGGTTGCCGCGATGTCCGGGTAGTCCATGGGCTCCTCGGTATCCACGCCCAGGTTCTCGACCTCCACGCCATCCATCTCCCGCAGATGCTCGAGCACCACCCACTTAAGCTCCACCCCCGCGTGATCGTTGCCCACAACCACCTTCATCGGCCAACACTCCGTGGCTGCGCCATGCGTGTCCTGTGCTGCGTGATTAATACAATGCCTCCTGCGGTCAGAGCTAAGCTCCGTAGGCCGCAGGAGACCATGCGGGTTCGCGGTACGCAAAGGGCCCGGATCAGTCGCCGCGCTGCTCGAGCGCGGCCTCGGGATCCTTTGGCAGTTCGACGCTGAACGTCGAGCCCTCACCGACCTCGCTGGACTCAAGCCAGACCCGGCCGCCGTGCGCCTGCGCCAGATGCTGCACCAGGTAGAGCCCGATGCCGGTCCCGCCGATCGAGCGATGGTCGATATCGTCGTCCACCTGATGGAAGCGTTGGAAGATCCGGTCGCGGTGCCGCTCGGGAATGCCCAGGCCCTCGTCGGTCACGTCGATGCGTACCGAATCACCCTGATCACTGGCGATGATCTGTACCTTCCCGCCGTTGGGTGAGTACTTCACGGCATTGCCCACCAGGTTGTCGAGAATCTGCGTCAGCTTATCGGCATCGGCCCGCAGCGGCTCGAGATCCTCCGGCACTATCGCCTCGATCTGATGCTTCTTCGTGTACGGCTGGTGGTTCGCCGCAATCCTGCTCAGAAGCTGCGAGAGATCCACGTCCGAGAGGTTCAGGTCGAGACCGCGGCCCGATTCGATCCGCGAGATGTTCAGCAGGTCGGAGATCAGGCGCGTCAGGCGGTCGCACTCCTCGTTGATGATGATCAGGAACTCCCGACGCGTCTCCTCGTCGTACATCCCCTCATCATCTTCGAGCAGCGTCGAGATAAAGCCCTTGATCGACGTCAGCGGCGTCCTCAGCTCGTGCGAGACAGTCGAGACGAACGCCGTCTTCATCTTCTCCACACGACGAATCTCGGTGATGTCGTTGAAGATCGCAACGACGCTCTCGACCTCGTTGGTGTCCTCGCGAGTCATCAGCGTCGTCTGCGCCTGGTAGATATGCTCGTCCTCTTCCCCGATCGAGATCTCCACCGCGCGCTCCTGACCGGTCTCGAGGGTCTGCTCCAGCAGGTCCCGGACCGGTCCGTCGGTGATCACATCCTCCATCGGGCGGCCGTGATAGCCGTTCTCTGGCAGATCCAGCATGTTCGCCGCCGCCGGGTTCAACAGCCGGATGACCCCGGACTTGTTCACCACGATCACGCCGACGTTGATGCTCTCGAACGCGTCCTGAAGCTCCTCCTTCTCCTCGGTGAGCTGGATGTAAAGCTGCGCATTCGAGATCACCGCCGCTGCCTGCTCCGCCAGCATCTCCAGCAGCCGCATGTCCTCGGTGCCGAAATCCTCATCGAAGCGCTTGTTGTAGACGTTCATCACGCCGATGACCCGCTCGTCAACAAGTCGCTCCTCTTCATCGCGCTGCTTGATCACGAGGGGTACGCAGATCCCGTTGCGGATCGCCAGCAGCGAGACAACGTCCTTCGAGCTCCGTGGATCGTTCAGCGCGTCGTTGAAGATCACCGACTCACGGTTCTGGAATACCCAGCCCGAGATCCCGTCCTCAGCCGCAATGTCAAGGTGGTTTGCCTGCTCCTCCGTGATCCCCAGGGCCGGCGGCAGCACGCTGAGCTTGCCCGTCTCCGGCTGGTGCAAGAGCAGCAACACCTTCTCGGCCTGGATGATCATGGCGACCTTCTTCACCAGGCGGCCGAGCGTGTTACGCAGCTCCGGGCGCGTCACCACCACCGACGGCACCTCGGCCATCGTGGAGGCAGCCTCGAGTTCGTCCTCCAGCGTCCGGATCCGCCGCGTCATCTCCTCGACGACAGCCCGGTAGTGTTCGAGTTCCCGTCGCAGCCCCTTTGGGCTGTCGGGCGACTCGACATCAGGTGCGGCACCGCCCGGCGGTGGCCCCTGCTCTGCAGTCGGCTGTTCGTCGCGATTCCTGTCATCCGACACGATACACCACTCACCCAGTCCGCTCCCACGCCTGTTACGACCGGGAGTCCCTGACGATTCCCTCGCTGCCGCTCCCGGTCCACATGCCAGTTCGGGGTCGGCCCACCAGGGGTCTGTTTATGCGTCCAGAACGTCGCGAATCGGTAATCGTTACCGTCCCGTACACCAAACGCCTCGCACGCCGTGCGGCCACCAGCTCTCGCCTACCCCGGTACCGGGCCCTCGGCCGATGACGTCCCGTCGGAGTTCGCGTCCCCCCGACGCAGCCCCAGCGACAGGCGCGCACGCAACAGGTCGACCGTCGCGGTGCAGCACACCCTTAGCGGGGCAATTATAGGCGACGCATCGTGCGAAGTCAAGCGCAGTTCGCCCCACCGAATCCACCGCCCGAACGGCGGAATCAGCCCGTATCGGCGCCTGACGCGTCCTCAGGACGTGTATCCTCTCAGGCCGTCAGTGCCAGCACCGCCGCTCCTCCCGCGACGGCCGCTCCCGCGACCATCATGACGCTCGCGGCATCGGCCTCCCCGGCCACCAATGGCAGCGTCAGCCAGCAGAGCGCCATCACACATAGCGTCATGTCCGCCGTGGCGGCGCGCCAGTCGTCCCTGCCAACCGCCCGCCGCCAGAGACCGGCCGCAATTGCCAGCCCCGCGACGGCCCCTGTGAGCGCCGCGATGTAGGGTGAGAACTGGGGTCCGATCAACTCCGCCACCAGGCCCTGCGCGAGCTGTGAACCCAGGACTGTCGGCGGCCACAGCAGCGCAATCCGCGCCACAGAAAGCAACAGTCGGCCCGGCGACGCCCTGGTCGGGCGCCGCCTCCTGCCTCCGCTCAGGCCGAGCGTCACGACGCTGCTTCCTGCGCCATGCTCGCGCCCGATCAGCGCTTCACCGCTTCGGGCTGACCGCTTTCCGCTGAGGCCCATGCCGCCTCCGAGAGCTGGATGACCTTCAGCGCATCCTCAGGCGACGACTGGATCTGCTCCTCGCCGCGGATCGTCGCGATGAAGTTCTCGTCCGGAGACCTCGTTCGGCCGAGCTTATTGCCCTTGATGACCTTCTTCTCCCCGTCGCCCTTCCATTCCCACACCTCATCACCGCGAATCGCGAGCTGACCGTCCTCCAGCCAGATCGTCGTCTCCTCGAACATGCCCGGCCACGACTGATAGCCCACGACCGAGAACGTGCACAGAGCGCCGCCGTCGAACTTCACATCGATCGCGCTGAGGATGTCCACTTCCGAGCCCATCTTGTCCTGATACGCGAACACCTCTGCCGGCTGCAGGTCGCTCATCCACAGGACGATGTCAATCAGATGGCTGCCCGAATCGTTGAGCTGGCCTCCGCCCGACCACTTCATCTTCGAACGCCATGTCTCGCCCTTCACCTGACGCTGGAACCAGTTCTGGCTCTGCAACGAGTTGATGAAGACCACGTCTCCCATCTCGCCAGAGACGATCTTCTCCCGGCAGTACCGGAACTGCGCCTGGGTGTGCCGCTGATACGAAACGCCCATCACCTTTCCCGACTTCTTCCAGGTCTCAATTATGTGCTGGGCGTGCGCCGTGGTGCACACCATTGGCTTCTCGCACAGGATATGCAGGTCCGCGGCGAAACAGTCCATGATCTGCTCGTAGTGCAGCGTGTGAGGCGTCGAGATCACCACCGCGTCCATCTCGACCTCATCGAGCATTTTCTTGTGGTCATCGAAGGTCGGCAACTCGTCCGCGCCCTCAATCTGCTCCTGCGCCAGCTCGATTGCCTTCTCGCTCGGATCGGCAATCGCCACCAGCTCCACGTCCTTGATCGCCTGCATCCTGCGCATGTGCGAGCGCGCATTCCCACCTGAGCCAATCGCCCCAACTCGGATCGTGTCACCCATCGTTGCAGGTGCTCCTTCCTTGCATCTGGGTCCGGTCGTCGCAGTGCCGCGGGCCGCCCTCCGGCCCGACCGGCGCGCAGTTTCCGCGCCAGCGGCAGGATACCTCCCTGGTGCGCTGCCGCCATCGTCACATCACCCCGTAGAGCCGGCCCGCACCACTCCCGCGCGGGTCTTATCTCGAGGCAGATTTGTCGATATTAAGAGGGGCAAACCTTTACAGAACTATCATCCCGAGCACCCGTCTGCGCGCGTGCTCACGCCGCTGTAGCGACCCGCTCACCACCCGGCCTCAGCTTGACGACGACCCCCCGTTCTGGTATACTGAATTGGTGAAGGAGCGGTCGTGAAAGACGATCCAGAGCGAGTTCTCTCGACCCTCCTCCCCATGCAACAAGTCACGCCGCCGGGGCTGTTGGTCTCGGCAGGTTCTAACGTAGCAGAACAGTACGCAGCCGGCGCCCGGAAAGGCGCCTGTCGATGACCAGACAGCGGCACTGACGAACACCCGGGCAGCGTCCGCCACGTTCCAGCCTGCCGGGCCGACCCGGGCCCACCGCATCGGACCTCTTCTACTGGTTGCCTCGTGCAGCCATGTCCTGTTGTGTGGTCCGGCCCCGAGGGAGTCATGCATAGATGGCGAAGAACAAGCGAGACTACACCGCCAAATCCATTCAGGTCATCAAGGGACTCGAGGCCGTCCGACGTCGTCCCGCGATGTACATCGGTTCGACCTCCGAGCGTGGCCTCCACCATATTCTTTATGAGGTCATCGATAACTCCATCGATGAGGTTTTTGCCGAAGCCTGCGACCGAATCGACGTTGTCATCAACGAGGACAACTCGGTAACGGTCACAGACAACGGCTCGGGAATCCCGGTTGACATGCACCCGACCGAGAACCGCCCTGCAGTCGAGGTCGTCCTCACGATGCTGCACGCGGGCGGGAAGTTCGACGCGTCCTCCTACAAGGTCTCGGGCGGCCTTCACGGCGTCGGCGTCTCCTGCACCAACGCCCTCTCCGAGTGGCTGGAGGTCGAAGTGATTCGCGACGGCAGGCGTCACTTCCAGCGCTATGAACGGGGCCTGCCCGTCACAGACCTCGAGGACAGGGGCAAGGCGAAGGGCTCCGGCACCAGCATCACCTTCCTGCCTGACAGGGAGATCTTCTCCAACATCGAGATGGATTTTGACACCATCTCCAATCGGTTGCGGGAGCTGTCATTCCTCGCAGGCGGCGTTGAGATCACGCTCACGGACATGCGCGAGAAAGCTCGCGACGACAATGGCGAGCCCCGCCGCGAGGTCTACCACCACAAGGGCGGCATCGTCGAGTACGTCGAGTTCCTCAACGAGGGCAAAGACACCATCCACAAGCCCGTGCACTTCGTGCGCGAGCAGGATGGCATTGAGGTCGAAATCGCCATCCAGTATCACGAGGGCGTACACGAGAACATCCTCTCCTACGTCAACGCCATCCACACCGCGGAGGGCGGCACGCACCTGTCGGGGTTCAAGACCGCCGTCACCCGTGTCGTCAATACCTATGCTCAGGACAGCGGCCTCCGCAAGGAGAAGGAGCGCAACTTCACCGGCGACGAGGTACGCGAGGGCATGACCGCCGTCATCTCGCTCAAACACATGGACCCGCAGTTCGAGGGTCAGACCAAGACCAAGCTCGGCAACTCCGAAGTTGAGGGCGTCGTCTACTCCATAGTCTACGAGATGTTCGGCGAGTACCTGCAGGAGAACCCGACCGACGCAAAGCGCATTGTCTGCAACTGCATCACCGCCGCGCGCGCCAACGATGCAGCCCGCAAGGCCGCGGAGGCGACGCGCAAAACCGCCCTCTCCACCGCCGGAATGCCCGGTAAGCTCGCCGACTGTGCCTCCCGTGATCCTGAGGAATCCGAGCTCTTCATCGTCGAGGGCGACTCCGCCGGCGGCAACGCCAAGCAGGCCCGTAACGCCCGCAACCAGGCTATTCTACCGTTGCGCGGGGTCATCATCAATGTGGAGAAAAACCGCGTTGATCGAATCCTCGATAACACCGAGATCCAGGCGATTATCACCGCCCTCGGCGCAGGCTTCTCGCTCAACGGCGACTCCAACGAGGAGGACGACGACCACAACGGCGAGGCCTCCAGCAAGTTCGACCTCTCCAAGCTGCGCTACAACAAGATCATCATCCTCGCCGACGCTGACGTCGACGGCTCACACATCCGGACACTGATCCTGACCTTCTTCTACCGCTACATGCAGCCGCTGATCCGTGAGGGCCATCTCTACATCGCCCAACCACCTCTCTACCGCGTGAAGGCCGGCTCGAAGACCTACTACGCGCTCGACGATGATGACCTCGAGCGCCTCCAGAAGGAGCTTGGCAACCGCAAGCTCACGGTCAACTACTTCAAGGGCCTCTCGGAGATGGACCCCAACGATCTGGCCGACACCACGATGGATCCCGAGAATCGAGTGCTGCGGCAGGTCACAATGGAGGACGCGGCCGAGGCCGATCGCGTCATAAGCACGCTAATGGGCTCCAAGGTCGCCCCGCGACGCGAGTTCATCGCCTCTCACGCCCGCGAGCACCGCAACCTCGACCTCTGGGCGTAGCCAACAACTGACGCGCACAACCGAACACGATACGCACGGCCGGCCCTTCCCGGGGCCGGCCGTTCCTTACGGCGCTGTGGCAACATTTCCGCAATCTACCGGGAAGGAAATGTGAGTGAGAGCGGAAGCAGCCCTCAGGCCGTTCGTCGCGCGGGGCATCGAGCAGTACTCGTCTTCGAGCGCGGCATGGTGTCGTGCGAGCCGGATACGCCGACGATGGTTGTCTGGCCGAGCACGCATCTGTCGCGAAATACAGCCCGGGCGAGTAATTCGATGAAGCGACGGTGCGCGGTGCTGGTGGTGTTGGGCCTTCTGATCGCGCTGATCATGGCCGAATGTGGTGGTGGGGACAGCGCGGTCAACGCCCCTCCGGCCACGCCTGGCGATGATATCGGGATCGAGGCGGTTTCCGTAGGACCCATGGTCATACGGCCGGCGGACGCTGGCGCATTGCAGGTAAAAGAGATCCCCAACGGTGGTACAGTCTCAGTTGTGGCGGTCTACGGTTCGCGCATGGAGTACGTCGCGATCCAGGAGATGCTCGACCATATCGTCTTCGCCAGCGACCGGGACGGCGGCAGTGCATATGACATATGGTCGTGCGGCCTGTTCGGCGACGACCTCACGCAACTGACCGATCACCCGGCCGAAGAGAGCAACCCCGAGTGGTCTCCCGACGGCCAGAAGATCGTCTTCGAGCGCGACTACCCTTCCGAGGACTCCGAGATCATCGTGATGAACGAGAACGGTGCGCTCGCCGAGCGCCTGACGGACAACACCGCCGATGACGACAATCCCTCCTGGTCCTTCGACGGGCGCCGCATCGCGTTCGAGAGCTACCGCGATGGCAACTGGGAGATCTACACGATGTACGCCAACGGCGATGTTGAGACCAACATCACTAACAACGCCGCCAGCGACACCGATCCCTCATGGTCACCGTTGGGTGACGAGATACTGTTCGCCTCCGATCGCGACAGAAACGCCGAGATATTCAGGATGAACGCGGACGGATCGGATGTCGGTCACCTCACGACAACAGACGGCGTTTTGAACGCCA
>JALGTR010000140.1 GCA_029821265.1 Candidatus Zipacnadia bacterium
GCTGAACGAGCGCGCGATGCTCCACTCCGAGCGCCTGTTGTCCTCGCCCACGAACGCCACACGCCACCAGAGCCTCTCCGGCGGCAGCATGTGCGGCGGGCAATGCACGCCCAGGTCAATGCCCTGCGCCTCATAGACGATGTCCTTGAAGCCCTCGTCGCGCGCAACCTGTACGACGTAGACGCTGGCGCCGTCCTGAGGGCGCCAGACGAAGCCGGGCGGATTGACCTGCGAGACCTCGCCCTCAGCCGGACGGAAGCCCCACTCTCCGGCGCCGCCCGGGGTATTGTCGAACTCGGCCTGTGCGAATGCGCCGCTGGCCATCGCCATCACCGCCAGGATCATGAGTGCTCTCACTGTGTACCCTCCAGTCCGCGGTCGTCCATTGCTACAAGATCGATCTGTCATCGGCGCGACCGACGCGCCGGACAGTGTGCTCGGCCTCAGGGCAGTTCCAGCGCCTCGACCAGCCCGCCGGCGGTGGAGACCGCGATGCGGCCATCAAGCAGCGCCAGCTTCAGGGCGCGGGATTGCGTCTCCCCCATCGCGATGATCTGCCCCCCGGCGTCGATAATCGCGACGCCCGAGCCGACTGCGGCCGCAAAGCGTGGCTCCGGGCCGGGGAGCGCCAGCAAATCGCTGACGCCACCGGGCACAACGGTGCGCCAGATCTCGCCGCCATCGCGGTCGAAGGCGTAGACGTTCGCGCTCTCGGCGCCGACCACGATCTCCATGCCGCCGTCGCCGTCGAGATCGGCGGGAATGATCGCCGTCACCCTGTCGCCGACATTCTGCTCCCAGATCGTGCTGCCATCGGCGTTGTCGAACGCGAGCAGCTCGCCGAGGTCAGTGCCCATCAGGATCTCCGGAAGACCATCGTCGTCGATGTCGGCTGAGCCAACCGCAGTCTGCTCGGGGCCGAAGCGCCCGGCGTTGAAGATGCGCTTGCCATCCTGGTCGATGAGGTTCAGGCGGTAGTAGGCATTGCCGCCGACGATCTCGGGCAGGCCATCGCCGTCGAAGTCGTCGGCGTGGCCGACGGTCGCCGAGTGCGCGTAGATGATGTTCTGCCAGAGCATCTCGCCCTCAGCATCGTAGGCGAGGTATGTCCAGCTTCGGCAGCCGATGACGATCTCGGGGAGGCCGTCGCCATCGACGTCGGCGGGTACGATGGTCATCACGTCGCTGTCGATGCCGCGGTACTTCGGCGGGGTGACCTGCCACTGCAGTTCGCCGTCGGGCGAGATCAGGCCGAGGGTCGCGGAGTTGGTGCCGAAGACCACCTCGTCTCGTCCATCGCCGTCGAGGTCGATGCATGCGATGTCGTTGATCTGCTGCTGCTCGCTGTCGACCTCCCAGAGCACGTCGCCATCTGCGCTGAATGCGCGCAACTCGCCGGATTCTGCGCCCACGACCACCGCTGGCGAGCCATCGCCGGCGAGGTCGCTCGACGCGATGGCGGTGATCTTCGCGCGGGCGCCGGGCTCGGTGCCGCGGATCTCAAGCTCGGCCAGATAGACGCGCGCCTCAGCGTCCCGCGGGCTGAGCGTCAGGCGAATCTGCTGCGCCTCCTGGGCGATGTCCGCGCGCATCAATGTGTTCACGTTGCTGCCCCACGATTCGGTGCCCGCCAGCTCGAACGCGCTCCCGAGGTCGCGGACATCGTTCTTGAAGCCATCGCTGGAGATCTGGAGCCGGCGGTCGCCGATGATCCACTCCTCGTTCATCTGCCACTCGCGCAGGATGATCGCGCTGATCTGGGTCGGCTCCATAAGCTCGGCGGTGATCGTGACGGTCTCGCCCGGCCCCCACTGCACGGAGCCATACGAGCTGGTGTACTGCCCATCCACGAGTTTGTCGATCGGGCCGTAGCGGCCGTGATGTTCTTTATCGGCGGTCACCGACGCGACCGGCAGCGTCTCCATCGGCGGCTCGAATCCACCCGCCTCCCACGCAGTGTTCAGCCCGGGGGCGTCAATCCCATCCCCGGTCACAGGCGCTGCCTCGGCGGGCATGGCCAGGACACGCTCGCGGACCTCCGCCGCGGCCTCGGGCAGGTCCGTCAGGCGGCAGGCGCCCTGTGGCGAGAGGCTCGTCGTTCCGTTCGTCACCAGCAGGTCCTCGCCGATGAGCACGAGGCTCGCGTCCCCCTCTATCCCCGCCGAGGCGAGGCCTTCAGGGCCCAGCGCAATGACCTCCGCGCCCTCAGGTCGCTCGACGACCACGAGGCCGGGGCCGACGCGGCGGGCCGTCACCTCGCGCTCGGTCTGCCAGTCGTGGGAGTGGATCACGTTGATGAAGCGATAGCTCTCCCCCACCCGCATCTGCCGCGTGACCTGCTGCGAGAGGCGCCAGATCGGCATGTTCGCGCTGACCTTCATCTCCTCGATCGAGGATGGCGCGCCATCAGCGTTGATAACCTGCAGGAGCATCGGGCGATGTTCGACGGTCAGTGTGCCGCCCTCGAGCTGCGCGTCACCCCACGGTCGCCAGCAGCAGCGCAGCGTGAAGTCGCCATCCTGCAGCGCCTCGACCTCATCGCTGACGAGGACGTAATCGTTCGGGCGCCAGACGATGCTGCGGGTCCACGAGGAGCCGTTGTACTCCGGCAGGCGCGTCTGCAGGTAGCTCAGACCGTCCACCTGCTCGGCGGCGACAAGCTCGGTCACCGCCGGGGCGTTCTCGGACCGCCCGTCGCGGATGATGACCAGCGAGTTGTGGTACTTCGGTGAGTTGAGGATGTACTCGCCATCGACCAGCAGCGGCTCACCGCCGTGGGCGTAGCGGATGATCGCATTGGCGTCCCAGTGCATGTGCGTGCCGCGGCCGAAGCCGTCCAGCAGCATGTACGCGTCGTCCGCATCCAGGCCCGCGCGGAACGCCGCCTTGTTGAAGCACTTGTCCAGCGGGACCTGCGGCTCCGTCGGGTAGGGGCTGCTGGTGATGCCCTCGTTGTAGGCGGACTCGGGCAGTTTGGCGACGCGCAGGCCGATGTGATCGGTCGGAGGCTGCGGCTCGATGTCCAGCGGGTAGAGCTGCCGCAGCGGATAGCCGCGTGTGCCGCCCGCCTTCTCGGTCATCCAGAGAATCTCGGGGTCGCGGTAGTACCAGGCGATTTTGAAGAGGCATTCGGCCGTGGCTGAGTTCGCCTTGTACGCCGAGTGATCGCCGTAGGCTGCCTGGTAGCCCGCGTTGTCCATGGTGATCATCGCGATCTCGGCGACCTCGCGGCCGTGGCCCTCATCGTACCACGTCGTGTCGCCCTGCGCGAGCGAGTATACCTGCACGTGCATCAGCGGCAGCCATAGATAGGCGGCGGCGTCCTCGAGCGGCTTGTAGGAGTGTTTGAGCCAGCGGAAGACGCCCTCTGCCACATCCAGCCACATACGCGCGCGATCGGCGATCAGCGCGTCATCACCGTAGTGGCGCAGAAAGTACTCGCCGACGAAGTAGGCGCCGAGCGCCGGGAATGTGTTGTGGTTGTGGGGCACGTTGGTGTTCTCGCGCCACATGTCCACGTGCGCCTCATAGTGCTGATAGAGGTCGCACTCGAGCATCAGGCGCATGACCATGTTCGTGAACGCCAACCGCTCTTCGTCGGTGAAGATATCGGCCTCCTCGTTCAGATCCCAGAGAATGCCCACCTCCCACGTCCATGCGTCGCGGAACTCGCGGTCGTATCGTGACAGTGGCTCGGTGGAGATGTACGGGTCGGTCTCGTAGTGCTCAATCAGGGCGTGCATCAGCGCCCGATAGACCTCGCCCCAGTTCCGATCGCCCGTCCGGTGGAACTCGGTGCCCGCGCGGACAAGCTGCGACACCGCGCTTCGGCCCTCGCCGGGGGCCGCGAACAGGTTGCGGCCACGCTCGATCGCTGCATCGCGCTCCTCATCGGAGATCGGCTCCTCGCCGATCTCGAGGATCATCTGCCGCCCGAGTGTCAGCGCGCCCTCAGTGCCGGCGTCGGCGACGATCCTGGCGAAGGCCTCCGCGGCGCGGGCCACTCCGGTGTCGGTGCTGCCGCCGACGAGGATGTAGTTGTTGCCCGCGCCCCATGGGTCATGCACGCTGCGAATAACGTAGCCATCATCCCCGGCGTACGCGAGGTCGAGGCGGACGTAGAAGTTGTGGTACAGACGCGCGGCGTGGCGGCTGTTTTCGAGCCGCCCGAGCAGGATCACGTTCGTGGCGTCGGCCTGCGCGAAGCTGAGTTCATCATCGGCGCGTATCGGAACCTCGACGCCCGTGGCCTCACGGATAGCCGCCTGCACATCCCGCGCCGCCTGCCGCCACGTCGGCTCCTGCGCGTGGCAGATGACCGCAGTCGGCTGGCCACCTGCGACAATCGGCGTGTCGATGCGCAGCGGTTTGAGCTGGTCGGCAGTGACCTCCAGGCTCCGCAACAGCTCCATCTCCTGCTCGCGCGTCTGCGCCTCGCCAGTGCCGGTCGTTGACACGAGAAGAATCGCCCCGATCACTGCAATAACGAGCGTGTTGTGCATAGGATCCCACCTGTCGCCAATCTATCTGATGATCGCCCGACCTGTCGGGGGTCATTTCATGATGGGGAGCGGGTTCTCCTGCACGGGCGCGCCCGGCGAGAAGGAACCGCGGGAAGAGTGAAGAAGGCGACGAGTGCTCGACTGCGCGCCGCCCGGCTTCAGCTATCGCGGAGTTTCCCGACCGCTGGTAGTTCCCCGGCGGTAACGCGTGGATCCGTCGCTGAACGACATTCCGACGTGGCGTGCGGGCGACCGCTTCGCCCTGAGGCGGTCGCCATGGTCTGCAATCTGCCGAACCACAGATGGTTACGAGGTGAGCCTCGATGACGTGGCGCCCTGTCGCTCTTATCACGCTCGGTATCCTTATCGTCGCCGCAACCGCCTGCGCGCAGACCGTGCGCACGGGGGGACTGGACAACCTCGCCGTGGGCGCAACCCCCGCCGCAAGCTCCTCCGCGAGCCCGTACGATGGGAAATACGGTCCCCCCCAGGCGATCGACGAGAACGGCGGCACGCGGTGGGCCTCGAGCGCAGATGCCTCGATGCCGCAGTGGTTCGAGCTGAGCTTCCCCGAGCCGGTAACGGTCACCACCGTGGTCATCGAGCAGTCCGACATGAAGACGATCTACGCCAACGCTGAGCGAATCGAGCTCACGTTCTCGGCGGGCGATCCCGTTGAGGCGACGCTCGAGGACAGCTGGGCGCCGCAGGTGGTGCATTTCGAGCCGCGGGAGACGACGTCGCTTCGCGTGACGATCCTCTCAGTCTACGAGCCGAAAGTCTACGTGGGCATCGACGAACTTCAGGTTTTCAACGATCCCAACAGGGTGGTGCAGCCCGTGATCCCTCCCCGGCAGCGCTGGGACGATCCAGACCTTACGGCGCACGGTCGTGACGCGCACCCGTGCGTCAACAAGACGCCGGAGGACGTCGAGCGCGCGCTTCGCAACATCGAGCGCTACGACTTCCTCGCGGACTACGTCGCGAACATGAAGGAGCAGGCCGACGAATGGCTGGAGCGCTCCGATGAGTGGATCCTCGAGATGATACCCGAGCCTGGCGCCGCGTTCGCCTACGGCTTCACCGGCTGCCCGATCTGCGGCGCGAAGTGGGGCACCTGGGGCGGCGCGCGCTGTTCATGGGACAACCCCGGTCATGTCACCTGCGCCAACGGCCACGTGCTTCCCGACGCCGAGCACCCCGACCCGGGGACCGGCTACATTGGCGAGGACGGGCGCATCCACTACTTCGTCGGCTCGTGGAACGCGTGGGTTGTCGAGACGCTGCAGTTCGACGCCCTGCGGCCGTTGTGCCTGACCTACCTCCTGACCGGCGATGAGCGCTACGCGCAGAAGGCCGCGGTGATCATGGACGGCATCGCACAGATCTACCCCGAATGCGATGCCGGCTCATGGGACTACCCGTCCGATCCGCCCAGCGGCCGCCTCTGCCGTCCGTGGTATCAGGTCGCGCGCGTCCTCATCCACTACGTCGACTTCTACGATGAGATCTTCAACAGCCCGGCGCTCGACGAGCCGTCGCTGGTGGAGGGCATGACCCGGCGCGAGAATATCGAGCAGAACCTGCTGCGCAACGGCGCGTGGTACTGTTACGAGCAGTCCCTCAAGGGCGGCCTGCACAACGGCGAAGCGGACTATATCCGCGGCGCGCTGGCGGTCGGCTGTGTGCTCGGAATCGACCACTACGTTGACTGGGCGCTGGACGGCCCATACGGAATCCGCAGCATGGTCGCCAACAATGCCGACCGCGACGGGCGCTATTACGAGACCTCGCTGAGTTACGCACTGCACGCACGGGCGCTGTACCTGACCTTCGCCGAGCCGATGCGCAACTACCGGTCGGAGGCATACCCGAATGGGATCGATCTCTACGCGGACGACAAGTTCCTGAGCTTCTACTTCCTGCCCGAAGCGCTCTTCGACTGCGCCGGCCACTGGCCGCGCTATGGCGACAGCGGTCCGGACGTCCGGTCAACGTGGCCGAGTGATCCGATCTTCTCCGATACCGACTACCGCTTCGCCGAGGTCTGCTACCGCCGCACCACCGGCGAGCATCGCGAGCTGTTCGCCAGCGCCCTGAACTACCTCGCCGGCGAGCGCGGGGAGGAGATCCGAGCATCGGCTCGTAACGACATGTGGATGCTCTTCCACGCCGCCGACTTCCCAGACGAGGCCGACACAGCGCCGATCCGCGAGCGCCTTACCTCGAGCGACTTCTTCGGGCAGAAGGGCATCGGCATTCTGCGCGCCGGTGATGGCAGCAATGCGCAGGCCGCGCTGCTGCGCTACGGGGAGTCGCTGAACCATGGGCACTACGATGACCTGAACCTCAACTACTACGCGCTGGGCTACGAGCTGACCTACGACCTCGGCTACGGCCTGGGCTCCACGCATTCGCAGGTCGGCTGGGGCAAGCAGACGGCCAGCCACAATCTCGTGGTGGTGGACGAAACGCCCCAGCACCGGCCGGGAAGCGGCAGTGGGGGCTCGCTGCTGCTCTTCGACGAGATGCCCGGCCTGCACGTGATGGAGGCCGAGGCGAGCGCAGCCTACGCCGCGCAGGGCGTCGACCGCTACCGCCGGCTGATCGCGATGATCGGCGATGGTGCGAACCGCTACCTCGTCGATCTGTTCCGGGTGCGTGGCGGCTCACAGCACGACTACATGCTGCACGCGCTGTCGGACGAGGTCGAGGTCACCGGGGTGGAGTTGGGAGAGCCCGAGGAGGGCTCGCTGGCCGGTCCGGACATCAGGTGGGGCGCGCTTCAGGGCAATGACGGGGATATAAAGGGCCATCCGAACAAGCCCTACTGGAATCCACCGCCGGGGAACGGCTACGGCTTCCTGATGAACCCGCGACGCGGCGCTGCCGGGAGCACGTGGACGGCCGAATGGGAGATCGAGCCTTCGCGCCAGGCGCGGTTGCGAGCCATCGGCCTCCCCGAGCCAGGGACTGAGCTGATCACCGCGTGGGCGCCGGGCATCTACCCCCATCTGCCCAAAGCCGCATACGTGTGCGCGCGGCGCACGGGACAGGACCTCCAGAGCGCCTACCTGACAATCCTGGAGCCCTACGATCGGACGGCGAACTGGCATGCGATACTGGCGCCGGAGATCGCCGCGATGGCGGAGGTCAGCGACGGCGAGGTGAAGTACGTCGACGCTGTCGATGTTGCGCTGTTCCAGGCTCAGGCGGCGGGTGATCGCATGACATTCCCGCTTGAGGTCCCTGCCACCGGCGAGTACGTCGTGAGCGTGGGCCACTACCTGTCGCCGTCGTACGGGACGGCCCGGCTACTGATCGATGGCCAGCCGGTGGGCGAGCCATTCAGGGGCACGGCTCCGGATGTGGCACCTGCCGACCCCGTGGAGTTCCCGCCGATGACACTGGAGGCGGGCGAACACGAAGTGGCGGTCGAACTTGTTGAGGCCGACGCGGAGGGCAACTACTGGATGGGCATCAGCCTCATCGGCCTGCAACCCGCCGCGAGGGCCGATGAGACGACCGAGGCGCGGCCGCAAATCGTGAGCGCCCGGCGATTGACCGGCGATCGGGAGGGTGCGGTCGGCGTTCACGTCGTCGGACGCGATGGCGTCGAGGATTGGCTTTTCACAGCCGTTGATCCGGAGCCGACCACGTGGAGCGATGGATTCGCGTCGGCGGCGCGGCTGGCATACGTCCGCACCGACGCGGACGGGCCGGCGCGGGTGAGCATTATCGGCGGCACGGAGCTTCAGATGCCCGGGATGACGCTACGGCCGGCGCATGATGCGTTGCGCGCAACGGTCATCGAAGTTGATGAGGCGCAGCGTGAGGTCGTGCTGGAGGTCGAGGGACCGCCGCTTCCTGAGGGTGATTCGCTGCGCAACGCAACCGTGCAGTTCAGCAACCCGCGCTACTCCCGCAACAGCGCTTACCACATCGCCTCGATCACGCGCGATGGCGACCGCTACCGTCTCGGTGTCCGTGAGGCGACGTTCCTGCTGGGCAAGGCGGTCATGGATGGCCCGCCGCAGGACAAGGAGAACCTCCTGAGCCTGGTGCCGCACGATTACGCACGGCCCATGCCGCGGACCGCGATCCCCGAGGAGGCCGATTTCTTCGCAGGCAAACTCCTGCGCGCCGAAGAGGGCACGCAGACGACCTGCCGCCAGGTTGTCTACGGTCAGCCGCAACGAATCCGGGTGGATGACAGCTTGGGCTTCGACGACGGCGACGTGGCCTACTACCACGATGTCCGCGCGGGCGACACGGTGACGATCATCGCCCGTGTGGCACTGACGCGCACCGGCGACGGGATCTTCGCGATCGACGCGAACGTGCCGCTCACGATCGAGGGCGTCGGTGCGGTCAGCTACCGCATGGGTGATACGTGGCGGACGGCGGAGAACGGGGTTGTGCCCGCCGAGGCGACAGAGGTGCGGCTGGAGGACGCGTAGAGGACGCGACGCGGCGCCGAGCCCGGTCTGCTGGGGCTCAGGCGACCTGTTTGCGCGCGGGGCGTGTCGCGAGGTAGACGCCGACGATAATCGCGACCGCCCCGGCGGCGAACTGCCACGAGAGCGGCTCGCGCAGGAGGGCGTACCCGAGAAGGGTGGCCCCGATCGGCGCAATATACTGCGTCGGTCCAAGGACGCTGGCATCGACCAACTCCAGCGCGCGATACCACATCAGCATGGCAATCGCCGTTGGGAAGACGCCCAGCCATGTGATCGCAAGCAGCGCCGGCAGGTTGACCTCAAGCGGCGACTGCCGTACCAGCGCGAAGACCGCAAGCAGCAGCGCCCCGAAGACCAGCGTGAGAGCCGAGGTCTCGGGCCCTCCCCACCTGCGCACATACTGCTTCCCTGCAACCGTGTACGCGGCCCAGCAGATCGCGCCGCCGAGCGCAGCGAGCGAGCCGAGCACATTGTTGGTTACCGGCACCGGTTGAGGCGGGGTGCTTCCCAGGACGATCACCCCGCAGCCGGCGAGGCCGACGATCAGGCCGACGAAGCGCACCCCGGGCACGCGTTCGCCGATCAGGAGCGCGAATACGGCGATGAAGATCGCGTTCGCGTTGAGGATCAGGGCCCCGTTGATCGAGCTGGTTAGGGCGGTCGAGACGAAGACGAGCACCCCCATAGCGAAGATCCCGACGGCCCCCAGCAGCAGAATCGGCCACCAGTCACGCGTGGCAGCCGAGAGCCGTTGCCAGCGGCCGGCCAGCGCAAGCCATGCGATCGCAAGCACCGCGCCGATCGTGAAGCGGAGCGTGGCGGTGATGATGGGATCGACGCCATGCACCGCCGTGGCGATGCGCCCCGCGACGAAGACCGTGGCCCACAGCGCGCTGGCGCCAAGGCCGAGCACGATTCCCCGCGTGTGGTCGGACATCAGGTGTCGCCGGCCTCCTCGGGTGCGAGGCCGATATCGAGCCGGGACGCGCCCCGGGGGAGAAGCTCCAGCTCAGATCGCGCCTCGGCCGCCGCCGCGGAGTCGGGATAGCCCTCGATGACCGCCCGCAGCATCCTGGCCGCAGCCTGCACATCGCCCAGCTCGTCACGCTGCAGTCGAGCGCCGCGCAGGAGCGCCTCGGGCGCCAGCAGGCTCTCGGGGAAACGCTCGGTCAGCCGCTCCCACGCCCGGACCGCCGCCTCATGCTCGCCCTGCTCTGCCCGAACGTTGGCCAGCAGCATCTGCGCATCGTCCGCAAGCGGCTCACCACGCGTGGCGGCGACCTCCGCCAGAACCTGCTCCGCCATCGGCAGCGCCCCGCGATCCAGCATGCCGAGCGCCTTCAGGTAATGCTCCTCCGCGACACCCTGACCGTCGAGGTTCTCGCGGATGAATGCGAGCCGCTCCAGCGCGTCGTTCGCGTGCGGGCTGTCGGGATGCGCGGCAGCGACCAGGCGGAAGCGCTCACGAGCCTCCTCAATCTCGCCCCTGCGCAGCGCGATCTCAGCCAGCCGAAGCTCGGCGCGCCCGACATCAGGCTGCTCCTCCGCGTCGCTCCGAGGGATCTCCGGGAAGTTCGGCATCAGTTCGAAGCCCGGCGGCAGCGGAGGCATCTGCAGCGGTGCGACGGGCTGCTGTGCTGCGTCGCCAGCCAGCTCGGCGTAGGCCGCCTCGGCCTCT
>JALGTR010000141.1 GCA_029821265.1 Candidatus Zipacnadia bacterium
CCGGGGCGCCCGTCGGGTCCATGCGCAGGGCCAGATGTCGGCGCCACGTCTCGTCGGTCTCGGGGAAGTCGCTGCGGTAGTGGGCGCCGCGGCTCTCCGTGCGCGTCAGGGCCGCCACGAGGATCAAGCGCGCCACGGTCACCAGGTTGGCCACCTCCGCCTCCTCGCGGGAGGCCGAGGGCACAGTGGCGATCTGGCCGGCCCACGCCTCCACCTGCTCGCGAGCCTCCAGCAGGCTCTCTTCCTCGCGCTCCATCCCGGCGTTGCGCTGCATAAGCCGCTGCAGCTCGCCCCGCACGGCCGGGGCGGCCACTCGGACCGGCGGCGGAGCCAGCTCGGCGGCGATGCCCAGCTGCTCGTAGGACAGCCTGGGCAGCGCCGGGGCGATCCTCGCGGCGCGCAGGCCGAAGACGAGCCCCTCGAGGATGGAGTTGGAGGCCAGCCGGTTGGCGCCGTGGAGCCCCGTGGAGGTGCACTCACCGACGGCAAGCAGCCCGGGAATGTCGGTGCGACAGCGCAGATCGGTCGCGATCCCGGCCATCGAGGGGGATCGATGAGAAGTCCAGCTCGACGAAGTCGCGGCCGTCCCTGCGCATCTCGCTGAACACGCTACGGGCCACCACATCCCGCGGCGCGAGATCGCCAAGCGGATGGTAGCGCGGCATGAAATGCTCGCCTGCGGCGTTGCGCAGGATGGCGCCCTCGCCACGGACGGCCTCGGAGATAAGGAACTTTGGCGAGCCCTCGTGGTAGAGCGCGGTTGGATGGAACTGGATGAACTCCATATCCATCAGACGGCAGCCGGCGCGCCATGCGGCCGCCATCCCGTCACCGGTCGTGACGACCGGGTTGGTGGTCACCGCGTAGACCTGGCCGAGGCCCCCGGTCGCGAGGATCGTCACAGAGGCCACAAAGCGCACGCGCTCTCCATCCGGCAGCACGAGGGCATCACAGCCGACGCACCGTCCCTCGACCGACAGCAGGTCGGTCATCAGGGTGTACTCGTGGATGTCGATCGACGGATGCACCGACGCCCGGCGGGACAGTGTGCGCTCCACCTCGTGCCCGGTCTCGTCGCCCGAGGCATGCAGGATCCGTCGCTTGCCGTGCGCCGCCTCCTGCCCGCGTAAGAGCTCGCCGCCCTCGCGGTCGAAGCGCATCCCAAGCCGCATCAGCTCCTCGACTGCGGTTGGGCCTTCGCTCGTGAGCACCTCGACGGCCTCGGGGTTACACAGACCCGCGCCGGCCTCGACCGTGTCCTTCGCATGGTCCTGCGGCGAATCATCCTCTCCCAGCGCGACAGCCACGCCTCCCTGGGCGTATTCGGTGTTGGATTCGACCAGCGCATCCTTGGTGATCACCGCGACGCGACCGCGGTCGGCGAGATGTAGGGCTGTGAACAGCCCTGCTACGCCGGAGCCTATTACGATAAAGTCATACTCGAAGATGTTTGGGCGTGGGATGTTCGGCGTGATCATGATATTCCGCTCGCAGGTGTGGCAGCGCAGATCCTGAGGCTCATGTTGACTCCAATGGCGGAGAGGATACGACAACTGGCGTTCGCACGCAAGGTCGGGGCCCGGAAATGGCGTGCAGGCGCTACGTCACGACTGGCCACGCAAACAGCAGCAGCGCGAGGAGGGTTCCGATCAGAGCCCCGAGCGCGACCTCCGAGAGCTTGTGGATGTCCGCCTGCAATCGGCTCTGGGCGAGAAGCAGAGCAAGAGCAAGCGCGAGTGCGGCGACCGCAACGTCGCGGGTCACGAAGGCGATGGACGCGGCCACCAGAAAGCCCAACGCGGTGTGGCCGGATATGACACCACCGGTGAGGAAAGAGCGCCAGCCGGTGGCGCGTTTGGCCCAGACCACGATCACCGCCAGCAGAAGCATTCCGACCAGCACGATCTGCAGCGGCCCGAGATGTGGCCGCTGAGGGAACTCGGGCGGAAGCTGGAAGAGCCGGATGACATTCTCGTTGTGGGAGAAGATCATGATGCCGGCGAGCAGTGCGTAGATCGCGCAGATCAGCACCGCTGCGGCCGCGATGTCCTTGGTGACCTTCGCGACCTCGTTCCACTCCTTGATCTCGAGGTCGATGAGGTGTTCGATTGCAGTGTTGAAGATCTCGGCCGCGATCACCAGCACCATCGGCAGGAGGAGGTGCAGAAGCTCAATGTGGGTGACCCCGAAGCCCCACGCGGCCAGAAGCACCAGAACGGTGAAGACGGTCTGGATCCGCAGGCTCGGCTCAGTATTGAAGACGTGATAGAGGCCTTCGAAGGCGTGGTGGAAGCTGTCAACGGTGGACCGCCGTTTCCATCCGCGGACGTCGTCGTCCTCGCCGTGGTCTGGTTCGTGGTCGCGCATATCCTCACTCATCGTCGCCGAGTTGCTCCCCCATATCCTCGAGCACCTGGCGCTGGATGCGCATCATCTCAGCGCGCGACTGCTCGTCGTAGTCCTCGTACCCGAGCGTATGCAGAACCCCGTGAGCAACGAGAAGACACAGCTCGGCCTGCAGATCGTGGCCGGCCTCCTCCGCCTGGCGAAGCGCTGTGTCGGCTGAGACGATAACCTCGCCCGCGACCCGCCCCGGCTCCTGCTCGGCCTCGAACGCGATCACGTCCGTGGCGGAGTCGGTGCTCCGGAAGCGCCGGTTGAGCCGGGTGATGCGCTCGTCGTCAACGATGGCAATCGAGACAGCGTCAACACCACCGCCGCCTGCCTCGGCGGCTCTGACGGCGGCCTCCCTTAGCCGATCCTCGTCGACCGGAAGCGTCTGCAGGTCGCGTATCTCCACGTCCATCACAGCTCAGGTGCGGGCGGACCTCTCCAGATCGGCCTCAGTCTCGACCGCGCTCCTGTCCTCCTCGTCCTCCTGGTCGGGGTACTTTAGGCGCTGGTGGAACATGCCGTGCAGCGTTGACACGAAGCTCTTACGAATGGCTTTGAGGTCGGCGAATGTGAGGGGCGATTCGTCGAGCTGTCCGTCTTCCACCTTCGCGTCGATGATGCTGTCAACGAGTTGCTCGATCTGGTCGTGAGTGGGGTTCACCAGTGTCCGCGCCGCCGCCTCGACCGAATCTGCGAGCATCACCAGCGCGGCCTCGCGGGTCTGTGGCTTGGGACCGGGATAGCGGAAGTCGGACTCGTTAACGTTCTCCTCGCCCTCCTGCTCCACGGCGAGGTGATAGGGGTAGGTCGCCAGCGAGGTGCCGTGGTGCTGTCGGATGATGTCAGCGACCTGGTCGGGAAGCCCGATCTCCTTCGCGAGTTCGTAGCCGTCACGAGCATGTGCGATGAGCGTGAGGGCCGACAGGTGCGGCTTGAGCTTCTCGTGCGGGTTCTCCTCGCCGAACTGGTTCTCGATAAAGAAATACGGCCGCTTGAGCTTGCCGATGTCGTGATACATCGCGCCGACGCGCACCAGCAGGGCGTTCGCACCGATCTCCTCCGCCGCCGGCTCGGCGAGATTCGCCACCATCACGGAGCTCTGGTACGATCCCGGCGCCTCCGTCAGCAGGCGGTGCAGTATCGGCTCGTTTGGGTTCGCCAGCTCCAGCAGACGCAGGCTGGTCACCACGCCCACAACGCGCTCGAAGGCCATGACGGCCACGACCGCCAGCGACGCGGAGATCAGCCCGGCGATCACCGATGCGATGACCTGCGTCGAGGCGATCTGCAGGCGGAAGACATCGCTCGTGATGACGAACACCACGGCGTTGGCCATGCCGACGAGGCCTGCGGCGCGCGCGATCGTAAGACCCTTTCCGCCCGCGGAGGTGATGGCCCAGGAGGCGAAGGAGGAGCAGAGGATGGTGGCAATAACCAGACGAGCGTCGCTGCCGGTTGCGACGAGGCCCGCCAGCAGACCGATCGTGGCCGATAGCACGATCGCCAGGCGCATTCCGAGGAGCATAGCGACGATCATCGCCAGCGCGGTGCTTACGCCGAGGGTGATTGCCGCGTAAACGGACCACTGCAGGGCGATCCGGAATCCGGCCGCGCCAAGCACCAGCACTGCGCATAGCAGCAGCATCTGCCGGTCACTGCGCCACACCTCGGGCTTGAACCGGGCGACGTAGGCGCCGAAGGCCAGCACGATCACGGTAAGCAGGGCAAGCAGCGAGAGCACCTGCGTGAAATCGACGGTCGGGGCCATCAGCCCGAGCGCCTTGAGTTTGTCTATGTGCTGCTGCGTGACGGTCTCGCCGGCGGCGACAACGACGTCGTTGGCCTGTATCTGCCTGCGCACCGGCTCGACGGCGCTGACGGCCTCGTTGCGCTCCCGCCGCGTCTCCTGCTCATCGTAGCGCTGGTTGGGCCGGAGGGCCTTGGCGGCAACATCGGCGACCAGTTGCTGATAGCGCGCCTGTATCGGAAGCTCCTTGGCCGCCGCCCTGATCGCCTGCTTTGCTTCTTCGAGGTCATCGGTGTTCTCGCGAATCTCGGCCTGCATCTGGATCGCGGCGAGCGCCTGGGCGTCGCGCCTGAGGCGGTCGAGGACATTGGGCGACGCGGTCAGAAGCAGCCGGAGGTCCTCGTCGTCAAGGTCCATCTCGATCCGATCGCGCAGCTCGCTGACCATCTCGTCGATGGTGCGCTCCTGCGCGGGCTGCTCCTGCGCCCCGCCATCGCGCAGGGGCGCAGGGCCCGTCCGCACGGTCTCCGCGGCGGTGAAGACGTCATTGATCGTCTGTTCGACGAGGTCGGAGGTTTCCGGGAAGCTCTCGTACTGGTCTGGAACGGCCTCGGCTGCGCGCGCGCGTCGCTGCCTCGTGGCCTCGGTATCCGTGTACGTCACACTGCGCGGCGCGTAGATCGTGCGCCGCGCCTCCTGGCCCAGCTCCAGCGTGACCGTCTCAGGCAGCCAGCGTGTGCTCAGGGCGACAAAAAGCAGTAGCGAGGTGCCCACGGCCATTGCGGCCCGGGTGTAGAAGAACGTGTCGAGGGTGACCCCCAGCACCACCGGACGGTGCCGGGAGCCGTTGCCGTTTCGGTTACGCCTGCGCATCCTCAACACCGGCGCCGCGGCTCTCCCGCTCCTCTGCGACCGCGTACGCCCGGACTATGCGCTGGACAAGGTCGTGGCGAACGATATCGCGCTGGGTCAGGCGGCTGACAGCCACTCCCGGTACAGACTCGAGCACTTCGAGGGCGTGCTGCAGGCCGCTCGGCTGCCCATTGGGCAGATCGCTCTGAGTGATGTCACCGGTGATGGCCATCCGCGAGCCGAACCCCATGCGTGTGAGGAACATCTTCATCTGCGCCGGCGAGCAGTTCTGCGCCTCGTCGAGGATCATGAACGCATCGTTGATTGTCCGCCCGCGCATGTACGCGAGGGGAACGACCTCGATGGTACCGTGCTCGGTGAGGCGCCGCGTGCGATCGGTGCCGATGATGTCGTGCAGCGCGTCGTAGAGCGGACGCAGGTACGGGTCCACCTTATCGAGCATGTCGCCGGGCAGGAAGCCCAGGCTCTCGCCCGCCTCCACGATCGGGCGCGACAGAACGAGCCGGTTGACCTCTCCGGCCTTGAGGGCCGCTGCGGCGGCGGCCATCGCGAGGAATGTCTTCCCCGTGCCGGCCGGCCCGATGCAGAAGGTGAGGTCCTCGTTCCGCAGCGCCCGTACGTATTCAGCCTGCCCCGATGTCTTCGGTCGGATCGGCTTGCCGCGATGGGTGAGGATGATGGACTCAGCAAGCAGTGCCTCGGTGGCATCGACGCAGCCGTCGTCACTGGATCTCAGGGCGCAGCTTATGTCCTGCCTGGTGGGGATGCGTCCCTCGCGGATCGCCTCAAGGCAGGTATCGAGGAGCCTCGCAGCGGTCTCCGCGCGCCCTTCGTCTCCGTATATCTGCAAACGATCATCGCGTGGCACGATGACGACATCAAGCTCGTTTTCGATCAACCGCAGATTCGCGTCGCGTTCGCCGACAAGCGAACTCAATTCGTAGCCCGCGACATTAACTGAGGTCGTGGGCCTGCGCGTGCTCTGCTGTGACGTGGCCGATCGCCTCCTGTTGGCGTCGTGGCGCGGTGTATGCGCGTAATCAATAGACCCGGAACCCATCCGGGTGCTCCGGGCCATCTGATCAGCTTAAGTATATATCAGCAGGCTCGCCCGAGTCAACGAAATAAGGGGCCGCTCGGACGGTTCTCCACGGCTCCACCCGGGCCCCTGTGGAGGCTCTTAGGGCCCCTCTGGAGCGTCTATCTCATAATCGCCTTAACGAGTCTCAGAGCGCCCTGGTTCCACGCCACGCGGTGGGTGACGCCGGTTGCCGAGCCGAGCTCGTGCTTGTGGTCGAGGTACCACTGATACGAGCGGATCAGGGCGTCGGCGTTGGAGTACTGCGCCGCCCATCCGAGCGTCTGCTTGATCTTGTCCACGGCCACGAAGCTGTCGGTGTCTGCGGTCCCGTAGACCCATTTGTACAGCGGAGACAGATGCAGCGCTTCAAGCAGCGCCAGGGCCGGTTTGACCAGCCACGCCGGAGTGCCCATCACGCGCGCTCCGGTCCCGGCGTACTCGCACAGCGCCCCGACATCCTCGCGCACTGTCTGGAACTCCTCGGCGCCGACGTTGAAGACATCGTTGCAGATCTGCGGGTCCTTTGTCGCCGCCAGCCAGATGGCCTCACACAGATCATCGACCTCGAGCAGCTGGTAGCGATTGGAGCCGTCTCCGATGACCGGGATCCGGCAGCCGCTTTCGACCCAGTCGTAGAGGATCTGGAAGACTCCGAGCCGGCCGGTCCCGATGAAGGTCTTCGGTCGGATGATCGCGATCGGCAGGTCATCCTGGTACCGCTGGCAGACCTCTTCGGCCTGCACCTTGCTCTCGCCGTACGGGCCGACGCCCTCCATGGGGTGGTCCTCGTAGAGGGGGTGGACGTCCGGGATGCCGTAGACGGCCGTGGAGGAGATGTAAACCACGCGCGGGATCTGGAGTTCACGGCAGACCTCCATAACGTTCCGCGTCCCGTCCACGTTGGTCGAGAAGATGTCTCGCGGCTTCCAGAGCGGAAGTGCCGCCGCTGCGTGGATCAGGCAGTCGAGCTCCCGCCCCTCCAGCGTCTGCCTGAGGCGATCGCGATCACGGACGTCACAGGTGAAAAACTCCGAGGCCTCAGGGTAGTCGCTCTCGATGAAGTCGGCGATATCCAGCAGCGTGAGATGGTGATCTGGCGCCCTGTCGGCGAAATGATTGGCGAGATGATAGCCGAGGAAGCCTGCACCACCGGTGATGGCGACGCGCATCTGTCAGGACCCTCCTGTAAGGCGTGGCTGGACTACGGCGCGGGCGTCAGGCGTGAGGCCGGCCATCATCACCTTCCTTCCGGCGGCTGCGATGACCTGCTTCGGTCGCGAACGGCTGCGGTTGACCGACCGGGGGACGCCGCATATAATCGCACCACCATCTACCCGCCCAGGTCGGAGCTGACGGGAGCCGGGGAAGCGATGATGAAGGCGATCATCCTGTGTGCCGGCCATGGAACGCGGCTGCGCCCGCTGACGTACTACATCTCGAAGGCGATGGTGCCCGTGGCGGGCGTGCCGCTGCTCGAACGCATCGTGCTCAGTCTTCGGGATCAGGGCTTCACCGAACAGCTCGTGGCGCTCTCATGGATGGCCGACCAGGTGCAGCATTACTTCGGGGATGGATCGCGCTTTGGCGTCTCGATCGACTACTCCATCAACACCGAGCCTGCCGGCACCGCCGGAGAGGTCGCCAGCCTTCGCGATCGGATCAGCGACGAGAATGTCCTGGTGCACTACGGGGATATCCTGACCGATCTTGACCTTCGCGCCCTCGCGGACGACCACCTCGCGCATCGGCCTGCGGCCACGCTGGGCCTGGTGACCGGCGTTCGGATTCACACGGGCGTTGCGGAGGTTGGCGATGATGGGATGGTGCACAGCTTCGTTGAGAAGCCGCCACTGGAGCGGCCCACGAACGCCGCTGTCTTCGCGCTCGGGCCCGAGGCGCTCGATCGCTGCGCAGCGGGCCTCGATTTTTCGCACGATATCTTCCCGGAGCTGATCGCCGCGGGCAGGGCGGTTCGCGGCTTCATCGACCCTGACGCCTACTGGCTTGACGTCGGCAGACTGTCAGACATTGACCAGGCCAACGAGCTTCTGAGGAGAGGGCACAGATGAGCAGGCAGTTGCAGCAGGATATGAAGATCGAGCACGACGAGGCGCTGACGGCAGGCCTGAAGGCCAAAGCGCTGGATCTCGGCGCCGATCTCGTGGGCGTCGGACCGGTCGAGCGCTGGGAGGGGGCTCCGGCACAGATGCATCCGCTGGGGCATTTCCCGGGCGCCCGACACGTCGTCGTGGTGGCGATCCACCATCCGGACGCCTGCGTTGAGCTGGGCGGTATTCCCGACGCGCACCATCTCGGCCCATACAACGTACAGGGCAAGATGAATGAGCGCCTCGAGTACATTCAGTTTCACCTCGCGCGCTGGCTCGAGGAGCGCGGACACAACGCGATGCCCATCCCCGCCACGAACATCTGGCGCTACCGGCCCTACAAGGAGGTTGAGCGGCCCTTCGGGCCCGACCTGTCCGACATCCATGCCGCCATCTGCTGCGGCCTCGGCGAGATCGGCTACCACGGCCTGCTGATGACGCCGGAGTTTGGCACCTGGCAGCGCCTCTGCTGCATGATCACCGACGCCCCACTTGCCGATGACCCGATGTACGACGGTCCGCAGCTTTGTGATCGCTGCGGCGCGTGTGTGCGCATGTGCGACGCACAGTGCGGTGGTGCGCTGGCACACGAGGTCACCGGCGAGGTGGTGCTGGAGATCGCCGGCAAAGAGATCCGCTACGCTGAGAAGAACCTGTGGCGCTGCGCGTGGAGCGAGCATTTTGGCCTCGACGCGTTCCTCGAGAAGCCTCCGCACGTGACCGAGGAGGTCATCCTGCGCACGCTCGAGGAGCATGGGCGTCGCGGCGGCACGCAGGGCCCCTGCCTGAAGTACTGCAGGCCGCCGCATCTGCGAGGCCGCTATCTGCATCGTGAGGTCCCGGCCGACGCGCCGGTGGATCGCCGCCTGACCGAGCGCGTCAAACGCATGGCGCGCGACGGCCGCATGTCGGTGATTGGGATCGTCCCGGCGGACGCCTGGGGGGAGGGGGACGAGGACCACCCGCGCGAGTACCTGCCCGACTGCAACAGTGTGATCGTCTTCGGGATCGACTGGCCGGAGGACTCGGAGCTCTCCGGCTGCGGTCCGCTCGATGAGCCATGCGAGGCTGCGCGTTTCGGCGCCACGCTGCAGCTTGATCATCTCGAACTGGACATGACCCGCGAACTGGAGCGCTGGGATTACTACAGCGTCTGCAACACCGCATTCCCCGCGGTCGAGGCGGCGGAGAAGGCCGGCCTCGTCGAGCATGTCAACGGACAGTGCTTCAGCCAGCGCTACGGCAATCGCCTCGCGTGGCGGGTGGTCCTCACGCAGGCGCGGCTCGCGGAGACATCGGCGGATCTCATCCCTGAGCAGGTCAGCGGAGCGCCGACGCTCGACGAGCTGCGAGGGGTGTTGACGGAGGATGGTGCGGAGCTGATCGGCGTTGCCGCGGCCGAGGACGTCGCGGAGGCCGCGGCGAAGCTCCGGGAGCAGATCGACGAGGACGCGCTCAAAGTCAACGTCATCCAGCGGGGGCCGATCCACGGCGCCGTCGAGCCGGAGATCGCCGAGCGGGAGGACGCGCGGGTGTTCTCGCCCGAGGACTGGCTGCCGGGCGCGAAGTCGGTGATCGTCCTCGGGATGGCCTACCCGGCGAAGACGCTCGACCGTGCCGGCGAGGAGCCGGCCGACGCGGTGGGGCCCTACGCATTCGCAAACTACCAGGTCTGTCGGGACATCGGAATCGATGCGCTGAACATCGCCCGAGAGCTGGAACATCGCGGCTACCGGGCGGCGGTGACGTACGATGTGACGGGGGTGGGCTCGAAGACGCAGAACCCGCGCTTCGCCACACCGGACATCTTCTCCGGCCGCGTTGAGGCCGCTGCGGCGGGCCTCTCGGTCATCGGGCGAGGGGGTTTCTCGATCACCCCGGAGTTTGGCGTGCGGGTCCGCTGGGTGGCGATCGTGACGGACGCGGAGATCGCTCCGACGACCGCGAGCGATGAGGCGTTCAAGCCCTGTGACGGCTGCGAGGCGCCCTGTATCGCGGCCTGCCCGGTCGCGGCGCTCTCTGATAGCGAGCGGATATGCATCGACGACCGATGCTTCGCGAGGCGCGATCTGCTGCGCTGCGACTGGGCGAAGCGCTACGCGCTCGTGGGCGACGAGGGCCCGAAGTACATGGGTTCGACCACCAACGTGCCGCCGCCCTCGGGCGAGATCACGGCCGAGCAGATCGCCGATGCCGTGCGCAGGCGCGACCCGATCCAGCGCCATTTGGACTGCATCCTTGAGCCCTGCCTGAAGGCCTGCCACGAGGTCCTCACGCGGCAAGGACTCGGCATTCGAGAGTGATCACCATTCGTTCACAGATGCTGCAAGCTATTGTGCTTGGCATTGCCGCCTCCGTGGCCACCGTTGGGTCTGCCCAGAGGACGCTCGTCGCCGACGGGCAGACTACGAGCGCGATCGTGCTCGACCGGCCGGACTCGGAGTTCGCACAGCGCGCCGCCGAGGAGCTTCGATGGCACATCCAGCGCGCCAGCGGCGCTGACCTGCCGATCGTCGATCGCTCGGCAGTCGACGACTTGCCCGAGAACCACACCATCGTCGTGATCGGCGCCGGTGAGCTGGCCGAGTCCCTCGGGGTCTCGACGGATGACCTTCGCGAGGAAGAGTTCCTCATCAGGACGGTCGGCCGCCACGTGGTGTTTGCCGGCCACGATCTGCCGAGCTGCGGGACGCGAGGTGGCGTCTCACGCGTGCCGGACAGCCCGGCGACGGTCTGGGCGGTCGACTACTTCCTCGACCGGCAGATGGGTGTGCGCTGGCTCTGGCCGGGCGGCGCTCGAGGCGCGACTGATGCGCGTCAACCTCTTCCAGGCCCGACGGGCGCTCGGCAGGGTCGCGACCATCGACGAGTTCTGGGCCGATGAGCCTGCCGCGCGGCTCTACCACGAGGCCAACCAGTGGAAGGCCCGACACCTGATGGGCGCGCGCAGCGACGTCTACGTCGCACACTCCTTCCGCGACTGGTGGGAGCGCTTCCACGAGGCGCACCCGGAGGTCTTCGCCACGTTGCCCGAGCAGTACGAGCATCCATGGCCGGGACCGGACAAGGTGAAGCTGTGCGTCTCGAACCCGACCGTTGACGATCTGGTGCTGGCGGACTGGCGCGATGCTGGCCGTCCGGACACCTGGAGCGTGGGGCCGAACGATCACGGTATGGGGCTGTGTGTGTGCGAGGACTGCCGCGCGATGGACGCACCGCGCACCGACGATATCGATAGGATCGTTAGCGGTGAGGCGAACCTGAGCGCCCGCTATCTGCGCTTCTGGAACCGCCTGCTCGGGAAGATGCGCGCTGAGAACCCGGACGTGACGCTCATTACGCTCGGCTACGTCTACACGCGCGAGGGGCCACCGGCGGGCGTTCGGCTCGAGCACGACGGGGGCCTGATTGTGAACCTGGTGCACGGCTTCGGGCAGAGCGGCCTGCAGGCGTTCAAGCGCTGGGGCGAGGCCGGTGTACGAGTGGTCTTGCGGCCGAACTGGTGGCACACCGCCGCGGTCGCACCGTGGCTTCCGCTGCACGAGGCGGGAGAGTACTTCAGGTATGTGCAGAGCAACGGGCTGATGGGCTTCGACTTCGACACACTGCTCGGCTACTGGGGCAGCCAGGGACCGTTCTACTACCTCATCGCCCGGCTTTCCGCACGGCCTGATCTGAGCGTGGATGAGGTCATCGACGAATATGCCTCCGCCTTCGGTGGCGCAGCGCCGGCGATCCGCGACTATCTCGCGTACTGGGAGGACGTTTCCGGCCGCGTGGGCTACCCGACGATGGCCGGCCGCGGCATCCCTCGCAGCTCCGATGGCTTCTACGACCGGATGGTCCAGAAGCACGGCTTCGTGCGCAGCCCGATCGTCGGCAGCTGGCCGATCATCCCGCTGTTCTACGACGATTCGATCGTCTCGCGAGGCCACCGCATCCTCGACCGTGCGCAGCAGCTTGCGGGCGATGATCAGATGGCACAGAGGCGCATCGAGTTTCTGCGCGACGGTCTCCGGCACTTCACGGCCACGCGCGACGTGCTCGAGTTGGCCTACCCCTACACGCGACCCGATGGTGCCACGCTCGCACAGTTCGAGGAGCGCGTCGAGCGGCTGCAGACCAAGCGGCGGCTTCTGAACTCTCGGCATGTCGTGTGGGCGGACAGCGTCAACAATGTCGAGGCGCGCCGCGGCATCCCCACCAGCGTCGATCGTCTCCCGCTGATGTTCGACGCGGGGGACGTGATTGCCACGAAGTGGAAGTTCCGCTGGGATCCGGAGGGTATCGGTGAAGAACAGGGCTGGTTCCGCGAGGACTACCCTGATGGCGACTGGATCGAGACCGAGGTGACCGCGCACTGGGAGAACCTGCCGGTGGGGGAGGCGTGGCGCGAGGAGCATGGAGATGACTACGATGGCCTGGCCTGGTATCGCACGGAGTTCTCGGTGCCCGAAGACGCGGCGGATAAGCGCGTGAAGCTGGTCTTCGGGGCCGTGGACGAGGCCTGCACGGTGTGGGTCAACGGCCGGCGTCTGCTCGATCGCCCCTTCCCATACAGGGGTGACAACGATTCCTGGAGGAAGCCCTTCGAGGTGGAGATAACCGACGTCATGAGGGCTGGCGAGCCGAACACGCTGGCCGTGCGGGTCGAGGACAATCGCGGGGCCGGCGGAATCTGGCGGCCGGTCCGATTGGCGACAGAGCAAGAGGACGCCGAATGGTGATCGCTATGCCCTCAGGCGTCAGCCGGGTGGAAGCGCGGTCGCGATGGATCCCGTGAGGCTGTGCGTGCCCGGGCGGATCTGCCTGTTCGGGGACAAGATCGACATTGCGCACAAGCCCGTGATCGCGGCGGCGATCGACATGCTGATGGAGATCACCGCCACAGCGACGGATGGGCCCGAGGTCGCGCTGTACAGCCATGATCTATGCTGCACCGAGCGGTTTGAGATCGGCGACGAGCCTGATCTGCGCGGGCACATGAAGTACGTGCAGGCCGCGGTCTCACTGCTTCGCGATCGCCTGCCGCCGGCCGAGCGCGCCGGTTTCTGCATGGAGGTGAAGACCGAGATCCCGATCGGCGCCGGGCTCAGCACCTCCGCCGCGTTGACGGTCGGCGCGATCATGGCGCTCGACGAACTCTTCGGGCTCGGCATGCGTCGGGAGGAGATAGCCGAGACGGCCTACGAGGCGGAGCATGACGTATGCGCGATCTCCTGCGGTCGGATGGACCAGTATGCGATCGCCTACGGTGGCGTCACGTTTATCTCGACCGGCGAGCCGCCATCAGCCGAGGTGTTGCCGATCGAGGAGCTTCCGGTCGTCGTCGGCGACTCGGCTGAGCCGCGCCACGCTGCAGAGGTCCTCAACCGCACGCGGGAGCGTCTGGAGGCCGGCGACGAGGTCGTGATCGACGCATTCGAGAAGCTGCACCAGTACACCCTCGCCGGTCGTGAGGCCCTCCTGGCAGGAGACGCCGAGCGGGTCGGCGAACTGATGACACGAAGCCAGGCGCAGGAGAGGCGGATCGACGCGTCCACGCCGAAGATCGAGCGGCTGTGCGCCGCCTCCGTCGAGGCCGGGGCCCTTGGCGCAAAGCAGATGGGCGCCGGCGGCGGAGGGTGCATCGTCGCGTTCTGCCCGGACCGCCAGCACGAGGTTGCGGCGGCGATCGAGGCCGAGGGCGGGATTCCGTACATCTGCGACATATTCCGATGGTCCGACGAACCCGAGAGATAGCACGTGCAAGCACAGCCGACTTTGCGATGATCATGAAGAGAGTGGCACTGCTCGCAATTGCGCTGGCCTGCGCGGCGTTGCCCGTGCAGGCCGACATCGTGGCAGATATCGTCTCCCGCGTGCCGGCTCAGCCGCACACCTACGCGGAGATGATGGCGGCCCTGCAGGACCTGCACGAGACCGAGCGTGTCACCTGTCAGAGCATCGGTAAGACGACCGGCGGGCGTCACATCGCCATGGCGGTCGTCCACGATCCGGCGTTCCAGCCCATGAGCCTGCGGAAGATGCTGGTCATCGCCCGCCAGCACGGGAACGAGCCGGCGGGCACCGAGGCCGCCATGGCGCTGCTGCGGCATATGGCCGAGAGCGATGGCCGCGCGGAGACCGAGCTTCTGAAGCGGGTCGCACTACTGGTCATCCCCATGGCGAACCCCGACGGCGCCTCGCGGTCCTCGCGTCGCAACGGCGCGGGGGTCGATCTCAACCGCGACTGGCAGGCTCTGAGCCAGCCGGAGACGAAGGCCATCGAGGGCGTATTCCTCGCATGGCGGCCGGATACAGTCATCGACCTGCACGAGCTGCCCGCGTTTTCGAGCAAAGCGTCCTACCAGGAGAACTTTGTGGAGACGATCGGCTCGTGCAGCACGCTGCCGGCGGTGCTCGGTGAGCGCTGCGGTCGGACCAGCGCGCAGGTCTCCGTCTGGATGAAGCGCTACGGGATCCCGCTGAACATCTACTACGACACGCCCGGCGATGACACCCGACTGTGCCACCGGCACTTCGGCCTCGGGCACAGGGTCCCGTCCTACCTCTTCGAGTCCAAGACCGGTCGCGGGCGCAGCCTCTCGGATCGCTGCAGCTACCACGTTCTCGGCATGCTCGTGATCGCCAACCAGCTCGCATACCATCATGACGGCGAACCGATTGTCCCCCAGGTCGCCGCGGCGCCGGCTCCGCGCGAGCCGGAGCCGCAGCCTGAGACAAGGGTCGCGCTGATGGAGCCGATCGCGGACGCATCCAGTGAAGATCGAACGCTCCTGTGCGCGGACGTTCAGGCGGGTGAGGAGTTCGCCTATCTGACCTTCGAGATGAACGGCCGCGTGCTCGTGCTGACGAACCGCGATCCGTGGGAGTACTGGCTTGACCGCAGACAGTGTTCGGAGGGTCCGGTCGAGATCGTCGCGCGCGCCTACGACCACGCCGGCCAGTGCATCGCCGCCGATCGCCGGACTGTTACACTTGTGCAGCCGGGTACAGCGCTCGGGGAGTGAATGGAGCGACGTTGGATCGCGAACAGGCGAAGAAGAGGATCGGCGAACTCACCGGCGAGCTGAACCGCCACAACTACCTCTACTACGTGCTTGACGCGCCCGAGATCTCCGACGAGCAGTATGACGCCATGCTCATGGAGCTCGAGCGGCTCGAGGAGCAGTACCCCGACCTGC
This sequence comes from Candidatus Zipacnadia bacterium, assembly GCA_029821265.1. Lineage (GTDB taxonomy): Bacteria > Armatimonadota > Zipacnadia > Zipacnadales > UBA5352 > JALGTR01. The sequence continues at coordinate 15,391 of JALGTR010000141.1, forward strand.
GGCGGCCCGATTCCCCGACACAACGCGTCGGTGGCGAGCCGTCGGAGATCTTCGAGACCGTGGAGCACTCGGTCCCCATGCTCAGCCTCGACAAGTCCTTCAGCGAGGAGGAGCTGGTAGAGTTCGACCGGCGGCTCAAGCGCCATCTGGGCCTCGATGAGAGTGAGCAGATCGATTACGTCTGCGAGCTGAAGATAGACGGACTGGCCGTGAGCATACGCTACGAAGATGGCCTGCTGGTGCAGGGCACCACGCGCGGCGACGGCACGCGCGGCGAGGACATCACCGCGAATCTGAAGACCGTGCGCACGATCCCGTTGCGCCTGCGGGGCACCCCGCCGGCGTTGATCGAGGTGCGCGGCGAGGTCTTTCTGCCCATCCCCGAGTTCGAGCGCATCAACGAGGAGCGCGCGGCGAGGGGCGAGCCACTGTTCGCGAACCCGCGTAACTGCGCAGCAGGCTCGGTCCGCCAGCTTGATCCGGCGATCACCGCCTCCCGGAGGCTCGATATCTTCTGCTACGGAACGGGCGCCATCGAAGGCGCGTCCTTCGAGACGCATTCCGAGGAGCTGGAGCTACTGCGCCGGCTCGGCTGCAAGGTCAATCCGGAGATCGCAAGTGTGGCCTCGATCGAGGAGGCCGTTGAGTACTGCCGGAGCTGGACCGACAGACGCGCCTCCCTCGATTACGAGGTCGATGGCGTGGTCGTGAAGGTCGACAGTATCGCGCTCCAGCGGGAGGCCGGGGCAACGGCGCACGGCCCGCGCTGGGCTACCGCCTTCAAGTTCCCGGCGGTCGAGGCCGAGACGGTCGTGCGCGACATCGAGGTCACCGTCGCACGCACCGGTCAGCTCACGCCGGTCGCGATTATGGAGCCGGTCTTCGTCGATGGATCGACGGTATCCCGCGCTGTATTGCACAATGAGGACGAGGTTGCGCGCAAGGACATCCGCATCGGCGATCACGTGATCATCCGCAAGGCCGGCGACGTCATCCCCGAGGTCGTGCGTCCACTCCCCGAGAAGCGCGACGGCGACGAGCGCGAGTTCGTCATGCCCACCCATTGCCCGATCTGCGGGACCGAGGCCGAGCGGATCGAGGGTGAGGCGGTGCGGCGCTGCCCCAACCTCAACTGTCCGGCGCGACGCCTCTCACTGCTCACGCACTGGGCCTCGCGGCAGGCGATGGACATCGACGGCCTTGGTCCGGCGGTGGCAACACAGCTCCTCGATCGGGGGCTCGTGGAGCGGCCTGAGGACCTTTATACGCTCCGGGTCGAGGATATCATCGACCTCGAACGCATGGGGGAGAGATCCGCGCAGAATCTGATCGACGCCATCGAGGCCAGCAAGGGCCGCGGCCTCGAGAGGCTGCTCTACGCCCTCGGCATTCTGCACGTGGGGCGGACCGCCGCCCGGCGCCTCGTGCAGCACTACTCGTCGCTGCGGGAGATCGCCGACGCCGATCAGGAGGAGCTCGAGCAGATCCCCGACATCGGCCCCGCAATCGCCGAGAGCATCGTCAGCTACTTTGCGCGCCCCGACAACGCCGATCTGCCCGAGCGCCTCGAGGCGCTGGGCATCGACACAACCTCAGCCGAACCCCCTGCCGGGGAGGCCAGCGCGCTCTCCGGGCTCACATTCGTCTTCACCGGCGCCCTGGAGCAGATGACGCGGGCCGAGGCCGAGGAGCTGGTGGAGCAGCTCGGCGGTCGCGCGACATCCTCCGTCAGCGGCAACACCGATTACGTAGTCGCCGGGCCGGGCGCCGGCTCGAAGCTCGAGCGCGCCCGAGAGCTGGGCGTCGAGATCCTCAGTGAGGACGAGTTCCTCGCCATGGTCGCCGATGCGCAGCGATGACCGTGGCGGGGCCTTCGTCGCGATGCTGGCAGGAACATCCATGCCGGTACCCGAAGCACTTAAAGCGAAGCACATTGACAGGCTGCTGCACTTCGGCGGACCGGCTGTTCTCGGCTTCGTGCTCTACCAGGCTTTGAGGTTCGATCTGCAGCTTTCCACCCCCCTGGCCGCCGGGCTGGCGGGCCCTGCCGGTGAGCTGCATCAGTCGCGGCTCGCCACCCGTTCCGCCACATTCGGCGCTGCGCTCGTGGACATTCTCGGAAGCATCGCCGGCGCTGCCGTCGGGGCTCTGCGTGAGCCTGGCCGCCGGACGCTCAGCGGGGAGAGCAGTCAGCGATGACCCGGCGGCAGGCAGTTGTGCGCTACTGGCTTCCGGCGATCGCCTGGGCGGCGCTGATGATGCTGGGGACCTCGCTGCCAAGGGTCCCCGGGCCGGGGATCGCCGGTTTCGACAAGTTCAGCCATCTCGTCGCCTACGCCGGACTGGGTCTGCTTCTCATGCGCGCATTCGGCGGCGCCACCGCGCTTGAGTCGCTGGCGGCCGCGGGCTGGGTCGTCGCGATCGGCCTGGTGTACGGAGCACTGGACGAGTGGCACCAGACACTCATACCCGGGCGTTCATGCTCGGTTTGGGATTTCGCCGCGGACGCGGCAGGTCTGCTGCTGGCCGTGTGCGGAACAGTTGTGGTATGGAGAACGGAACATGAGCGGCACATGAGACGTCAGACACCTGAGGAGAGAGGAAATATGGCTGAAGCTCTGCATCTTGACCAGAATAGTTTTGAGAGCGAAGTGCTGCAGTCGGACCTGCCCGCGCTCGTTGATTTCTGGGCGCCGTGGTGTGGTCCCTGCCAGATGATGGGCCCGACAATCGACAAGCTGGCGGGAGACTACGAGGGGAAAGCCGTCGTGGCGAAGGTCAACGTTGACGATAGCCCCGACCTGGCGAGCAAGTACGGCATCCGCAGCATTCCCGCCCTGCTTTTCTTCAAGAACGGCGAGGTCGTCGACCAGCTCGTCGGCGTCCAGTCGGAGGATGCGCTCAAGAAGAAGCTCGATTCATTGGCCTGATGGCCGTCGTACGCTGCGAACGAGGCGGAAGTGGCCCCGGTAGCACCGGGCACTTCCGCCCTGCAACATAAGCGCACTGCTTCCGGGCGGGTGAGGGGTGCGCCATACCACGAGAGAGAGAGGTGGACACCATGGATGATCGCGGAAACGCGCATCACAGACATTCTCACATGATCATCATCCTGCTCAGCGTGCTGATCGGCATTTTCGTGGCCACGCTGGCCTGCACTCTGCCCGGTCAGACAACCAGCCCGGCAATGGCGCAGGACGAGAGCCAGAGCGCCAGCGGACTTGAGACGGAGTTCACACGGGTTGCCGAGCAGGTGCTCCCGGCTGTGGTCCGCATCAACGTCGAGGCCGTCGCGCAGCAGCCACAGGGCCTGGAGGAGATGCCGGAGCAGTTCAGGGAGTTCTTCCGGCAGTTCCCCTGGTTCCAGGGCCCGGAGGGCGAGGACGGCATGCAGCCGATGCCGCAGCCGCGTCCGCGTCAGGGTGTGGGATCCGGCTGGATCTACTCCGAGGATGGCTACATCGTCACCAACGCACATGTGGTGCGCGACGCGACTGAAGTCACGGTCGTTCTGCACGACCGGCCCGACGATGACACCGAATACCCCGCGACGGTCGTCGGCACCGACCCGAGGACAGATCTCGCGGTCGTCAAGGTCGACGTCGATCGCCAGCTTCCGAAGCTCAGCCTGGGAAGCTCCGAGAACCTGAAGGTCGCCTCCTGGGTGATGGCCGTCGGCGCGCCCTTCGAGTTCGAGCAGACCGTCACGGTCGGCGTGGTGAGCGCCAAGGGCCGTCTGCTGACGCCCGATCCGACCAACCCGTATATCCGGCTGGGCGACCTGATCCAGACCGACGCTTCCATCAACCCCGGCAACTCCGGCGGACCGCTCGTGAATCTGCGCGGGGAGGTCGTAGGGATCAACGTGGCCTACGCCGCACCGATGCGGACGGGCAACATCGGCATCGGCTTCGCGATCCCCGCCGACACCGCCAGCCGGATTGTCCCGCAGCTTATTGAGGGCCGTCGTATCGCTCGTGGCTGGCTCGGGATCCAGATTGAGGACCTCAGTCACAACCTCGAGGAGTTCTACGGCGTGGAGCACGGCGTCCGCGTCATGGGCATCGACGAGGACGGCCCCGCCGCAGCCAGCGACCTGCGCGAGGACGATATCATCACCGCCGTCGAAGGTGAGCCGATCATCGACACCTGGGATCTGCAGTCCGCCATAGCCAACCGCAATCCCAACGAGACGGTTACGCTGACCGTCGTCCGCAACCGACAGGAGCGGCAGATCCAGGTGAAGCTCGGCGAGATGCCGGCCCGCTACGCCGGCCTGGAGGACGATGAGACCGCCGGACCTGCGCAGACGCAGGAGGAGTGGCCTCTCGGCATCGCCGTGATGCCGATCAGTGAGCTGACCCCGGAGATCGGACAGCGGCTCGGAATCGAGGCCGAGCAGGGCGCTGTCGTCGGCATCGAACGCGACCAGGGCGTGGTCGTCACGTCCGTCGAGCCCACCAGTCCCGCGGCCGAGAAGGTCCAGGTGGGTGATGTCGTCGCGAAGGTGAACGGCAACGATATCACAAGCGTTGAGGACTTCCGAACGCAGATGCAGCAGGCCATCGAGGGCGACCGCGGTTTCGTCGTCCTGCACCTTACGCGCGTGATCGATGGCCGAGCCGTCACGCGTGCCGTGGATATTGAGCTGTGAGCTGAGAGCCAGAAA
>JALGTR010000142.1 GCA_029821265.1 Candidatus Zipacnadia bacterium
CGGATCCAGAAATGCGGAACGTCCCGGAAGCCCTCAACCGGGCCTCGGTCAAGCACGTCAACGCGCGCCGTGATGAGGTCGAATGTGTTATCCGGCCCGGGCGCGATGTTCACCAGCGTGGCCTCGCCCGGCTTCACCTTCGGCACCGCGATCGCCGGATTGGGGACGTCTCCGAATGCGTACTGCTTCTCGACCAGCCATCCCTTCTCAGCCACGCCGAGCCCGCACTCGCCCATGTGTGACATGAAGACCGTTCCGCCCTCCCAGTCCGGGCAGAACATCTCGGTGAATGTCATCCTGCAGCTCGCCTGGCCAAGCGCCCCGACCAGCCCGGCCGTCAACGCATCGGCCTCGCCGGCGTAACCCTTTCCGCGCGCCATTGCCTTCGAGGCTTCGAGGAAGGGCACCGTGAGCGCGCCGGACTGCGCGGTGAACGAGGCGAAGTTGAAGGTGAACGCATCGGCCTCCTCCTGCTCCATCATCCGTCTGACCGCCAGCCCCATCCGGTTCGTGCGCTCGATCACTTCGTCATCCACCGCGCTGCAGTCGCAGGCGCCGGCGTCGCAGGCCCTCTCGGCCGCCAGATCCTCCTCGGTGATCTCACGGGCGATCTTCGCGACTTCGGAGACCGGGACATTGTGGACGTGGATGCCCAGCGTCGCGCCCAGCACCTCCGGCGCCACCGAGAAGTCGCCCATCCCTTCGAACTCCTCGCCGATGACCATCACGCGCATATTGCGGAGAGCACGGGCTGCGCGGGCCGCACGTGCACAGAGCCGAACGTCGTCGTGGAATGCCGGGTCATCGATGTGCCCGACCGCGAGCAGAAACGGTCGCCTGCGCCGCCGCAACATACACGCGAGATCCTGCACACCGTGGATCCCGTGGTTGCGGAACATATCCGCCTGCGTGGCATCCTCGCCGAAGCTTGGGGAGGGCGTGGTGTCGAGCAGTAGCAGCGGGATCCTTGCGCGAACCAGCGGGTCGATCGCCGCGAGGGACGGCGAGTAGGCCAGGTGCAGTGTGGCAAGCGCATCGATCTCTTCGTCCAGAAGCTCCGGCACCACGCGCTCAACCTCGGGCCGCGTGCGGCAGATCTCCGAGAGCTGCACCTCGAGGCCCAGGGACTCGAGCGTGTCACTGACCCGATCTGCGAAGGCCTGCATTTCGGGCCGGGCCTCAGGCCGCACCTGGTCGTAGAGCTCGAGGTACAGCGGCATCAGTCCGATCCTGGTCGGTCGCGGTGACATTCGGGTTCCTCCGTTCATTCGAAGATCTCCTCGCCCAGCGCTCCAGGGTAGAGTCGATGCATTGCGTCGCGATACGCCGCGTATGCGGCATCGGCGGATCTGTGTTGCTGCTCGCGCGGCTCGAACTGCCGAGCCGGGCGGTAGAAGCCCTTCGCCGCATCCTCGATCGATGGCAGCAGGCCGGCCGCGACACCTCCGAAGATGGCGCCTCCGAGCACCGCGGCGTCGGGGCAGGCGGGGACCGCCAGAGGCAGCCCGGCGATGTCGGCCAGTGTCTGCATCCACCAGTCTGATTGCGCCGCGCCGCCGAGCATTCGCAGCTCGTCAATCGCCTGACCCGCACCCCGCGTGAGCTCCAGCGCGTCGCGCGCGCAGAAACATACGGCCTCGACTACCGCGCGGATCATCTCCGCCCGGCCGTGGCCGAGCGTCAGGCCGACGAAGCCGCCTCGAACATCGCTGCGGAACGTTGGCGTGGCGGTGCCCGAGAAGTGGGGCAGACAGACCAGCCCGTCGCAGCCCATCGGCGCGTCGGCCGCCTCGGCGAGCAACTCCTCGTACTGCCCGCCGATCAGCTCACGCAGCCATGTGAGCAGCACCCCCGAGGTCTTCGCATAGTTCATCACGTAGAACAATCCGCGCACCGGATGCTTCCCCCACAGAACGCCGTCGGGGAGGTCATCGCGCAGCTCTGCGACAGTCGCGACGATCGCCATGGCCGTGCCGGCGGTCCCTGAGGCGATCCCCGGTGAGACATTTCCCGCGCCGACCGCTCCGTCGAGCTGATCGTTCGCCCCGAGAGCCACCGGCGTTCCGGCCTCGATGCCAAGCTCCCCGGCAGCGTGCGCGCTCACCCTGCCGAGCAGCTCGCCGGGCCAGCCGAGCGGGCTGAGCCACTCGCGGGGCACCCCCACCGCGTCGAGCGCCTCGGGCCACCAGTCATCAACCGTCCGGTCCACCATCGCGGTCGACCCGGCGTTGCTCAGATCCAGTCTTCGCTCGCCGGTCAGCCGCATGCCGATGAAGTCGGGCAGCATTACGATGTAGCGTATGCGCGACCACATCTCCGGCTCGTTTTCGCGCAGCCACAGCATCTTCGGCGCCGAGTCGATCGCGTTGATCGCGGCTGCTCCGCGGCGCAGGCGCAGCTCATTTGCGTCGAAGCGCTCGTTCAGCCTCCGCGCCTGCTCCTCCGCGCGGGTGTCCAGCCAGACGATCGCCGGCCGCAGCGGCTGCTCGTCTTCGCCCAGCGGGATGAACGTCTGCCCCTGGCTCGAGAGGCCGATGCCGCGGACGCGCGCGCTCTCCGCCTCGGCGAGCGCGCACCGAACGGCCTCCACCGTCGCGCACCAATACTGCTCCGCTTCCAGCTCCACCCAGCCTGGCCGGGGTGATGTGGGAGCATACTCCGAGCGCGCCACCCCGAGGGCCTCGCCGGTCGCCGCGTCGAAGACCCCGGCCTTCACCGCGGTCGTTCCGAGGTCGATGCCCAGCAGCGCGTCCCGCCGAAGCATCACCAGGTCTCCTTACGCCGCATGACCTCATCGACCAACCGGCGCGCGGTGTCGTGGAAGATCGCGCGGATCTCCGCCTCGCCGTAGCCGAGCCCCATGATCGTGTCGAGAGATGCCGCGATGGCCTCGTACAGCGACAGCGTGTAGGTCGCCTCCACCTCAGGCGGTTCACGATCGACATTCCACGCGTAGTCGCCGGACGTGAGGTTGATGTACCGGTCGCCCTCCCAGCGCCGCCGCCCGCGCATGTAGAACACCGGCTGGTCGGAGGCCCACATGATCCGCTCGGGGCCGAAGCGATCCAGCGCCAGCGCGTGCACCGCCGGGTTCAGGACCGCCGAGTTGTCGAACAGAATGCCTGGGTCATCGGCAAGCTGTGGAAAGCCCTCGCGGGCGTAGCGGCCGGCGTACGATCGGCCGAGGTGCGCGATCACGAGCACGATGTTCGGGTAACGGCGCCGGATCTCGAGGATCTCGTCGATGTTCGCCGGGTCGGCGAGGCGCTCGCTGCGCGGCGGGTGCAGCGTCAGCCAGCCGCCGAGATCGTCGAGCAGCTCCAGGTGCTCATGCGGGCAGAAATCGAAGATGCTGATGTCGCCGCCCTCGAATCCGCGCTTGAGGCGCTCGTAGGGCTTGATTCCGATGATCGCCGGCCGGCGCAACTCCTCGAGCAGCCGCTCGGCGCTCCACTCCGGCCGGTTCAGCGCCAGCCCGGCTGAGGCCGTCCCGGCAAGCTCCTCTGATACCCACGCGTTGTTGGCCGAGCAATCGACGTTGCTCGCCGGAGAGCCGAAACCGAGGAACTGCACGTCATGGCCGGGGAACATGATCTCATAGCCAAGGCGCGCCTGCTCGACTGACTCAGGCCCGGCAATCCCCTCGGGGAACGACCCGCGCGTGTAGCGCTCCACGCTCTCATCGAGGTGTTCGGGCAACTGCACGTGCCGATGTGCGTCGAAGATGTTGCGCGGGAGTCGGCCGGCCAGCCGCTCCTCCCAGAACCGTCGGTCGACGTCCGTGTACTCGAAGTATGGATGCTCCATCATCCCGCTCCCCGTTCACCGGTCTCATCACAACTCGGCCAGCAGATCGCGGATTGCGTCCGCCGCGAACCGCGCGACCGCCTCGTCGAGGGGCAGCGCGAACTTCGTCAGGATTGTGCTGTGCCCTTCGTGGTAGGCATGCGCACGCAGCCACAGGCCGCGCTCGATAGCCGCCTGGTGGAAGCTCAGGCACTGCTCGCGGTCGCGGAACTTCAGCCCCGACATGTGCCCGATGCCGCGCGCCTCAACGATACGATCATCGAACTGTGCTGCGATCTCCACCAGCGCATCATGCCATGCGTTGCCCGCCGCCTCGATCCGCTCCGCCTCCCGCTCGATCAGCTCGATGCAACCCAGCGCCATATATGCCGCCAGCGCCGCGTTTCCGTTCGTGCTGATCGCGTCGTACTGCTCGAGGCAGTCGAACTTGCCGCGATAGACGACCGCCGAGAGTGGATGGAAGCCGGCGGTCATCCCCTTGCCGAGGATGATGAAGTCCGGCTCCAGACCAATGCGCGTGCAGTAGATCACCTCAGGGAACCAGAAACCGGTCTGTATCTCGTCGATCGCCATCAGCGCGCCCACGTCGTCGCACAGCCGCCGCGCGAGCTTCAGGTAGTCCGGATCGACCACGATCGCCTCGCGGTTCATCATGATCGGCTCAGCCCAGAAGCCCGCGATCTGCTCGCCACGGTCCTCGAACACGCTCCGAAGCTGATCGCCATCATTCGGTTGCACCGCGACGACTTCCAGATTGCAGAAGTAGTTCTTCCACATGCCGCGCAGGCGTTGGGCGAACACATCCGTGCCGTGGTAGTTGCCGTCGAGCACCACGAAGACCGGATCGCCCGGGCCATCGTGCTGCATCAACATCATCTTCATCGCCGCCGCGCACGCGACGGTCCCGGTCGCGATCCCGGACAGCACCGTGTTCAGGCTCTCGGGATCATCCTGCAGCTGCTCGATATCGCGCCCGGGGTTCGCCAGCTCCACGAGCTTCGCGGTCAGTCGCTTCACCGGCGCCGAGGGGATGTTCGAGTGGTTGTCCCAGACGATGCCTCTCCTGATGCCGTCCAGCAAGAGCTCGGTGAGCTCAGGGTGATCGTAACCCCAGGTCATCTGGTAGTGCCCGCCGGTGCAGTCGAGGAAGAGCTTGCGTTGCTCCGTAAGGTAGAACAGCCCCTCGCCAACGAGCAGGTCCTCCGGCTCCGTGGTGACGCACCGTCCGTAGGATTGCTGAAACCACCGCTTGTCCGGACATGGCGCGACCGGCACCTCGTCGATGATATCGCCGACGCGGCGCAGAAGCGCCGACTGCGCACTGTCGACGAGGTAGGCGCGCGCCACCTCCATCATCTCGGCCAGGCAGCCGGATCGGTCGTTCATCAGATCGCCGAATGTCAACGCCATCAGTGGCATCTCCTCATGGAGGTCAGTTCGCGTGGTTAGGCACTGATTTCTTCGCCCTCAGGCGTCCGACCTGCGAAGTTCATCCGATCGCATCTTCCGACGCCGAAGGGGATACGGGCGCCGGCGTAGAAAGAGACGCCTGTACTCCGAAACGAGCCGCGCAGAGGTGGTCACTGATGAACCGCGCCATGCTCCTCGTATTGGTTTTGTCCCTCTTCATCGGGGGATGCACGAACCCCGGGCAGCAGGGACAGGCCCCGACGCCGGCCGGTGAAGCTGCGGGTGAGAAGCAACAGATACGCTTCCTCGCCATGGAGTATGATCTGAACACACGTCCGTTCATGCAGAAGATCGAGGAGCAGTTCGAGGCCGCCAATCCCGACGTTGACCTGACGATCGAGGTCATCGACTGGAACGCGGGCTTCCAGAAGCTCTCGACCCTCATCAGCGCCGACAACGCGCCTGACCTGGCGAACATCGCCACGCTCTGGCTGCCTGAACTTGTCGCCCTGGACGTCGTCGAGCCGCTGGATGACTACGTCAGCGACGAGATGCGCGAGCGCTTCATCCCGAAGACCCTCCGCGGCGCCACCTACCGCGGGCGGCTCTATGGGCTGCCGATCGCGGTCTCCGCGCGCGCTCTTTATTGCAACGCACGCTTACTCGATGCCGCGAACGCACAGCCGCCCGCGGACTGGGATGAGCTGCTGGCAGTCGCGCAGGCGACCACCGACCACGGCGCTGGCGTCTACGGCTTCGGCATGCAGGGCGACAAGGTCGAGACCGATGTGTACTTCTACTATTTCCTCTGGGCCAACGGCGGGCAGATCCTCAACGAGGATCAGACCCGCGCGACCTTCAACTCCCCGGCGGGCGTCGAGGCGCTTCAGTTCATGGTGGATCTTATCCACAAGTACAAGGTCACCCAGCCCGGGACCACGGCCTACGACCGCGAAGGCCTGCAGGAGATGTTCAAGGGCGGACAGCTCGCGATGATTATCACCGGCCCGTGGTTCTGGGGCATGCTCGAGGAGGATGTGCCCGACCTCGAGTATCAGATCGCTCCGATCCCCGCGCGCAGGGAGCAGGTCACGATGGCCGTGACCGACAACCTGATCATGTTCAACTCCAGCGACCACAAGGACGCCGCGTGGCGCTTCATCGAGTTCTTCTACGACCCCGAGCTGCGCCTCGAATGGGCGGAAACCTTCGGCATGCTTCCCGAACTCAAGGAGGTCGCCGAGAGCGATTACATCACCTCCAGCGAGCAGTGGAGCACCTTCATGAGCCTGCTCCCCGACGGTCGCTTCGTCCCGCTGCATCCGCGCTGGAAGCAGATCTCGCAGGAGATCATCGACGGGGTCCAGGAGGCCCAACTTCAGACCAAGACCCCGCAGCAGGCGCTTGACGACGCGGCCGACCGTGTCAACCGCATCCTCGAGGAGACCGCAAGGGCGGAGGCTGCCGGTGAGTAGTGGGGGCGGGACGCGCAACACGGGGACGGGCGGAGCGATGCGATGAAACGCCGTGATACGCTGCTGGCGATGATCCTGCTGGCGCCAAGCGCGGCGCTGCTGATCGGCATCGTCTTCTACCCGATCCTGCGGACATTCTACGCCTCAGTCTGTGAGGTCGATCGCAAGGGCATCCCCGGGCGGTTCGGGACGCTCGAGAACTTCCGCGCGATCTTCGGAAGCGACGTCTTCGTTCACGACATCCTGCCGCAGACGCTGATCTGGACCGTCGTGGTCGTCGCGGGAACGCTGGTCATCTCGATGTTCGTGGCGGTGGCTCTCAACGAACACCTGCCCGGCCGGCGCCTCATGCGCGCAGTCGTCCTCCTGCCGTGGGCGACCGCGCTGGTGATCTCGGCGGCCATCTTCCGGTGGATGCTGCACCCCACGCAGGGCCCCATCAACGGCCTTCTGCGCTCGTGGGGCGTCGATGCGCCACCGGCATGGCTCGCGACGCCCGATCTCGCCTTCGGCTCCGTAATCGCGGTGGGGATCTGGGTGTCGATACCCTTCACCGCGACGGTCCTGCTCGCGGGGCTGCAGGCGATTCCCGACGACCTCTACGAGGCCGCGCTGATCGATGGCGCGAATGCCTGGCAGCGATTCCGCATGGTCACGCTTCCGCTGCTACGGCCCGTGCTGATGATCGCGGTGGTCCTGAACGTCATCTACGTCTTCAACTCGTTTCCGATCATCTGGACCCTGACCGAGGGCGGCCCTGCGAATCAAACGCACATCATTGTCACGTGGCTCTACCGCACCGCGATCTGGAACCGCGAGTACGGGCAGGGCTACGCGATGGCGGTGCTGACCTTCCTCTTCCTGATGGCCTTCGCGATCACGTACACGCTGGTCTTCGGGCGAGAGGAGGTCGAGCGGCTGTGATGGCCTCCCGGGGCCAGCGGATACTCCTCGTCGTGGCGATGCTCCCCATACTCGCCATCATCCTGCTGCCCTATCTGCTGATGCTCTCCGGCGCGCTGAAGTCGCCGGAGGAGATCGTCGCACGCGAGTATACGGTTGTCCCGCGCGATCCACAGCCGCAGAACTTCGTCGAGGTCTTCCGCGCGATGCCTCTGGCACGCTTCTTCCTGAACTCCACGATCATCGCCGTCGGTGCAATGTTGCTGGTGCTCACGTGCGCGATTCCAGCCGGCTACGCCCTCGGCCGACTGCGTTTCCCGGGACGCCGCGCGGTGCTCTTCACGATCCTGATGACGCAGATGTTCTCGCCGATCGTGCTGATCATCGCTCTCTTCTCGCAGTTCACCGCCTACGGACTGCTCGAGGGCTGGAAGTGCTTCATCGCGCTGATCCTCGCCGACGCCGCCTGCCGCCTGGCTTTCAGCATCTGGCTGCTGACCGGCTACTTCTCGACCGTCCCGCGCGAGGTCGAGGAGGCCGCCCTGATCGACGGTTGCACGCGTCCGCAGGCGCTCCGGCGCGTCCTGCTGCCGATCTGCAAGCCGGGAGTGGTTACCACCATGATCTTCGCATTCATCACCGCCTGGAACGAGTTCGTCTTCGCGCTGACCTTCGTCCCCAGCGACGAGTTTCGCCCGCTGACCGTCGCGATCCCGAGCTTCATCGGCCAGTACGGGGCCGACTGGCACCTGCTCATGGCCGCCGCGCTGCTGGCCACGCTGCCCGTCGTGGCCATGTTCCTGCTCGTGGAGAAGCACCTGGTGCGCGGCCTCGGAGCCGGGGCGATCAAGTAGCGGGCGCGGGCAGGCGCATCTCATCTCGTGTGCGAGGGCGCCTGCGCTCGAGGTGGGTGGCAGCGCGACCACCACTCATTCGGTTGCTCCGTGCATGTAGACCTCCATGCCTGCATCGCCGCGTCGTACCAGCAACGCCCGCGCGACAGCCGTCTCGCCTCCCGCGGACAATCGCACCCGATCTGCGGCGATGGCGAGCTCGTCCTCGCCACCGTCGGCGCGCGAGACGCGCAGCCGGACCACCGACCGATCGTCTGATGGCAGGCGCTCCACCTGCGGGAGCTCCTCCGGCTCGTCGAACGGGGCCAGTACGGTCACGAAGGGCCCAGCCTGCCCGGCCTCGGCGACGAATGCCGCCACCGGCGAGCGCACGGCCTCCGCGCTGCCCGTCGGCAGCCATCCCTCGCGCATCTCGAGCCGGCCCGGGCCTGCGTTGATGATGGCCACGTTCGTGCCTCCCGGCCAGGCGGTGCGCACCACATCTGGCTGTGTCTGGATCTCAACTGCCGGCAGATGGAAGAGCCGTGTCAGCGCGCGATCCTCCGCGCCTGAGACGTGATCCACCACCACCCAGTAGTCGGGGCGCGCGAACAGCACACTGCGCTGATGTGTGATGCCGCCTTCGCGTATCTGCGCCGACGCGAAGTCCGCCACGTCGGTGGTGCCCCAGGCCAGAACCTCCGGATCGGATCGGGGCTGACCGCCCTCGTCGATCAGCAGCACGTTGTGTGCCTCGGCGCCCCGGAAGTACGTCCGCGACAGTGGCTGGTCGTAGCTGTAGATGCCCGGATCAAGCACCAGATCGCGCTCACCGGCGTGAAGGATCACCTGCAGCCGGTCCTCGTGACTGTGCCCACCTCCCCACGGCGCGGCGTCAAAGAGCAGGTACCTGTCTCCCGGCTCCCAGCCGGTGCGCATCATCAGGTACTGCGCGTGCGGGAGCATCGAGGAGAGGAAGTCCGGCTCCCGGCCGTTGATCTGCGCGTACCGTTCGAACACCTCAGGTCCGAAGAGCCAGATCCAGCTCGCCTCAGGGCGATCCACCGCGAGGTACCGCATGTCCGAGCGGCCGTACATCAGCGCGCCGAGGCCAAGATGCCCCATCACGCTCCCGCCCCGGCCGGCGTCTCCAAGAGGAGGGAACCGGCGATCCGGCTTCGCCAGATGCAGCAGGAACTCGAACATCCTCTCATGGCGATCCATCAGGCCCGGGACCTCGTACCCGTTGAGGGTCGCCAGCCGCGCCGCCTTGATGTACTTGTGCATCACCCACGAGTGGTAGCCCGGGGTCAGCTCATGGTGCGCGCCGTCCGGGTAGACATCGCGCTGCATGTGTTCGACCAGGTAACGGAAGCCACGCTCCCGCCAGTCCGGCGCCTCACGGAACTCCGGCAGCATGATCCCGATCGCGGTCAGACCGGTGCACTCGACGACCTGCCAGTTTCCGTGCCGGAATGTGATCTCGTAGCGGTGTAGATGCCGCGCATGCTCGACCAGCGAGCGCGTCATCAGCCAGGCGAGTTCAGCGTCGAACTGCGGCGCGTCGATGAACAGCTCCATCACGTCAAACCACTCGTCGCCGCGAATACCAGCCTCGAGGGTGCGCCAGACCGTCCCATGCTTGCCGCGCGCGTTGGTGAGGATCCGGGGAACGGGGTTGTCCGCGATCCAGTCGCGCAGCATGAAGGCCAGGTCCTCGGCGTAGCGATCATCGCCTGTCGCCCAGTACGCGTATCCGAGTGTCCGCCAGTACTGATGGCGGCTGAGCACATGCGTCCACTCCACCGGCCCCTGCAACCAGTCGATATCGCGCTCAAGCGTCTTTGGCACGCCCAGGAAGTTGAACTGTCGCTCGAGGACGCGGTCGGCCTCCGGCACGAATCGTTCGAGGCCGCCGAAGTGCTCGGCGTACAGCGCCTCGATCTCCGCTCGGTCATCCCGCGACCATGTCCACCGCGGCTCCGAGCGTGTCCGCAGGTGGTCGTACCAGGCCTGCTTCGCGGCGACCCAGTCCTCCCGCGCAACGGCCTCGCGCACCGACCTGAGATCATCGCGCTCAAGGTCAATCAGTGCGAAGAACTCAGCCTCATTACT
>JALGTR010000143.1 GCA_029821265.1 Candidatus Zipacnadia bacterium
AAGCTGGCGATCGATGGAGGAGAGCCCGCCGTGCCGGAGGGCATGGTCAAGTCGTGGCCGCCGATCACTCAGGCGGATCGCGATGCCATCATGAGCGTCTTCGATACCGAGGATTTGCACACGCGGTGGGCACCGAAGGCATCCGCGCTGGAGCAGCGCTGGGCTAAATACTGTGGCGCAGAGCACTGCATCCTGACCAACGGTGGCACGCAGTCGCTGCACATGGCGCTGCTCGCGGTGGGCGTTGAACCTGGCGATGAGGTCATCCTCCCGGCCTTCAGCTACTGGTCATCGGCTGCCGCGATCATTCACGCCAACGCGGTCCCGATCTTCGTTGACATCGACCCGAGGACATACACCATCGATCCCGCGCTCATCGAGGATGCGATCACCGAGCGCACGGCAGCAATCATGCCGGTGCACATCCACGGGATGCCTGCAGATCTCGATCCGATCCTCGCGATTGCGGAGCGTCACGGGCTGGCAGTCGTGGACGATGCCGCGCAGGCTCAGGGCGCCCGCTACAATGGCGAAGTGATCGGCGGTCTGACGGATATCACCGCCTTCAGCCTCAACCGACTGAAGAACCTCACGGGCGGCGAGGGCGGACTGGTCACGACCAATAGCGATGCGCTCTACGAGTGCGCCGCCGCGACCGGCGGGATGGGCGGTGTGACCGTCGATTCCGACGGGGAGGAGCGCACGTTCTTCGGTCACGGCTACAACTACCGCCCGCAGGAGTTCATGGCCGCGCTGGCCCTCAGCCAGCTCGATCGGCTCGACGAGTACAACGCGCAGCGCCGGGAGATGGCCGACTACCTGACCGAACGACTCGAGGAGATCCCGGGCGTCGCCGGGCCGTATACTCCCGAATACGCGGACCCCGTGCACTTCATGTACGTGATCGAATTCCGACCGGACGAGGTCGGTGCGGACATGCCGGTGGAGGAGTTCAAGGCGCGCATCTGGGAGGCGCTGGAGGCCGAGGGCGTGCCAATCCTGCAGTGGCAGCGTCAGATCATCCCCGCGATGGATTTCTTCCAGCGCGAGGAGGGCTACGCCTCGACGCCCGCCTGGCGCCTCGGAGGCTCGACCGTGAGCTACGACGCGGATGATTACCCCAACGCCCAGCAATTCGTTGCGTCACACGCGTACCTCCGCGGCGTCCACCCGCCGAACGGGATGGACCTGATGGAGCGGTATGTGGAGGCGATCGCGAAGGCTGCGCGCCGCTGAGAACCTGGCATATGCGCAGCTCCCCCGATACGTCTGGAGGTCGCACTCGAATGTCGCAGTCCAGGCAGGTCCTCAGGACTGGAGCAGGCGCCGGCGCACTCGGAGCATCCATCACGGCCATCCGTGATATTCTGCTCCCCGGCGGTGGGGCAAGCGAGACCCCGCTGCGATTCGCGCAGGAGGCCTCCCTGCAGTTGCTCCTCTACGCTGTGGCCGGGGCGCTCGTCGGGGTTGTCGCGATCTCACTCGTGCAGTTCGTCTCAAGGTCGCCGGGCGACGAGGAATCAAGCGGGCTATATGTGCCGGGCAGCATCCTGTTGATCCTCTCGGGAGTAGCCATCCTGCTCGCCAGTTCGACCCTCGGCGGGCATCAGCCGACATCACTTCTGTTCGGACTGCTCGCCTGCACTCTCCTCGCCGTCGGAGGCGTCTCACTTCTCAGTGCGCGTGCGCCCCATGCAAAAGTGGGCTGGCTGCCGGCCCCCGCGGTCACAGGCGTCCCGCTTGTGCGTTGCTCTGGGGAAGAGGACCCGAGCGCACGGTTATGCCTGATGTGGCCTACAGATAGCCCAGCGCCCGCAGTCGCTCTTCGATCGTCTGTGCCTCGTCGAGTCTCGTGCCGCGGGGTGTCTCAATCGGGCGCGGCTCGGCGGCGTTCCGGAGCTCGTCGTAGTCGAAGCCCATCAGCTCCAGCACCTGCGGGCAGACGTCGCGGTTGAAGCACTCCTCAATGCGCTCACCCTCAGGGACGCGGCCCGTTCCCGCCATGTCCCGGACGATGAGCACCCCGTCATGGCTGTGCCATGCGCCGAAGAGTTTCCCGTCGTAGGTATAGGGATCTCCAGCCTCCGCCGGCCAGCCGTGGTCGGACGTGATCACGAGCAAATCGTAGTCCTCGCCAACATCCAGCAGATCCTCAAGCTTCCCGTCCAGCCAGTCGTAGAGCTCCAGAAGCGGCGCGTACGACCAGCCCTCCCCGTCCCGGACGCGCAGGTACTGGTTGAGCAGGTGGCCGATGCGATCGAGCAGTGAGTACTGCACGAACAGGCAGTCCACAGGGTGCGTGCTGACGAGGATGCGCACTGCCTGGATCTTCCACTCGACCATCTTCTTCAGGATGTCGATGGTCCGCTCGAGGGAGTAGTTGCGGTACCACGTGTTGTCGAGCACCCGATCACGCGGCGTCAGGCGAATGAGGTCGGATATGTCGCGGGCCTGCAGCAGCGGCATCAACTCGGCGATCGGTCCTGAGTGGTTGAGTTCGTTCGGGAAGCCCGAGACCATGTAGCCATCGACCTGGCGGCTGCAGGTGGTCATGGGCATGTGGATCGCCCCGGTGGTCAATCCTGCGTGGTTGAGCATCTCCCAGATGACCGGATCGCGGAGCGTGTCGTAGCTCTCGCTCCCGTCGATGTTCCGCCCCCACAAGTCGGTCACACCGTGCTCCTCGGCGCTCATGCCGGTGTAGATGCTCGTCCATGACGGGCCGGTGTAAGGATACTCCTCTTCCGCCATGCACGCCCGGTATGTGCTCTGCTCCAGAAGATGGCGGGTATTCGGCAGGTCGCGCTCGAACATGATCTGGGCTGATGCGCCATCGAGGCCGAGGAACAGGAGCTTCATCGTACTCCCTCCGCTGCGCACGAGATGCCACGCGGCGCGATAGCGTCGCCGCGCGCTGCCGGACAGCGGGGCAGATCATAGCACACGCGCCCGGTGCGCGCAACGCCTCAGCATTTCGCGTACTCTGTGCAAGGGCGAGACAGAAACGTCCGATTCTGAGCAGTATCGAGGGGTTCGTTCGGGCGCAATGGTCATCGAACCGTCATCAGTCAGGGCGCTGAAGGTCGTTGTCTTGTCCATTGCCATTGGAGAGCAGGAACGCGTCTGCGGGCACGGGGCGGCCATCTGTCTGCACCCCGGCGATCCGGGTTTGCCACTCGACAGCGCCACGCGACGGTATCTCCGGAGCCACGTCGTGTCCGCGCGCGGGAATTCGCGGCAGAAGAATCGCCGTCCCGCCGGCGTTACGGCTGATCTCGACGATGATGGCAGCGTGCAGGTGTGGTCGCTCGATGGCGAGCTGCTGCGCCGCATCGATGTCGGCCTGCAGGTGATGACGCCGCGCGTGGGCGACATCGACGGCGATGATACCGCGGAGATCGTCGCGGTCACCACCGACGGCGTGGTGCAGGCTTTGGAGCTCTGACGGATGGATCAGCCCTGCTCGTCGGCAGGCTCCTCGGTGCGACGCAGCTCCTCCTCGTACCGCTGGAGCAGCAGCCGACCCTCGAACCTGCCGCTGTCGCTGAGGATGTGGGGCGCAATGAATATGATGATCTCCCGCTGCATCTGCGTCCTGTCCGTGCTGCGGAACAGCTGGCCGATCACGGGGATGTCGCCGAGCACCGGGATCTTGCTCTCACGCACATCCTCCATCTGCTCGAGCAGGCCGCCGATGGCGAGGGCCGCGGTACCTCTGGTCATCATCCCAGCCGCGCCTGTGCATCTGTTTCGCGATGCCGGGCGGAACGAAACCCTTTTTCGCAAGCCCGGGCGGCAACTGATACCCATACGAGTGCTGTGGGCTGAAGCGATAGTCGGATACGCAGCGTCCCGGGTCGGCCGCCGCTGTCACAACCGTCAGCCCGATGAGCAGAAGCGCAATCGTGGTCACTGCGACGGCAAGTCTGAGCGAGTTCCTCACGTCACACACTCCTCCCGGTCGGCAGAACGTAGCCTGGATCCGGCACCTGTCATCTTTCTACTATGCACTGTAGTATATTCCCGGAAGCCTGCCCCACCAAACGTGCTCTCCCCCATCGGGTCTCCATTTCCCGTGCGGGGTGACGTAGCAGGTCCTGTCGCGCATGGGGGAATCCGAACGGCAATCTCAATGACTTCCCCCATTGAGGTTGACCGATGCGAGGCGCAGTATTGTAATGATGGCGACCGGTCGCGGAGCGGTGGCGCGCGAGTTGGAGAGGACCCACATGGTCGTCAACGAGCCGAGGGAGGCAGGAGGACAATGATGGCACATTGGATCGGCGAGGTCGGCGCCGGGCTCTTGATGCTGCTATGGTATCTGTTCGGCCTCGGGGTGCTGTTCTTTATCATCTACGAGGCGGTTTACCTCGGAATACGTCGGGCCCTCAAGGAGGCCGGTGACGAGCTCTCTGCAGGGACGTCGAGCGCTGGAACACAGCCGCGGCCGTCGGACCAGGATTAGCAATAGCCCAGCTACAGACGACGGTGCGAGGCGTTGCCGAGATGCTGAGCCACGAGGATCGACGTTGAGGAGGAAAAGAAGGGGCATGAAGGTGACACGAAGCGCAGCGATGGTTGTGATCGGCGCACTGATCTGCAGCATGGCGTGGGCCCAGCCGCGAGGAGGACAGGGCATGATGGGCCCGCGGGGCGGCCAGATGATGGGGCCGATGAGCGAGACTTACAGCCGCAACATCCCGGGCGGCACCGTGTGGATGGCCTATCGCCCGACGCCGCCGGTGACCGGGCAGATGCGTTTCATAGTCTTCGTGAACGATGAGACCGGGCGGAGGGACGTCGACGCGACGATCAGCGCGTATCTCTATCCACGGGACGCTGTGGATGCGGGCCGTGGGGTGCAGGTGGTGTCGATGGTCGCCGGCCACGCCATGGGCTTCGTGGACGTGGAGCAGCCCGGTGATTACGAACTGGCTGTGCGCGTCCGGCGACCGGACCATGAGGACGTTCGCGTTTACTTCCCGCTGCAGATCGAAGAGGCGCCCGAGGGGCGGCAGTACGGCCATGGCCCCGGTGGGCGAATGGGACCGCAGCATCGCGGAGAGATGGGACCGGGGATGATGGGCCCCCGGGGCATGCGCGGCGAACGCTGGATGACGGGGCCGATGAGTGAGATGATGGAGCGCAACATCCCGCGCGGCGAGCTCATGATGGCCTACCGTCCGTCGCCGCTGACGCCCGGGGAGGCCAGGTTCAGCTTCTTCGTCAACGATGCATCCGGCTTGCGTGATTCATCGGCGACGATCAGCGCCTTCCTCTACCCCCGGGGCAATCCCGATGCCGGTCGGTCGCTGCAGATCGCGTCGATGAGCGGCGGCCACGCCATCGGAACCACGATTATCCCCTCGGCCGGCAGTTACGAGCTGGGCGTGCGGGTCATGCGCCTCGATATGGAGGATGCGGTCGTCTACTTCCCGCTGCAGGTCCACGTGGAGTAGGCGCGGCGCCAGGACCGGAGGAGATGACGCTTGCAGGGCCGCGGCTCCGGCTGCGGCCCTGTCGTCATCCTGCAGCGGATCGGGGGGACACGGTGTCGGCGACCACCGGTGCGGGCCCGGGACCGGCCGTTAAGAGCAGCCCGGCGCAGACAGCGACGGTGGCCACGACCACGGCGAGCAGTCAGTGCATGCCTGGGCCCTGCTTAGTTGCCATCGGCATTCCGGGCAACGCGACCAAGGTCAAGGGGCGCAACGATGATCTCCTCATCCGTTGCGCTTATGGCCTCGGCGAGGATGCCGGAGCCGTCGGCGGTCCAGTCCCGAGGCGCCACGATGGCCGATTGCCCCTGTATCGGGAGATTGAGCAGGTTGCCCACGCCCATCGCGCACACCCCATAGACCTGCAGCTCCTGCACCCGCGTAAACAGGCTGTCGCGCCACCCGTCCCTGGTGCCCTCGGTCCACACCTCCGGGTTGGCCGACACCTGCACGAGCACATTCGCACCCTGATCGACGAGCCTCCGAGCGATCTCCGGCTGCCAGCCGTCAGCACAGACGATCGTGCCCACCACGGCGCCTGGCATGCGGAAGACGCGGTAGTCCTCGATGGAGCCGGGCGACAGGTCGAGGCCCCCCGCGCCTTCCAGCGGCACCAGGTTCACCTTCGTGCCAACGATGTGCATGCGGCCCCGTGGGTCGAAGAGGCAGGCGGTGTTGTGCACCTCCGTCGGTCGATCAGGCAGAACCATCGGCACGGAGCCGGCCGCGATGTGTACGCCATGCTTTCGCGCGAGTGCCGCAAAGGTCTCGCGATAGACCTGTTGGATCAGGCCATGCTTCGCCAGCCACAGGGCGCGGGGCGGGGAGACGTCATGCTCGGCCATGAGAGCCCCGATCTCGTCCGCATGGCGCTGGAGCAATGCGCCCACGGCCTCCTCGAGGATCCGAGCCCTGGCCAGCAGGTCCGCGTCCCCGAGGCCGACCAGGGGCAGGCCGATGTCCTCGGGAAAGACGATCAGGTCGGGGGCATGCTTCATCGCCGCCACGACCCGGTGCGACATGTGCTCCGCGAACTCGTCGCGGGATCGCCACAAGCGCAGCTCGGTCTGCACTGCCGCGACGACGAACTCCTCGCCCTCGGCCCCATCGGCCGGGTCGGCCGACAGCGGACCGGGCAGCAGTATGCAGGCCAATTCCAGCACCACCATCGTGAGCGTCAGAGATCTTCCGTGCATGATTATCTCCCAGCCCTATGGCACGCTTCAATCCTCAACGCGCTCGATGCTGAAGGTGACGGTGCCCCCTCCGGTCATCTCGCACGGATCGAGGCACTGCACGTAAGCCCTGCCATCGTCTCTGCTTCTGTGTGCGAGGCCCATCTGCTCGGGTCGCACACCTTTCGCCAGCGCGACGTGGTACGGGATGATCGAGGCGAAGGAGTGCATGCAGCCGCTGGTGGTCTCCTCGAGGTTAAGCCGATACCCGGCATCGAGCACGATTCTGTCCCCCACCTTGTACGCGGGGCAATGTCCCTCGATCTTCTCCACGCGGACGACCAGCTTCATGGCGATCGCTCCCTGCCGACTGCGCATGGCTCTGCATGCGCCTCAGCATTCAGCCCTGGCAACCACGACTTCGCCGGGGCCCTCGGGGCATCCTCCCGATCTCTCAATCGCTGCGGATGTGCTTGAAGACCGGAACCGGGGCGAGATCGTAGCAGCTCTGCCACTCTCGGGGGAAGTGCGGTGGGTCCGACTACCGACCTGGTGGGGCCGATGCTCAGGCGGCGCAGGAGCAGTCTCGGCGGATCGGGGGTCGTACATGAGCGGGCGCGAGGAGTCTACAAAGGAGACCTCCTCGCGCCCTCGCCCTGCACGAGGCGGTCAGCTACGGCAAGTCAACCGTGACATCCACCGACACCGGGTCGCCGTCCGTCACCGTGACTTCCACGCTCACCGCGCCCTGCCCCCCGTTCCCCACCAGGATTGGGAAGGGCGCGCCCGTGAGCTCGCCGTTCTGATCCACCGGACCCACCTGCAACTGGTACTCGCCCGGCAGGACGGACGGGATCTCGAAGCTGCCGTCCTCGCCGTCAATGTGCGCGATCTGTCGGCCGTTCTCGCCCTCCAGGATGACCGCCACGGGAGTGTCCGCGGAGCCCTCCACCGGCTGGCCGGCCCGGGTGCGGACGGTCCCGCGCACGCGCTGCAGCTGCGGGCCTTCCTCGCCCGTGACCGTGGCGTTGATCACCGGCCGCATGATCCACATGCCGTTCTGGCCGGCCTGATGCACGGAGGGAGCGGCCATGAAGTCCAGCAGCAGAGTGGTGGTAGAGCCCTCCGCGATCACAAGACTGTCGCCAGCGAAGTTGATCTTCACGCCCGACTGCACCCCGCTGGGCACGGTCAGGACGTGCTCGCTGTCACCGGGCAGCACGATCCGGTTGCCATCCGGGTGCAGGACCAGCCGGATCTGCTGGTAGCTGCCGACGGGCACGTTCGCCTCACCCAGCTCCAGCGTGACCTCGGCCAGGGTCAGCAGGTCCACCGGCCCGATGAGGCCCGGCAGCATATTCTCATCCAGGACGATGATCTCACCGTCGTCCTCGGGCACGAGCTGAATCTCGGCGATGTTCACCCAGACCTCCGCCAGGTCCGCCGCCGGAGCGTCAGTGAGCAGCACCTGGAGGCTGCCCGTTTCGCTGTCATCGCCGCCGGGTACGCCAACGTCCGAGCCCCCACCGCATCCGGCGAGCACGACGAGCGCTGCAATCCCTATGATGGCGCAGGCGAGCGCTGCGCGCGTCTTCATCCACACGTTCGTCGACCTCCTTGCGACTTGCTGGTTGTCATAATCCATTATTGACGGCCGGAATCGGTTTCACAACACAGCGGCCAGAGTTATCCAGTGAGACTGGACTTATCGTCGGTTTTTAACAGATGTATTGCTATTGAGACTGTTCTGTGCTATCGTTCCTCTCGATCATGGACCTCACACAGCCTGAAGGGCGCGTAGAGCTGGGACGACGAATCCAGGCGGCTGCGGCGGAGCAGGGCTTTGCCTCCCTCACCGCCCTGGCCGAGGCCCTGGGCTGTTCCCGCGCGCTTGTCTACCAGTACGTTAACGGCGAGGTCCTCGCCCAGCTTGACCGCCTCAGCGAGATCGCCCGTCTCACCGACCGTCCCCTCGAGTGGTTCCTGGCCGAGGATCCGAATGGGGACTCCAGGCAGATGGTCCGCGCGCGGGAGGAACTGGAGGAATGCCGGGCTCGCTGCCATGAGCTGGAGCGAGCCCTTGCCGAGGAGCGGGAGGCCCGGCTGCAGCAGGCCGACGTTTCACGCCGGGCCCTCGCGGGCAGACTCCAAGAGCTGTGCCACGCGCTGCGCGCGGCCGGCCAGATGCAGCAGCTAATGGAGGCTGCTGTGCGCTGGCGGGAGGTGGCCGGGGAGCTGGGCGAGGCTCGCGCCATGGCCGCCGCCGACTTGCACATCGCCCACGCCGCCTACGGACTGGGCGAGATGCAGCGGGCCCAGACCGCGCTCGACGCCGCCCTGCAGGAGGCCCGGGAGTCCGGGCACCACGCCGCGGAACTTTCCGCCCGCCAGGAGCGAATCCGGGTGTGGCAGGGGTCGGGGAGGCTGGACCAGGCCCGCGCGGAGGCCCTGGCGCTGGCGGAGTCCGAAGCGTGGTGGCCACGCTGGGCCGCAGTCGTCACGCTCGCGGCCCTCGCCGAGCAGGAGGGGAAGCTGGAGGAGGCCCGGGAGCACCTCGAGCGCGCTGAGGCGCTGCTGGAGGAGGCTCCCGCCGCGTCGCTGCCGCCTGCCCACGCATACGTGCAGTCCAACGCCGTGAACCTGGCCCTCGCGGCCGGCGACTACGAGAACGCCCTGTCGGCCGCTGAAGCGCACTACCGGCTCGCTGCGGAGGCCGGGCTGCCTGAGCAGGTGCGGGAGGCCATCCTCAACCAGGCCGTGGCCCGACTGCGCAGCGGCGACCTGAGCCGGGCGGAGGAGCTGCTGGAGCGGCTGCGGGAGCTTACGGAGCACGCCGCGGACCGTCGCCTGCGCGGACTGGTGGACGTCTTCACCGCTGAGCTGCTCACCCTGCGGGGAGACCTGCCTGAGGCCCGGCGGCTGGCCCAGGAGGCCATTGAGATCGCCAACGAGACCGGCCCGGGAATCGCCGCCGCGGAGGCGCAGCTGGCCCTGGGGCGGGCGTTCCTGGCCGAGGGGATGGCTGAGGACGCCGCGTACCACCTCCGGCGCTGTGTGGCCCGGGCGGAGCGGCTGGGGCTCGCGCGGGTGGGGCTGCACGCCGCCATGCTGCTGGCGGTCGCCGAGGAGGACGTGGATCGGCTGAACGAGCTCCGCGACGAGGCCCGGGAGCGGGGCTACCGGGACCTTGCAGAAGGGCCACCGCTGATCGCCAGGGAGGAGAACGCAACGGGATGAAGCTGCTGCCAACGGGCGGGCGGACACGAGTGTTCGCGCTGATCGCACTGGGAGCGCTGGCGGCGCTTTTCGTCGGCTGCTCCGGTGGGGAATGGCTGGAGCTGGCCTACACCGGCGGCGGGCTACCGCCTGGCGACCCCGACATGGGCGGCATCGTGGTGGCCTCCGCGGACGAAATCGCGACCGCCCAGAGCGATCCGGGCGATCCAACCGACGAGCTGGTGCCGGTGCCGGGCGCCACGGTGCGCCTGATTCGCGGCCGGGCGGTGGTGGGGGTGGCCGTCACCGGAGCTCAGGGCTACTTCCGTTTCGAGCAACCCGCAACCGGTCGCTATGGCCTCGAGATCGTTCCGCCCGCCGGCAGCGGCCTGCAGCGGGCCCGGCTGGAGGTCGAGCACCAGGCCGGCCAGCAGACCTTCGTCGAGGTGCGCCTGCGGCAGGCCGTATCCGGAGGCCCCCCGGGCAGTCTGCCGT
>JALGTR010000144.1 GCA_029821265.1 Candidatus Zipacnadia bacterium
CGTGACGATCCTGCACCTGCTGACACATTCCTCGGGGCTTCCGGCGTATCGGCGCTTCTGCGATGTCCTGGGCGAAGACGTGCCCACGAACGTGCGCCGCGAGCGAGCGATCGAGCATATCTGCAGGCTCCCGCTCGAGTACGCGCCCGGTGCGGGCTTCACGTACTCGTGCCTCGGCTTCATCGCGCTGGCATCGATCGTGGAGAGCGTGGCCGGGCAGCCGCTGGATGACTATACCCGGGAGCGGGTCTTCACGCCGCTACGCATGGCCGACACCTGCTTCAACCCGCCGCCGGCGCTCGCTTCGCGATCTGCCGCCACCGAACAGCTCCCCGACCGCGTGCTCTGCGGCGTGGTGCACGACGAGAACGCGCGTTACCTCAGCGGCGTCGGGGGCAACGCCGGATTGTTCTCGACCGCGCGGGATCTGTCCCGGTTCGCGCGAGCGATCCTCGGCGGCGGCGAGCTTGACGGTCAGCGCATCCTCCGCGAGGAGACCGTTCGGTATATGCTCGCCCCGCATCTGCGTCTGCCCAATGGAACGCGTGGCCTCGGCTGGGACGTCGACAGCACCTACACACCGCAGATCCGCGCGGGCTTCCCGAACCGTGGGGCCGGGCACACCGGCTACACCGGAACCTCCATCTGGCTCGACCCGCCGTCGCGATCCTACGTCATTCTGCTGACGAATCGCGTGCATCTCGGCCGCGAGGCCGAGGTCGGCCCGCTGCGCCGTGAGGTCACCGCCCTTGCGGCTTCCGCCCTGCTGGGTTGATCGCAGCGAGACCGCCCGAAGCTACCGCTCGAGCACGTAGACTTCCGCTTCGCCGGGAGGCAGCGTCACCTCGACAGGAAGGCCCGGCTGCGGGGCATCGCCCGTGTAGAAACCCCGGCAGGTCGCATAGCCGTCGGGGATCGTGAACCTCCGCGTCGTCTCCTCGCCCGTGAGGTTGAACACACCGATCAACAGCGTGTCGCCGAGGCTGCGCGTGGCCATCCACTGCTCACCGAAGGGCAGTCCCTCGACCCGTGCGAATTCGCCCGCGGCGATGACATCCTCGTAGGCCGCCGCAAGTCGCGATGCCTCCGCGCTCGCGTGCCATGTCCGCCCGTCGATCGGCATGCGATCGTAGATCAGGATCCCGCCGGTGCTGTCCATCAATCGCCGCAGCAGCTCGGCCTTCGTCGCGGGCACCGGCACGTCATCGCTGTTGCGGTCGTACGGACGCATGAGCGTGCCGAGCACCAACGGAATGCCATCCAACGCCTCGTGCGTGGCGGTGATGTTCTCCCAGCTCCAGCCGTAACCACACTCGGCGTAGTCGCAGGCTCCAAGCTCACCGATCATCGCCCAATCCACGCCGTAGCGCCACTTCGTGTCCTCGGACTGGTAGCCGCTGTAGATCGCGAACTGAGCGGACGGCTCGGCCGCGTGTGACGTCTCCTTCATCCGCAGCGCAACCTGCGCCATCCGCAGGTTCATGAACTCGGTCCACGCGTCGAGATGCTCCTGCTCGATCTCTTCGGGGGTCAGCGTCTCGGCGTCAGCGATGCCGGAGTGCTCTCCGAAGGCCGCGAGGCAACGCGGGCAGAAGCAGCTGAGATAGCTGGTCATCACGTTCGACTCGTAGTCCCAGTTCACCACGTCCGGGCGGCGTTCGGCGATCATCGCCCGGAGGCGAGCGTCCGCATGCGGCCACGCCTCATCGAGCAGCGCTGAGGGGCAGACGTAGCTGTCGCTCGCCACCATCTGTCGGTCAACGAGCGCGCTCCCGGGATTCTGCTCCAGCCACGGCCTCATGTCGATCGACCAGCTCTGGAAGTTGACCGTGAGCACGTTGTCGATGCCCAGCGTGTCGCCAAGTTCCGAGGTCTCGGCGTCGCCGGAGACGATGTTGTTGAAGCCGGCCCGCGCGCAGGTCTCAAGCGTGGCCTGCTTCGCATCGCGCCTGTTCATCGCCGAGAAGAAGCTGCCCCAGATCTGCCATACGAGTCGCTGAGGCTGAGCACCCTCGAGGGCGGGCATGACACGGATCGGCAGCGCCTGCCACGGCTCCTGGATGCCGCCACCAAGCGCCTCTGACGCGAAGTACGCCACATACACGCGATCCTCCGGCTCGCCCGCCGCCTCGTCCCACGCCACGAAGGCGTTGAACAGTTCGAGGATGCGCACGGTCTTGGAGTAGCTGATCGGCTGGTCCGCCGAGACCACGTACTCCGTCAGCGTCTCCCCGCCGATCTCGACCTGACCTGCCACCTCCAGCGTGTACTCGGGCTGCTCCTCCCGCGTGTTGTAGTACCCCGTCACGCGCGTCAACTCCAGCCCGTCCGGCAGGGCGATGCGACAGCGGTAGTCGGGCAGCACATGGCCGGGTATGCCGTTCGTCGGCACCGTGAAGTGCTGCTCTGTCCCGCGCGCGATGAACAGCGCGGGAGTGGGGTTTGGGAAGATGCGCGTGTTCTCCCACAGCAGTGTGAACCGCAGGCGAGTGGTAGCACCCTCGCTCCCGATGATCGGCCCGATCTCGCCCTCTCCGACGACGGTTGCGGTCGGCCATTCGCGCGGATCGAGAGTCGGCGCGGAGAAGTCCACCACGTCGTCAGGCGCCACGCGCCAGTGCTCGCCGCTGGTGGTGCTGAAGTCGCCGGCGGTGATGCGCACCTGAGCCCGACCATCCACCCGCAGGCCGAACGCGTTGACGCCCTTCTGCAGGAAGGCGCGGATCGGCTCATCGGGCGTCGATGACTGCCCGCGCGCAACCGGCGCGCCGTTGAGGTACAGCGTCCAGGGACTGTCAGTCGCGAGCGCGATCTCGGCAACCGACGACCTGACATTGCGAGGGTAGACGGGCGAGATCATCAGCGGCCGCGCCGCGACGGCGTCCCAGACGCCATAGCTCAGCCCGATCTCGCCCTCCTCCTCGATCGTGATCTCGGAGGACGTGGACGCAGTCTCGGGCGTGGCCTGAAGAAACGAGAAGCTGGAGGCGAATGTTTCCCCGCTCTCGAGGCGGGAGTACGCGTAGAGGCCGGTCGGCTGTTCGCTGCGCACGGTCACCCCGATCGGGTTGCCGCCAAGCTGGAGCCGCTCGGGCATCTGCATCTGGACGAGCGGCGACGAGCCGGCGAAGCGCATGGTCGCAAAGGCCTGCGGGTCATGGAAGCCCTGGCGGCACATGTTCCACGAGCTGCGCTCCTCCTCCGCATGCTCCACTCGACCGACGATCGCGCGCCAGCTCTCGCCGACAGCGGGTGGCTGCACGCCGAGGCTCGCGAATGAGATGCTGGCCTCGACGGTCCAGAAGCCGTCGCCGATCACGCTTGCAGAGCTCACTTCCGCGTCGAACTCGGGATCTCGTCCGCGCCAGAGGTCCTCGCCGATGATCCGCGCATCGCCGACGGTGCCGATTGCGTTGAGCGTGACGTCGAAACGCTCGCCGCCCGGCGCGCGCGGATCAAGGATCAAAAGCACCGAATCGTCGCGGTAGACGCGGTCATCGCGCTCCGTCACGTTCTTCAGGAACTCGTGCAGGCGGTTGAGCTCGGGGCGCAGTATCTGCGACTCGCCGCGGAAGAACCAGTAGAGATTCTCGTCATCCCAGCAAAAGCGCATCTCCGAGGCGTTCACAGCCGGCGTGAAGGTGCTGTTACGCAGGAAGTTGCTCACAACGACGGTGCTCTGCCAGCACGGATCGTCGGCCACGCCGTCGAGAGTGGGTGGCCGATCCGCCCGGGCCGCCGTGAACATCGGCTCGCCGCTCAGATGCACCACTGGGGCCTCATCCAGCATGGTCGCTGTCGCCTGCGGATTCGTGCTGATGGCGATGGCGTCGACGATTCCGTCGCCGGAGGGCGGTTTGGCCCCGTAGTACTGCAGCCGCAGCTCATCTCCAAGCATCGCCGCGGTGAGCGGGCCGCTGGTGATCCACTGCCACTGACCCGTCTCGGTGGCTCGCATCTCGCTGATTCTCTGGGCGCCCTCGGGCGTTGTCGCCATAACGCCGAGCACGGCGTCGGCGTCCGCCATCCGCACACGTGCATGCACGAAGATCTCCCGGCTTGTGCGCGGGACCGGCATCCCGGTGAGAATCATGTGCCCTGAGTCAGCGACGGCCCGGCCACCGCTGGCCCCGTCGATCTCCCTGACGCGATCGGCGTGGATGCTTGCCTCTTCGGCCTCGAAGCGCACTGGCGGAACCTCGGCATCCCACGTCTGCGGGACGGGCTGCGCGAGCACCTGAACCGCCCGGATCTGCAGATGAACCTGCGCGGGCTGCCTCGTCAGCAAACAGGCGGTCATCCGGTCGTCGTGCGGGTCCAGGGGCTTGGTGAGGGTGATAAGCTGCCAGTTGTCGCCCAGTTCGACCTCGTCGCGCGCGTAGAGCCAGCCATTCCGTGAGCGCGCCATCGGCCAGATCCTGCCCGTGCCACGCACGCGGGCCTGAAAGCTGTAACGCCGACCGCCTTCGAGGGGCGGGGGCACCTCGAAGCAGATCCCCTCGAGCGCCTGCTCGCCGGGTGTGGTGACGTCGAGAGCAGCCTCGCCGTCAATGTCTACGTGGGCGATCGTCGTGCCGCTGTCCTCGCGGTACGTGCGATACGCATCGGCGCTGGTGAGATCGGCCTGCCAGGCCACGTCCTGGGCGACGGCCGGGGGCACGAGAATGACCAGAGCAATGAGGGCAGGCGAGAATCGGTGCATGCGGACCTCCATGGACGGTCTGATGTGGTCGTGGAGCGATTCTTCGCGCCGCGCCGGTCATTTCCTTCGCCCGGCTTTGGGGCCGGTCCGGCAGGATCGCAACGCACTCAGACCCGACCCGCGCGCCTTCTGATGATGGAGGGACGGCCGTCACTCGAAAAGCGATTTACAGATCTACGCCTGTTGCATTGCATTGCGCTGCACGATATGATACCGTAGCGTTTAGTTATGAGGCGGGTATCCCCGCCCCGGTCCGCTGGGTTCGATGGTCCTGGGGTTCTCCCGGCGAACGAGAGGCTCAGCGCCGCAAAGTATGATGGAGGCAACACGGATGGCCAAAGGCACAGTCAAGTGGTTCGACGACGCAAAAGGCTTCGGTTTCATCGAGCGCGAGGATGGGGAGGACGTTTTCGTCCACTACTCCTCGATCGTTGGCGAGGGCTATAAGACCCTGGCCGAGGGAGCCGAGGTCGAGTTCGACGTCGAGCAGGACCCCAAGGGCCCGCGAGCGGCAAATGTAATCGTCACGAACACCCCGCCGGCCGGCGACTCGGTCGACATGTGGTAGTCGTAACGACCTGACGCCGCGAAACGCCCGGCCGCCATGGTCGGGCGTTTCCTGTTTGGGGCAACTGACCTGCGGGCTTCAGTTCGGCCCGAAGGAAGGGGTAGCAGGCGCCCCTGGAGAACTGATACGCCGCTTCGACGTTCGAGAGGGAGGTACGGTCATATGGAGCCTGTCAGGCTGGGTGTCATCGGCTGCGGCGTCATCGGCAGCCGCAATCTGCAGGACGCGCAAAACAGCGAGTTGCTCGACGTTGTGGCCGCGGCCGACCTGCGCGTGGAGCGCCGGCAGTGGGCCGAGGACCAGGGCGTTCCGCGGGTGTACGAGGACGGCCGGGACCTGCTCGACGAGGACGACGAGGTCGAGGCGGTGATCATCGCCTTCCCGGCCGCAGCGCGCACCGCGATGGGCCTGCGGGCATTCGCGCGCGGCAAGCATGTGCTGACGGAGAAGCCGGTCGCGATGAACTCGGCCGAGGTCGAGACGCTGATCGAGGCGCGCGGTGATCTCGTTGCGGGCTGCTTCTCAGGCCGCTACCGCGCCTATCCGTCGGCCGACGTCGCAACCCGGTTCATCGCCGACGGAGGCCTCGGCGAGCTGCGCGAGCTGCACGTGCGGGCGCTGCTTGCGGCCGGTCCGAAGACTGATCGCGTGCCGCCGCCGTGGCGCGAATCATTCTCGATGAACGCTGGGGGGATCCTCACGAACTGGTCCTGCTATGACCTCGACTACATCCTGGGGCTCGCCGGATGGAGCTTCCGACCGCGCACGGTCCTCGCCCGCACGTGGCGCTGCGCGGAGCAGTTCCGACATCACGTTGCACCCGAGTCCGACGCCGATGCGCACTTCACCGCACTGGTGGTCGGCGATGACGGCACGGTCCTGAGCATAGAACGCGGCGAGTTCATGCCCTGCGCGAGCGAGGAGGCATGGCAGATCATCGGCGAGAAGGGCTCCCTGCGACTGAAGATGACCGCCGGCGGCCCCCGCCAGATCATCCACGACGAGGGGCGCGGCGAGGAGGGCGTCGTCTCCACCACGCTCTGGGAGGGCGACGACACCGCCGAGGGCGGTAATCAACGCCTCATCGAGGACTTCGCCATGGCGATCCGCGAGAGCAGGCAGCCGATGACGAGCCTTGAGAACTCGCTGATACTGGCGCAGATCACCGACGCGATCTACCAGTCCGCGGCGAGCGGCGAGGCCGTCTACATCGAGTAGGCCTCACCGCGCGTAGGGCAGCCGACAGCCATTCGTGTTGACGTTCAGGCGCACGTGCACGTCAAACACCGAGTCACCGGCGATGTCATTGATCCCCTCGACCAGTGCGCCGTGGGGGAACTCGCCGGTGACCGGGTTCCCCAGCGGCCCGTCCGCCAGCTCTCCATCGATGTAGCGGTAGATGACGTTCGAGCCAATTTCCTCGCCGGTGCGCAGCCGTTCGAATGTACCCTCGGGCTGGAACTGGCTCGTCTCGTTCAGCCGCGCGAGGCCGAACACCACCACATTCAGCTCGGGATGCCGCTGCGCCAGCGCGACGACCTCGCTCCAGGCCACACCGGGCACCATCGCGATCGGGTTGTGCATGCGCTCGGCGTCGGCCGCATCACCCATCGGCCACAGCCGGCGTCCATGTCGAACATGCGCCCGCCTCCCATCACGAGGCGGGCCAGCAGTTGAGCACCGGAAGGATGTTTACCACCACCCGGCACCCTCCTCCGCACTCGGGGCCGAATCCTCGCGGTTGGCGCGGAACGCTACGCGCTTGACTGAAATGATACGGTATGATATGAGTACATGAGCCAGCCTGCCATTGTTTGGAACGAGGTGATCTCCCGTGGACTACCTGACAGTCACGGAGGCGGCGGAGGCGCTGCAGTTGAGCGTTCCGACGATCAAGCGGTACATCTACGACGGCAAGCTCAGGTCTGCGAAGCTCCCCGGCGGTCAGCATCGAATTCCCCGAAGCGAGATCGAGAAGATCCTCACGCCGGACGAGGGCCGTGAGTCGGAAGAGCCCGGCCCGACCGGCGAGGACCGGCTGGCGGTGATCGAACGCTGGCTGAGCGATCTGCAGGCGGAGGTCGATCGGTTGGACTCAACGATGCAGGTGGTCTCTTCGTACTGTGCGCGGCTCGCTGGTGACGAGGAGCAGCCGCAGGGAGCGCCGGGCGAAGCGCAGCGTCTTTATGTGCTGGGAACAGGCTGCACGAAGTGCGACCAGCTATACGAGCTGGCCACGCAGGCACTGGTGGTGCTGGGCCGCGAGGACGTTCAGGTCGAGCGGGTCAGGGATCCGATGGACATCGCAGCCCACGGGCCGGTGCTCACTCCGGCGCTGGTCTGCGGCGACCAGATCCTGCTGTCCGGCCGCGTTCCATCTGCTGCCGCGTTACGCGAGATCCTTGAGGAGCATCTGGAGCCGGCATGACAGGGAGAGGGACACAGAGCTGGCCGCGGACGGTTCTCTGGACGGCGGCACCCGCGGTGCTGGGTCTGCTTCTGTGGGCTGCAGTCGCGGCCGTCGTCCGCCCGCGCGCGCCCCTTCCCGGTCCGGTCGAGACAGCCGGCCGCCTTGTAGAGCTGCTCTCAGGCCAGCCGCTGCTCGACCACACCATCTTCACGCACGCCGTCGCAAGCCTCGCACGATGGATCGTCGGCTTCCTCATCGGCGCGACGGTCGGGATGGCCGTCGCCACGCTCATCGGCTGGTCGCGCGTCGCCGAGCGCCTGCTGATGCCGATGGTCTACGTCGCACAGCTCATCCCGGGGCTCGCGTGGATCCCGATCGCGATCCTGCTTTTTGGCATTGGCAACACCGCGACGGTCTTCATGATCGTACTGACCGCCCTCTCGCCGGTGGCGGTGAACATGGTCGCGGGCCTCAAGAGCGCCTCCGAGGACCATCTGCGCGTTGCACGGATGGCCGGCGCGCGCGCGCGCGACACATTCCGCCACGTGCTGCTGCCCGGCTCGATTCCCCATCTGCTCAGCGGCCTGCGTGTGGGCCTGGGCAACTCCTGGCGCGTGGTCGTTGCGGCGGAGATGGTCGTCGGGACGGGCACCGGTCTCGGCTACAGCATCATCCAGTCGCGCTGGACGCTCGACTACTCGTCGGCTTTCGTGTGCATCATCCTCATCTGCGTGGTCGGGCTGCTTATCGAGTATCTCGGCTTCGCAAAGCTCGAAGAGGCCACAATCCGACGCTGGGGGATGGTGCAGGCGTCATGACGCTGATCGAGATGCGGGATGTCGGAGTGACCTACAACGGCTCGGAGGCCGTTCAGGCGCTCGATGGCGTCGATCTGGCGGTGCGCGAGGGGGAGTTTCTCTGCGTCCTCGGACCAAGCGGCTGCGGGAAGACCACGCTTCTGAACCTTGTTGCCGGCTTCATCATGCCGACCACAGGCAGCATCCGCTTCGACGGTCGGCCGATTCGGGAGCCCGGGCCCGATCGCGCGGTCGTCTTTCAGGACGCCGCACTCTTCCCATGGCTGAGCGTTGCCGGAAACGTCGATGTAGCGATGCGCATGGCCGGGCGCCCAAAACACGAGCGTGTGCAGACAATACACAGGTTGATCGAGATGGTCGGGCTCGAGGGCTTCGAGAACGCGCATCCGCATGAGCTGAGCGGGGGCATGCGTCAGCGCGTGGCGATTGCCCGGGCGCTCGCGCTGCAGCCGCGTGTGCTGCTGATGGACGAACCGTTCGGCGCACTTGACGCACAGACGCGGGAGCGGCTGCAGGACGAACTGCTCGAGATCTGGGAGCGCACGAAGAAGACCGTGCTGTTCGTAACGCACAACGTCGCAGAGGCGGCCTATCTCGGGGATCGCATCGTGGTGCTCTCCAGCCGGCCGGGCACGGTCATCGCACAGATCAATGCCGGCCTCCCCCGGCCGAGGGAGAGGCTCTCGGACGGGATTCGGGATCTCGAACTTGAGCTGATGCGCACGCTTCCCGGCTACAAAGAGCAGCCGACACTCACCACTGAAAGGACGTGAGTATCGTGACCCGATCGATCGCTGTGGCAGCGATCATCTGCGCCGCGCTGACGCTCATCGGCTGCGGACGACAGCAGGCCGAGGTGGTGACGCCCCCCGTCGCGGCAGGGGGCACTGTCGGAGACGCCGGCGGTCCGGTGCAAGTACGCTTCACGTACTCCGAGAAGACCTGCTACCTGCCGGTGGTTGTCGCGGTTGAGCGCGGTATCTACGAGCAGGAGGGCGTTGCGATTGACAGACTCGTGGTGACAGGTGGGATCGAGTCCGCCGAGGCGATCATCTCCGGCCAGGCCGATCTCGC
This sequence comes from Candidatus Zipacnadia bacterium, assembly GCA_029821265.1. Lineage (GTDB taxonomy): Bacteria > Armatimonadota > Zipacnadia > Zipacnadales > UBA5352 > JALGTR01. The sequence goes on from JALGTR010000144.1 coordinate 9,573, forward strand.
GGCGCTCGGGGACGCGCCTGCGGTGATCTGTATGTCGCGCTCACCGAGGATCAAGCTTTTGTGTGCGACAGCTACGGGCGAGCGGATGCATCGCCTCGTTGTGCGCAATGACGCCGGCATTGCGGGGCCGCGGGACCTTGTGGGCAAGCGCATCGCGGTGCAGCATGGCTCCAGCACGCACGGCGGTCTGCTTCTTTACCTGCAGGCGCACAACGTCGATCCAGCGGAAGTGACCCTTGTCTCGCTGTCGCCGCGCGACTTCCCGGAGGCGATGGCCTCGGGGCAGATCGATGGCATCGCGGGCAGCCAGCCGTGGCCGCATAACGTCATGCAGGCCTGCGATAACTGCAGCGTGCTGGCGAACTTCGAGGGCCTCGGCGCCAGCTACCCGCTGGTGGTGCTGGCGCGCGAGGAGTTCGTCCAGGAGCATCCCGAGGCCGCGCGAGCGATCATGCGTGGGACGCAGACGGCGGTGGAGTTCATCGACGCCTCACCCGAGCAGGCGGCGGAGTTGCTCTCCCGGCGCTCGGGCGTTCCCGCTGAGCGCGAGCTTGAGATGATGCAGGACTACGACTTCCGCGTGGGCCTCGACGAGGCGATAATCGGCGACCTCGTGGAGACCGCACGGTTTCTGGCGGAGCAGGGGCGGATCGACGAGGTCCCCGACATCGAGACACGGGTCGCGTTTCCGGAGATGGTTGGCGAGGGCGGCGACGCGGCATGACTGGACGGGAGCGGATG
>JALGTR010000145.1 GCA_029821265.1 Candidatus Zipacnadia bacterium
GTCGGTCAACCGGTCATCAGCGTTCCGTCGAAGCCGGTGTCCCTGAAGACCCTGGTCAGAGCCGCAGGTCGCGCGTGCCCTCCTCGTTACTGCCTCGCGGATATGATTCGCACGTTCGTGGAGACGGGAAACTCCCGCCCGTCGATGTCGTAGACGATCTCGGCGAAGAGGGCGGCCCAGCCGGCCTCGGGGTAGTCGAGTTGACACAGGTAGTCCTCGTCGCGCTCGGTGGCAGCCACAGATTCCCATGTCGCGTCGCGGAAGTCCCGGTCATCGGAGAGCGCCGTGAACTGCGTCACGCGCTTGACGTTCTCCCCGGGCTGCACGATCAGGCTCAGCTCCGCCCCGTCCTCGAACCGCCACTGCGGCTGAGGCAGTGGGACGCGGCCGGTGGCGAGGAGGAAGAAGCCCACCTCCGCGTTGATGACACGCACGAAGTCGTTCAGACCGTGCCCCGCGTTGGGCACGTAGAGGATGTACTTCGGTGCCGGAAGCTGCTCCCAGTAGAGATTTGCGGCATCGAGCGGCCAGTAGGCGTCATTCGTGCCGGTGATGATCAGCTTGGGTAGCTTCGCCCGCTCCCGCAGCGTGTACGGGTCCACCATGGCGGCCAGCTGCCTGCCCTCGGGGCTGCCGAGCATGTCCGGCAGACCCTTCTCGGTGTAGTCGTGGATCATCGCCGAGTAGTCGCCCCACGACTGCACCTGGTGAGGCATCTGAGCCGCGAGATTGAGGTTGTCATACACCAGCGGGACGATGCCCTTCAGGCGCTCGGGAACGGTCACACCGGTGAACCAGGTGGTCCAGCCGCGCTTCGAGGCGCCGGTCGTGACCCAGCTGCTGATCGGCTGCTCCCACTGCTGCGCGGTATACGCCTCGACCGCATCCATGGTCTTGACCGCGGCCTTGGTCATCGGATACAGCAGTGGCCACGTTGCGTCGCCGGTCTCCATGAACTTCGCGAAGGTGTAGGAGATCAGCGCATCCTCCGTCAGCCCGTCGAACAGCGGCTGGTTCGGGATGTCCCCGAGGATGACCACCGGCGCGGAGATCATCAGCGACGCAGTGCTCAGCAACGCCAGCTCCTCCGGCCCCGGCGCGCCGCCCGTGATGAGCATCAGCGCGGTCTCCGGATGCTGCATGCCCTGCGGGACCATCAGCGCGACGCGATGCTCCCAGTCGATTCCCTGCCAGGTCTGAGTGGTGACCTTCAGGTGAGTGACGGTCGTCGAACCCATCGCCTCCTCCCCGGTCACCTCCCACGCAAACGCCGGCTCCGGCCGCGCGAGGTAATCATCAACCGGATGCGAACACGACGCAGTTGCCAAAAGCACCAGCCCCATTGCGACGATCAGCGGCCGCTTCATCACTATCCCAACCTCCATGTCGGCAGCAACGAGTGCACCGGCAGCGACACCAGCGGCTGCCTGCGCGAACGAACAGACGCGACAGCGGCAACGACGCAGGAGCGCGACACCGCCTCGATATATGACAATCGAAGGGCCCAATGCGTTCCGCCGCCGGCATTCAGGCGCCGGACAGCGCCCGCCCGATCGCCTGCAGGGAGCGCAGCCCCACGCGTTCGGGGATGTTCTCTGTGACTCCGATGACGAAGCCCGGGCGGCCACCTGCCTCGGCGATCAGTTCGCGCGTGACCTGCTCGATCCTTTCCGGCTCGCGCAGGTGCACCGACGACGGGTAGTTGAGCCAGAGTGCCTTCTCCGGCCACGCCTCGGCGGCCTCAGCGACCGACAGATTGCCGTCGGGCGGAGGAGTGAACGCCTCGATGACCGGCAGAGGCGTCTGCGCGATGCTGTCGCGGATCGGGCGCAGGATCCCGTCCATGTGACAGCACGGGAGCTTGCCGGCCGGCAGGAGGATCTCGCACATCTCGTGGTAGTAGGGCGCGAGGTAGCGCTCGAAGAGGTGGTGGCCGGCGATCTCACCGGTGATATTGTCCGGCAGCCAGATCAGCTCCGCCTCGGAGCTGGCCGCCACGCGCATGATCTGTCGCGACTGCTCGAGCATCGCATCGAGGACGCCCTCGACCGCCTCCGGGCAGTCGGCGAGGTCAAACGACAGGCGTTCGATGCCCGTGTACTCAATCCACAGCCGCTGCAGGGGTGCGCGCGCAGTCCACATGAGCACCACGCCACGCTCGCCGAAGACCTTGCGGGCGTCGCGATACGCCTCCGGGGCCGGCGAGACGATGGACTCGCGAATGACGCGCTCGAGGATTGCGTAGTCCTCCGGGCGCTTGATCCAGTGCCGCTTCGTCCACGCGCTGCCGTAGCCTGTCTCGATCTCGGCCTCGCGGGTGAGCGTGCCCCAGGGCGTGTCCATGCGCTCGAGACGCCTGCCGGGTCCGACCTCCTCGCGGGTGATGCTCACTCCGGGTGTCTCCACGCCGGCGACATGCGCCGTAAGCACGAAGCACAGGTTCTCGATCTGATCGGCCCCGTCGGGCGCGAGACCCCAGTAGCAGGTGAACGGGACGCAATCGGTCGGCTCGCGGCGAAGCGACGCAAGAACGCGCTGGCGGAGCGTCATCTGGGTGCCTCCAGTACGAAACGGCAGCCGACAGTCGGAGAGGGCCGAACGCTGCGAGCTGCGCGCAGGGGCAGGCCATCAGGCCCGAAGGCGCGGGCGCCCTCGCCCGTGGGCAGACCGTCAGGCCCTTGAGCGCGAGCGCCCTCGCCCGCCGGGAGGTCCCTCCCGCCAGAGGATCGGGCGACAGCAGATGCTACCTGCGCGCCAGCATCAGCTTCGTCTGGTCCTCGCCACCGTTGATGACGTAAAGCAGCGGCTGCGGGCGATCCACGCCCTCGATGAACCCCGGGCGAGCCTCCCATGGTGTAGCTGAGAGAACATTGGCGAGATCCATCCAGTACTGCAGCCGCGCGGGCTTGAGACCCCACGTCATGTGGAAGTGGTTCGCAGGCGCGAACTGCTTATACTCGACCATCGTGGCATACTTCGGCGTGACGAACGTGTGAGGCCAGGTCGCCGTCGAGGTCTCGCAGACGGCGTCGGAGAGCTTATCGGGCAGCGCCACGGTCTGCGCCTCGTCCCAGATCATCGAGAACGTGTTGCTCAGCGCGCTGTAGGCCATGCGACCGGCGATGCCCTCAATGCCGCCGGGGGAGACGAATGTCACGGAATTGCCGCCGCCCGGGAAGTAGAACTCGTCGGCGAGGGGCATCGAGACGCGCGACATGATCGTGTCTACGTCCGCGCCGGGTTCGGCGGCCCAGTCGAAGGACGCGCTGCCGGAGTTGTCGCCATCGACGAATCCGCGCCGCGCCCAGATCTCCTCGCCGTAGTCCACGCCCATCTCGTTGGCGAGGTTCTGGATCTCCCACGGCTCCCAGACCTTCCGGAAGTCCATGAAAAGCGGCGGATTGCCGCCCGTGAGGTAGGTAAATGCCAGCATGGTCAGCAGGCCCTGAACGTCGGCCTCGGTGGCGTAGGGGACAGGAGCCTTGGGGCCATTGTGATCGAAGGTCGAGTTGAAGAGCGACTCCATCGCGTCGGCGACAGGCAGCGGGATGCCGCGGCGGTCGGAGCCCCACTCGAGCTGACTCATGAAGCCGCCGCCGATGGCGCCGAGGTCGTCCATGAGGTCACGGACGATCAGGTACATTGAGAGCGACTGGTTGAAGCGCTCGGAATCGGCCTCATCGCGCAGCTCGAGGCGATCGCCAACCTTTTCGTCGATCCACGCGCGCAGCTCGGCCAGCTCGTCCCTGTCGCAGGCGCCCTTGCGGACCATATCGGCGAGCAGCTTCATGTCGAGCCGCGTGATCTCGAGGCCGAGGATGTTGCGGATCGGGATGACGTGCTGCAGCGCGGTCTCCATGCCCATGGAATCGTGGCCGAAGATGACGACGCGGCGGCCCTTCATCGCCTGGCGGGTGACGGCGGCGTAGGCCCAGTCGACGAGGTCATCGGCGGTCTGATCGCTCATCTGCGGGTCCTGGCCGGTGTCGGGCCAGTTGCCGACGTTGATGTGCACCAGTCGGCCATACTGTGAAATTGCGCCGGAAGCGGCGTGCACGAAGACCACGCCGGGCTTGGGGCCGGAGTTCCCGCAGGTGAGGTTCAGTGGCGTGTCCTCCGGGAACTGCTGGATCAGCGAGATCAGCGAGAGCTGTGGGAATGCCCAGGTGTCGGGAACGCAGACGATGATGTTGACGCCCGCGTTCTTGAACTGCCGCGCCACCGTGTCCGCCTGCGGCTCACCGTCGATGAGCACGTCGGAGTAGACCACGGGAACCTGCGTGCCGTCCGGCATGCTCACGCGGTCAGCGAGCACGTCCGCGGCCATCCTGATGATGTTCTGGGCGCGTACGCGGCTCGCCTCATCGATACGGGGGTCGCCGGTCGCGCAGACGCCGATGACCGGAACCGAGCTGTCGATCAGGTCGTCGGTACCGAGCTTACGTGCCTCTGGCATGTTCGTCTCTCCCTTCTGAAGGGTGGTAGTGTCCACCGCTTATCTGCATACGAGCGTCAGGCCGCCGCGGAATCGTTCGCGAGCAACTGCGGCAAACCTGCAGGCCCTTTGGGCGCCCGCGCCCGGCTCGAGGAGGCCGTCGCCTCTTCCGGGGCAGATATGTCGCGCTCGCCGGGTCTGTTCGCCACGGGCAGCCGCATATGCCCTCCCTCGGCCGGCGTCGATGGCCCTCACGGGCGTCGCTTCTGGCCCTCGTCCAGCTCCGGATCCTCCAGCGCCTTCGATGGCCTCGGGGTGCGATCAGCGCGGGGGACAGAGCGGATCTGCCCCCGACTGCCGCGAGAGCCGGAGCTTGGCCTCATCCGACCCACCGGCCGTCCCATACGCTCATCATCGACCATCTCGCCGATGTAATCCCCGCTGAGGCTGAAAGCCACATTACCGACGAAATACCCCCGGTGATGGCCCTGCACGTCGTAGAACTGGTCATCCTGACGCCAGCCGAAGAACTCCCCTGAGTTGACCTTCCAGATTGGGTCCATGGCATCGATCTCCTCTGCATTGCGCTACTACAGGCGGCACGCTACAGGTGACGGCGCACGGCCGACGGTTGACGGCGACTGACGGCCTCGGCCGGTCAGCACCGTCCCTACAGATACTTGTCGAAGAACTCAAAGGCGAGGTTGCCCGCGAATGCATGCGGGCCGGGATGCACATCCACCCATAGATCCTCCGCAGCGCCGGCCGCCGCGTAAATCTTCCGCAACTCCTCGATGCCCTCGAGCTGGTCTTCGATGTAAAAGCACAGGTCATGCGCGCCGGCTTCAACCAGCAGGGGCCTGGGTGCGATCAGCCCGGCGATGTCATGAGTGTCGAAGTACCGATAGATCTCCGGCACGATCTGCGATCCACAGAAGTTGGCCCGGTTCACGCCGAAGCCCTCCCACGGATTGATGTAGCCGATGATATCGGCGGCCCTGATACGCGGGTCGGCAGCGGCAGTGAATGTCGTCATCGTCCCGCCCTGCGACAGGCCCATCATGCCGATGCGCTCAGGGTCCACCTCCGGGCGCGTCTCGAGGTAGTCGATGCAGCGCATCATGTCGAAGATGTTCAGGGTGAGCGTGTAGATGCCCAGGATCGCGCCACGGATGAAGTGCACGTTGCATTTGTCGCGCGATCCGACCATCGTCCCCTCGGAGGAGCGCTCACCGAAGACCCGCAGGTCGGGGCTGATCGTCAGGTAGCCGTGCTTCGCCATCTGCCAGCCGTAGTCGTAGTTCATGCGCTCGATGTCCGAGACGTAGCCGGGCGCCGTGCGATTGCCCGCCACCGGCTCCTTGCCGAACTGCCCGTGGCCGTGCGAGCAGACAATGGCCGCGTTGGATCCATTCTCGGCCATCTCCGCGGGTCGGAGGACAACCGCGGGCACAGACATGTGCTCCTCGACATCGAAGACCACGCGCTCGCGGATGATCCCGTCCTCTTCGGTGGAGACGACCACCTCGGCATCAAGTGGCGCGGGCTCGGGCCACCGGCCGAGCAGCTCCATGAACTTCGCGTGCGCCTCGTCCCACCACGCTTCGAAGTCATCACGATCCGTGCCGTCGAACGCCATCTCGGGGCGGTGTGCGGCGGCGATGCGGTCGAAATACTCGATCATCGAGAAGTTGCGCCGGGCCATGGTCTGGTCTCCTCTCGGTGTGCGTGCCTGCGCCGGGTGGACAATTGCCCGCGCGCCCTGGGATTTCCTCCGGATGGCAGCGACGATGACGACAACAGCAGGAGAGGATGGGCGGAGCGCGGCGGACTGCGGGAGATGGCAGGGGTTGCGGCGCGGACGAGGCGGCGTGGGCTCACTCCGTGCCGCGGACCTCGACCTCGCCCAGCAGCGCGGATAGCTCAGCCCGCAACTCAGCAGACACGTGGGCCGGCAGAGCGATGGACTCGCGCAGCCATCGAACCGGGCACCCCTGGGGCCGGAAAAGCTGGATGATCCAGCGCTCAGCGCCAGCCTCCGCGAGCTCACGCGCGATCTGACGCAGATGGTCGGCGCTCAGCAGCGCCGGATGGTAGGTCGTGCGCAACTCGTGGGCGATGCCCGAATCGAGGACCACTCGCAGAGAGCGGCGCGCACCATCTCCGCTGCGCGGCACCTGGGTGATCAGCTCATAGTCCTCGAACGGAGCCTTGATGTCGAGGGCGACGAAGTCGATGGCGCCTGTGGTCAGCACCGCCGACAGCGCGTTCGGGTCGAAGCCATTCGTATGCAGCGCCACCTCGAATCCCAGCTCCGCGACCTGCTCGGCGGCGTGGGGAAGATCCGACTGTATGGTGGGCTCGCCACCGGAGAAGATCACCGCGTCGAGGAAGCCGACCCGCGCCTCAAGCAGCTGCCTGATCTCTGCCCACGGCCGCATGCCCGGCGCGGTGAGCGCAGCGAGCTCGGCGTTGTGGCAGTAGCGGCAGCGCCACGGGCAGCCCTGCAGAAAGACGACCGCGGAGAGGCGGCCCTCCCAATCGACCGTGGTGAGCGGTTCGAACCCTCCGACACGCAGCCGAACCGTGTCCTCGGAGGGAAACGTCTCGGCCATCGGCTCAGAGCCCCAGTTTCTTCTGCCCCGAATGCGTGTCGAAGGCCGCCGGCGGCTCGATGAAGGCGCGTCGGTCAGCGTACTCGGACTGCTTGCCTGCATTCCACATTGAGACCGGGCGGTAGTAGCCCATCACGCGGGTCCAGACCTCACATCGGGTGCGCTCGGACTCGTCGAGTTCAACGTCGGCTGCGGTTATGTTGTCGCGATCCATCGCTCTCTCTCCTGCTGCGAATGATCTCATCCGGCTGCCTCGACGCTGCTGCGCTTCTCGGCCAGCTTCTCGGCGTCGCACTTCGGGCAGAACTCGTGCTCGCCGGGCAGGTAGCCGTGGCGGGGGCAGATGGAGAACGTCGGCGTAATGGTGATATAGGGGATACGGAAGCTCGACAGCGTGCGGCGCACGAGATTCTTGCACGCCTCGGGACTGCTGATGCGCTCGGGCATGAACATGTGGAAGACCGTGCCACCCGTGTAGAGCCGCTGCAGCTGTTCCTGATGCTCGAGCGCAGCGAATAGATCGTCGGTCCAGCCGACCGGGAGCTGGCTGGAGTTGGTGTAGTATGGCGCGCTCTCGGGGCCGGACTGGATGATGCCTTTGAAGCGCTTCTGATCCTCGCGGGCGAAGCGGTAGGTGGCACTCTCCGCCGGAGTGGCCTCGAGATTGTACAGATGGCCGGTCTCCTCCTGGATCTCCACCATGCGATCGCGGATGTGCTCGAGCAGATCGATGGCGAACTGGCGACCCCACTCGTCGGTGATGTCATGCTTGCCGCCGGTGAAGTTGGCGATGGCCTCGTGGATGCCGTTGACGCCGATAGTGCTGAAGTGATTGCGCAGCGTCCCGAGGTAGCGCTGGGTGTAGGGCAGCAGCCCGTTATCGATGCAGCGCTGAACGGTCTTGCGCTTGAGCTCGAGGCTGTCGCGTGCGAGGTCGATGAGGGCGTCGATGCGCTGGTAGAACGCGCTGCGGTCCCCTTTCGCCAGGTAGCCAACGCGGGCGCAATTGAGCGTCACGACGCCGACCGAGCCAGTCTGCTCGGCGGAGCCGAAGAGCCCGTTACCGCGCTTGAGCAGCTCGTGAAGGTCCAGCTGCAGTCGGCAGCACATGGAGCGGACCATGTTCGGCTCGAGATCGGAGTTGAGGAAGTTCTGGAAGTACGGGATTCCATACTTCGCCGTCATCGCGAAGAGCAGGGACGTGTTCTCGTGATCCCAGTCGAAATCGCGGGTGATGTTGTAGGTGGGGATCGGGAACGTGAAGACGCGGCCGCGGCGGTCGCCGGCGGTCATGACCTCGAGGAAGGCTCGGTTGATCATGGCCATCTCATCCTCGAGTTCGCCGTAGGTGAATCCGGCGCCCTCGCCGCCGATGATGGGCTCCTGATTGCGGAGGTCCTCCGGGCAGGTCCAGTCGAGAGTGATGTTGGTGAACGGCGTCTGCGTGCCCCAGCGTGACGGGACATTGAGGTTGTAGACAAACTCCTGCATGCACTGCTTGACGTCACCGTAGCGCATGTGATCGGCGCGGACATACGGTGCGAGGTAGGTATCGAAGCTGCTGAATGCCTGGGCACCGGCCCATTCGTTCTGAAGCGTGCCGAGGAAGTTGACCATCTGGCCGACCGCCGAGGACATGTGCTTCGCCGGACCGGCCTCGACCTTGCCGGGAACGCCGTTGAAGCCCTCGTAGAGCAGGGTGCGGAGCGACCAACCGGCGCAGTAGCCGGAGAGCATGTCGAGATCGTGGATGTGCAGATCGCCGCGGCGGTGCGCCTGGCCGATCTCCTCAGGGTAGACCTCGCTGAGCCAGTAGTTTGCGGTGATCTTGCCAGCAACGTTGAGGATCAGGCCGCCGAGGGAGTAGCCCTGATTCGCGTTGGCGTGCACGCGCCAGTCGGCCTCCTGGAGGTACTCGTTGACCGAGCCGATGGCGTCGATGAAGACCTTCTGGTCGTCGCGCACGCGACGGCGCTGCTCGCGGTACACGATGTACTTGCGGGCGGTCGTGAAGTAATCGGCCTCGATGAGGGTCTGCTCGACGATGTCCTGGATCTGCTCGACCGTGGGGCTGTCGGACCAGCGCCGGTGCTGAATGACCTTCAGAACCCGGGCAGTCAGCTCCTCCGCCACCTGCTCACCAAACTCGCCGGACGCATTGCCGGCCTTGAGGATGGCGGTCTTGATGCGGTCCGGCTCGAAGGGTACACGCTCGCCATCCCGCCGAATGACCTCGTGCACGACGAGCCTCGAGTTCAGATCCATCGGCTTCCCTCCCCGGATTCCGCCCGGAGGCGGAGCCCCCCAGTGTTAATGTGCCGTGTGCTCTGAGCGTTGCCGCGAATGTTGCTGCCGGTGACGACCGCCCTCCGGAGTGCGTCCCCAACGCGCTCCGGCGTTGCTGCACACCCACCGTAATCTCCTTCGCCACCAGCCGGCGGTGGCCTCCTCGAGGTCAAGACAGGAGGGGACAACCGGCGCCGAGGCCTTTGTGCGGCCACAGCGCATCTGCGCTCCCCGCCCTCGAGGGATGACGCGTTCGACACTCCGGTATCCTGGCTTCCAGATCGACCTACTCGCCCGGCCTTCCAGCGGCTGTCGCGGAGATAGCCCGCCGTGGTCTGCGCGCTCGAACTCGCTCAGGGCTTTCGTCCCTGGTCACAGTTGCGGGGCAGCGTCGGATTGGCACCGACTTCCCGGACTTTGTCAAGGTTTGGGCAGCTTAAAGTGCACTCACTTATACCCTTTCGGTCAGGGCGAGTCAAGACTGTCGCCGACTTCCCTGCTACGGGCCGACTGTGCCCTCTCCCGGCGAGATTCCACGGGCCGAGGACACACTGCACTGAGAGCCCGCCGGTGCAATGGACCTGCGTGCCCCTGCCGAATTGGGCCCTTCGAGAGCTCACTCCATGCCGTCCGGTACCTGCCTGCCGCAGTTGCGGCACCATGCCCTGCGGGTCTCAAGGACCGACAGCAGCATCCTGCAGTGCGGGCAAACCACGCGCTCGGATGTCCTCGGTCCACGTGTCCGCTCGCGCGCCTTTTCGGTCTCGCGTTCCTCGAGGTCGAGATCGCCTTTCTGAACCGGGGAAGTTGCTGACATCTCCGCTCAACTCAGCTTCCGTGCGTCGGGCGTCGTCGCAGACCGCCCTCTGATAGAGAGCTTCAGTCACGGGAGCCTTCAACCACGCCTCCTCCACGCCTGTCAGGGGATCTCCGGAATTGCCGACGGGGCTTCTCAGGAAAGCG
>JALGTR010000146.1 GCA_029821265.1 Candidatus Zipacnadia bacterium
ACGATTGCGGGCCCCGGCCGCCTTCACCTTCTCGCGAAACTCATCGTAGGCGTCGATCGTGCGTTCGGCGTAGACGATGTTCTCGCTGAACTTCGTCCTGATCGGCCCCGGCTGCACGAGCTTCACGTGGATGCCGAAGCCGCGCACCTCGTGCGCCAGCACATCGGTCATGCCCTCGAGGGCGTGCTTCGTCGCGACGTAATGCCCGGACGGTGGTGTGGGGATGATCCCGGACAGCGACGAGACGTTGACGATGTGCCCGCCGCCCTGCTCGCGCATGATCGGCAACACGGCCCTGCACATTCGCAGGACACCGTAGTAGTTCACCTCGAAGAGCGCCCTGACCTCAGCGATCGACGCCTCCTCGATCATCGCCTTCAGACCGTACCCCGCGTTATTGACGAGTGCGTCGATGCGCCCGGCGCGATGCATGGTCTCGCCGACGCACTCCTGCACAGAGTCGTCATCGGTGACATCAAGTCGGAGCATCTCGAAGCCATGCGAGTGGTACTGCTCAGGCATGCGACTGGTGCCGAACACCTGCCAACCATCGTCGGCCAGCAGGTCCACGGTTGCGCGCCCAATGCCCGTTGATGCACCGGTGATCAGTACAGTCCGATTGTCTGCCATGCGCGACTCCCGTGGAGCTGGCGAGATCCTGGCCGGGCCTACAGATTGAACAGACGGATGGCGTTCTCGCGTGCAACCTTGTCAAAGATTTCCTGACTAATCTTATTCGTATCTCTCCACTCAATGAGCAGATCGATGAGCGGCAGCTCCTGCTCGAAACCACACAGGTCTGTCCCGAAGACCAGCCGATCCTGGAACTCAGCAAGGAACTTAGGACCGTACTCCGGATCCCGAGCGAGTGCGGTGTAGGGATTGCGGTCAGACAGGTCTCCCCACAGATTTGGGTAGCGACGTAGAAGCTGCGGCACTACCCCCTCCTCGGTGATCGGCCCCGTCGGCCTGTCGCCGCCCACCTGACCACCGCCGGGCGCGAAGGTACTTGCTCGCAGACCGGGGCGCGGCAGGGGCCCGATCTCCGACCAGAACGTCGGACCGTGACCGAGTATGATGAGCTCGGGGAAGCGCTGCAGGGTGCGCTCAAGCTGGGGGAGGCCAGGCTCATCGTAGAGTCCGAAGTCCCCGCCCACCTGCGCCGAGCCATCGAAGACCACCGGCAGACCGACCTCCTGTGCATGCTTGAACAGGTTCTGCACGAGAGGATCCATCATTGGCAGGTTCAGCATCACTTCACCGAGCCCCCGACAGCCGCGGTCCTTGTAGTGGCGCAGCACGTCGCCCAGTGGCGCGTCGGCGGAGTTCGTGAGCACTCTCGGATCGATGTTACAGAACGGTATGAAGCGGTCCGGGTGCTGCTCGGCCATCTCGAGGATGTCCTCGTTCGCCTGCGGAAAGTAGATCTCAGGGCTGACGATCGGCAGGAGGCAGCCGCGCTCGATGCCCTCCTGATCGTACCGCTCGATGACCTGCTCCGGCGTGCAGAAGCTGCAGACGAACGGCGGGGGGATGCGGTAGGCGTGACAGTGCGCGTCGATGAACATGGTGCGCCTCCCGATGGACGGATGCAGTATCGCCTGTCTCCCGCCCGGTCGCGTCTCCCGTCGGCGAGACAGCGGCAGTCGATCGGCCCCGAAAACACGGAATCAGCAGGCAGGCCGTAGCGCCGAAGCGCTCAGGGCACGCGCGAGTCGACGCGGTCTGCGACAGGCGCTGAGCCATGTCTCGAGACTTCGCCGTGCAGGTTTCCCTGCTGTGGGGAATTGTCCTTTTCTGTACCGTGAGGCATTGGGCAGCGCTGGCGAAACGCCTACCCCAGCCGACTGAGGTCGTAATCCCGGGCCGTCTCGTAGAAGGCGAGAATGTTCTCGATAGGGGTATCGTGCTGCACGACATTCGACGGAGCGAGGATCAGGCCGCCATTGTAGGCGCAGCCCTCTATCAGGTCCGTCACGTGCTTACGGACATCGCTGACGGTCCCGAATGGCAGGACCTGCTGGATGCTGCCGCAGCCATCCATCGTGATCTGCTCGCCCCAGCGGCGCTTGACCTCGAACGGGTTCATGCATTCGGGCTGTATCGGATTGATGATGTCGAAGCCGATCTCGATGAGGTCGTCCATGATCTCCATGAGATTTCCATCTGAATGTATAAATATGTGTAGGTTTGGATTGATATTCTTGGCAGTAGCTATCAGGTCGGCGAGTCGAGGTTTGTCCAACTCTCGCCATGATTCCCTGGACATGATCAGGCGGTCCTGCATGGCGATGTCGCCGCCGATGCTGAATTGATCCACGCCGGCGGAGACGGTGCGCCGGCAGATCTCCTTCCACGTCTCGTAGATGCGATCATAGAGCGCGTTCTTGAAGTCCTTGCCGATTTGGTAGTCCATCAGGTTCTGCTCCATGCCGCGCAGGCGCCATGCGGTCTTATAGGGTTGTTCGACGCCCGCGTTGACCCAGTAGCCCTGCTCCTTGAGCTGTTGCACGCGCGCGGGAAGGTCTGGATCGTCGATCAGACGGTCAGGTCCCGGGAAGTCATACTCCTCGAGGTCGTCGATATCCGCGTCCTCAAGCGGAGCGCGGATCTGCTCGACGTATTTACCGTCCGCGCCCACGCGCTGGATGGTCCCCCAGCGATCCTCGAAGGTGCGATCGTCATGCCAGATGTACTCCTGATCGGAGCCTGGCCAGTCTCCGGGGCGGGCTTCCGTGTCGTCGCGAGCCTCCCAGTCGGGCCATGCGATAGCCACGCCGACACTCGCGAAGCCCTCCACGCCCAACTTGCGGCAGACCTCTGCCCAGTCGTCGGTCTCGAAATGCGCCATCAGCTCGCGCTTGACCTCATCGCGGGGCGATATCTTCAGGGGCACATGATCGGCCAGTTCGTGGTTCACCGTCTTCTCGATGCGTTCGCGCGGATTCACGCGTGCCGCTCCCTTCGGGCTACCAGATCGGCGGGATCCTCATCAGCCTCTCTGCCGCACGGATGAGCGCAAGGCCCGGGACCACCACTGCCAGCACAACGATCAGCGCGCCCAGCACCGCCCAGGCGAGCATCCATCGTCGTGAGGTGTCGATGATCGCCTCGGCAGCGCGACGGCCGCGCTCGGTCTCGCAGTGCGCGGCACCCATCCATCCGACGAGCCAGTAGCCGAGCGCGACCAGAAAGCCCACCGGGAGGCCAAAGGTGGGCACGAACAGCCAGATCCACTCGCGCCCGACCGTTGGCAGCAGGCGGTCCATACCGCCGATCTCGGCCTCGGCCTCGCGCGGGCGCTCGACCTCGTCATCGGCGGTTCGCGACTCCTCGATTACCTCCACCGCGACATCGCGAACACGCCGGACACGCCCGGTGCTCTCGGATCTCACGAGGTCGTCGGGCTTAATCGCGCCCTCGGCGAGCATTCTGCCGAGCGCCTCCTCATCGAAGGGGCCGGCCGTCTCGCCTTCTGATGTTCGCACGCGCCAGCGGTCCTGATCGTCGCGCATTTTTGTCTGGAGCGACCTCCCGGGGTCATGACAGGTGTTGCATCCCGTGTCGTGCGACTTCAGCGCGGAGGCGCGATGGACCTCCCACGAGAGTGGTGGCCCGTACGCATCACCCGCGCCGGCGAGAACCTGGCGTTCTGTGATGGCTACGTGAAGTGGTTCAACACGCACACCTCCTACGGCCAGGTCGCCGAATGGTGGGACGTCAGGAAGTAGGCGTGATCTGATCGTCGCATCCTCGCAATCGGGCCGGCTTCTCGTCGGCCCGATTGCATGTCGGGAGGAACTGCTGTCAAGTCGGGGGCTCGGAAGGTGTCCGGCCGCCGTCCGGCGCATTAAACGACCCAGTATTACGACTGGGCAGGGACTGGTGGCTATGGGGCAACCCTTCGACGACGCGCGCTGGATATGGATCGATGGTGACCCCGCGCCGAGGAACTTCTACCTCGCCGCGAGACGTACCTTCTCTCTCGAGGAACCGCTTGAGGCAGCAACGCTGCATGTATCCGCGGACAGCCGCTACACGCTCTACGTGAACGGCCATTACGTCGGCCGCGGTCCCAGCAGGTGCTGGCCGTTCAGGCAGCAGTTCGACAGCCACGATGTTGGACATCTGCTGCGGCGTGGGGAAAACACGATCGCCGTTTTGGTCTATCATCTCGGGATCTCGACCTACCAGTATATGCCCGGCCGGGGCGGGCTGATCTGTCGTCTCGAGGCCAACGGAGAGACAGCGCTCGTCTCCGATCGCTCATGGCGAGTTACGCAGCACACCGGCTGGCGACAGTACGTTCCACGCGCGGCGCTGCAGATGGGCTGGGCCGAGCAGTTCGATGCGCGTCATGACCTACGCGACGAGGTCCCGTGGATGACGCCGGAGTACGATGATTCTGCGTGGGAGCACGCGATCGAGATCGGGCCGGTCGGCACCGAGCCATGGGTCGAGATGGCCGAGCGAGAGATCCCGTTGCTCACCGAGGATCCGGCGTATCCTGACCGGTTCATGGGCGCGCGCATCGTCCTCCCGCCGAGGGTGGTCCTCGACGTGAATCTCCATGAGCATCTCCCGCCCGGCGATGTGGCCGATCGGATCGATGCGCTGCTCGCGATGGCGATCACAGCGCCCGAGGCCTGCCCGGCCACGCTGCTTCGTTACGGCCGGCTGGGGATGCGCGCGGTCTCCCTCAACGGCCGGGCGCTGACAGTCGAGGAGCGCTCGGACCCGATCGAGATGCAGCTTCAGGCAGGCGCGAACCTGCTGGTGTGTGACGCCGGAACCACACGCACCTACGGGACCGTGACGTTCGGCATCATCTGCGACAGGGAGCTGGAGGTCGAGTCGCCGGTCGAGGGCATCGACAGTCCGGTCGCAGCGTGCATCCTGCCCCAGGCCGAGGGTACCTCAGAGCGCATTGCTTCGGCGCTTGCGTGCAGAACGGCCGAGGAGCTGCGGGCCCAGCCGGGCTTCTTCGCCCTGCCCCCGGAGGACGTTTGCCAGGGCCACAACGGTCTCGAGACGCAGCACGCGGCCGAGGTTGAGGACGCGACTCCCCGCATCGATGAGCCGCAGGCCATCTGCGCTGCGAACGCTGAGGTCACGACTGTCCACGCGAACGCTCGCGGCGATACCGAGATGATGATCGACTTCGGGCGGGAGGTCTCGGGGCACCTCGAGTTCGAGGTCGATGCTCCTGCCGGCGCGGTACTGGACTTCTACGGCTTCGAGGCATTCCGCGGCGGCGAGCCGCAGTGGACGAATATCGACGCGGGCCTGCGTTACATCACGCGAGAGGGGACGCAACGCTTCCTGAGCCCTCAGCGCCGCGGGCTGCGCTACATGATCGTGACTGTCCGCGGTGCAAATGCCCCGGTCCGTTTCCGCGAGCTTTGCGTCCGCTTCCACTCGATGCCGGTGCCGCGACGCGGGCACTTCCACTGCTCCGACGAGCTGCTGAACCGCATCTGGGAGATGTGTCGGCACACGCTGCGCTGCTGCATGGAGGACACATTCGTGGATTGTCCGCTCTATGAGCAGGCTCTGTGGGTGGGCGACGCGCGTAACGAAGGTCTTATCAGTTACACCGCCTTCGGCACGTACGAGTTCGCCAGGCGCAACTGGAGGCTGGCGGCGCAGTCGATGTTCCGCTCCCCGGTGCCTGAGAGCCGTGTGCCGTCGGACGATCCGGGTGTGCTCACCGCGTGGGCGGAGCTGTGGGTGCTCGCCTGCCAGGAGACCTACCTGTGGGACGGCGACCTCGACTTCCAGCGTGAGATCTACCCGTACGTCTCGGAGGCCCTGCACAACTTCCTCGCGATGCGCAATGACGACGGGCTGCTGGAGATCGAGGCGTGGAACATGCTGGACTGGGCCCCGATGGACACACCTGGCGCGGGCGTGGTGACCCATCAGAATGCGTGGCTGGTCGAGTCCCTCCGCAGAGGCGCGGCGATGGCGGATCTGTTGGGGGAGGTGGACGATGCCGAGACCTTCCGGTCGGCGGTCCCGCAGCTTGTTCACGCTATCAACGAGCATCTGTGGGATGACGAGAGGGAGGCGTACATCGACAGCATCCATGCAGACGGCCAGCGCTCGGATGTGCTGAGCGTGCAGACCCAGACGATCTGCTATCTGTGCCGGGCGGTGCCGGAGGAACGCATGTCCGCTGTCAAGCGTTACGTCTACGCCGCCCCCGACGACTTCGTGCAACCGGGCAGCCCGTTCTTCGCGTTCTTCACCTTCGAGGCGCTGACGAAGCTCGCTCTCTACGAACAGCTTGCCGACTGGACGCGCGAGTGGTGGGGTGAGATGCTGCGGCATGGCGCGACGACCGCGTGGGAGATGTTCGGCGACGAGCGCACACGGTCGCGCTGTCACGCCTGGTCGGCCGGGCCCGTGTACTTCCTGCAGACACAGCAGCTTGGGATCGAGCCGGCGGCGCCGGGCTTCACGCATGCGACGATCGCGCCGATCCCCATTGACCTCGAGTGGTGCGAGGGCCGCATGCCGACGCGGCATGGCGAGATCGAGGTGGCCTGGGAGCGTGATGAGGCCAGGTTCGGCATCGGCGTTTCGCTGCCGGATGGCGTGAGCGCCTCACTGATCCTGCCCTGCGACGTTAGCGAATACGACGAACCGATCGTGACCGGAGATGGTGTGGAGGCGGTGGTCCCCGCCGCCGGCCTGTGGAAGCTGATCCTCGCCGGCGGCGCGCGGGTGACCGTTGAGACCGTCCGGGCTTAGAGGATTCTCCTTCGAACCGTGCAGGGGGAAGATGGGATGAGCAGCGTGTTCCGCATGGACTGGCAACTGATGGGCACCCTCCTGATCTGGATGGTGATGGTGCTTGCGCCATTGATGCTTGTGAGGGCACTGATTGCCCCAGAGGTGGGACAGATAGAGTGGATAGGCACCTGCCTCGGGGCTTTCATGACGATGACGCTGCCGCGGACCTTCATGCTTCTGGTGCGTGAGCGCGAGGAGGCACTGCTGCTGCGCCCGCGCTGGGCGCAACTCAAGTGGGATCTGGCGGTGGTGTTCCTGACCGCCACGGTCATCAGCAGCTTCCCGCCGGGCGAGGACTTCTGGCACTCGATGCTGATCCTGCTGGCAGCAGTGGTCGGGGTGTCCGCTCTGATGGGCCTTCTGATCGTCAGGGCGCCAAAGCCGCACCAGCCCACGCTGTTCGATGAGAAGACGCTCGAGGAGACGCTGAAATGAGCGATCGCCGGCCGGTGAACATCAGCGGTGTGTTCCCACAACTGCACGTCACAGCCGACCTGACGCCGATCCGCACCGAAGCCGGGATCGGCGCCCTGATGCCGTGGGCCGACCGCCTGTGGATGATTACCTACCCCTCGAATCCGGGCAGCGGCTCGGGCACCGGGCTGTATGAGATCACACCCGACCTCGAGATGATCAGGCGCCCCGAGAGTGTGGTCGGGACCTACGCGAATCGCATGGTGCACCGGCAGACCGATCAGATCGTCATCGGTCCACATGTGATCGACGCCGATGGCAAGGTGCGAACCATCGAGCCGCTTGTCGAGCACCGTCTCACCGCCACGACCGAACACCTCTACGATCCGAAGCGGCTGGTGTACTTCCTGACGATGGAGGGGCTGCTCTTCGAGGTGGACATCGAGTCGCTGCAGTGCCAGCTGCTGTGGGACGTCACGGACGAGCTCGGCATCCCTGAGGACGCGTGGCCTCACTTCAAGGGCGCGCACACCGGCGCACACCGCGTCATCGTCGCCAACAACACGTACGAGGAGGACGAGTATCTCGGCAGGCGCTCTGCCGGTCGACTGGGCGAGTGGGATGGAGAGATGTGGCGGCTGATCGAGGAGAAGCCATTCATGGAGGTAAACGGGCGGCTCAACCTCGGCAATGCGGTTTTCGCCACCGGCTGGGACCAGGCGTCCGCGATCCTGAAGGTGCTCACCGAGGGCCGCTGGCGCACCTTCCGCCTGCCGAAGGCCTCCCAGTGCTACGACCACGGCTGGCTGACCGAGTGGACGCGCATTCGCGAAGTGGAGACCGAGCGCTTCCTCATGGACTGCCACGGGATGTTCTACGAGCTGCCCGCGCAGAGCTACGGCGGCGACATCCTGCCGATTAAGCCGGTCTGCCAGCACCTGCGTATCATTCCGGACTTCTGCACCTGGATGGGAATGCTGGTGCTTGCCGGCAACCAGGGGACTCCGAACGGCGATATGCAGCTGCAGGGCGGCCAGCCGCAGGCGAACCTGTGGCTGGGGAAGACCGACGATCTGTGGAGCTTCGGAAAGCCCCAGGGGTGGGGCGGACCGTGGCGCCGTACTGACGTCACGGCCGGCGAGCCCTCCGAGCCGTTCCTGATGACCGGCTTCGAACACAAGTGCCTGCACCTCTCGCAGGTCTCAGCAGGCACGGTGGATTTCACGATCGAGATCGACGCCCTGGGCGACGGGAGCTTCGGCGGGCACGAGACGATCACGGTCGGCTCCGGGCAGCAGCGTGCGTACGTCTTCCCGGACGGCTTCTCGGCGCATTGGGTGCGACTTGTCGCCGACAGCGATTGCGTCGCGACCGCTCAGTTCGTCTATACGTAGTGCCGGAATCTCGACCGCTGACGATCCGGAACAGGAGGGGAACGTCGATGAGGCGACTGTGCGCGGTTCTGGGCACCATCTGCATCTTCTGCGCGGCGGCCTGGCCTCTGGCGATTGACGACGGAGAGATCGGCATCTCGAAGATGATCCCGGCTGTCGGTGACACCGTGACGTGGGCGGTGCCCGTGGTCAACGACAGCGGCGAAGAGTTCGCCGGCGAGGTGACGATGACGATGTCACTCGCGCGGCGCGGCGAGGCACTCGGTGCGCCGGTCTCGGTGACGCGCGAGGTCTCTCTGGCGGGCGCGGAGGACGCCGAGGGCCTCGGTGGGCGGGTGGACTTCGAGTTCGACTGGACGCCCGCGCGCAACGGCTGGTACCGGGTGGTCTTCGAGGTGCCGCACGTTGCTCGCGTTGAGCGGGAGATCGCGGTCACGGAGAAAGACGTGTGGTTCGTGTGGTTCGGCAGCCCGCAGGACTTCCGCTGGTGCAACGTGCCGACCACGGTGAAGACCGAGGACGTCGAATGGTGGCTGCGGCGCGGCGCGATTCCGGGGCAGTGGAAGGGCGGGGTGTGCTACCGCGACTGGCCGCTCGAACGCTTCGTCGAGAGCTGGGGGGCGAGTGACTGGATTGCGATCGACGAGGTCGGTGGCCCCGGCGAGGTCACCGACAAGTTCATCGCCGCGTGGGAGCAGCTCGAGCAGCAGCAGCCCGACCAGTGGCGCGCGATCTGGTATATGGGCGCACATGAGTACTGGGGGGAAATCGATCACCTCATCGACCTCTTCCTGCCGGAGATCTACCTCAACTACCGTGGGAACCACCTCGGTCAATTTGACAGCTATCTGCGGATCGCGCGGGCGGCCGGGGTGATCGGTAAGACGATTCCGGCGCTCGGGATCAATCAGATTCGCGGCGATCGGGGGCTGGTGCGGAACTCACCGACACGCGCGGATGTTCTGCGGCAGTTCCGCTACCTGAAGCGAACAGCGCCTGAGCTCAACGGGATTGGGTTCTTCACTGCGTACTCCGCCGCACCCGGCGTCGCAGAGTACGCCGATGAGCTGTGTGGCGAGTACTACGTGAACCCGGTGCTGACGATCCAGCGGCCCTCGGAGCCGATTGAGATCCGCCGAGAGGGCAACGCCGGGCGAGCACTGGCGCGGGTGCGGAACGTCGGCGGGATGGACGCGGAGAACGTGCGGCTCGAATGGGTCATCGGCTGGCCTGAGGGCGGTGCGAGGCTGTATGCGCAGACGGTGGAGCGGATCGCGGTGGGGGAGAGCGCGCTCACGAGCGTCGATCTGCCCGACGAGGGCGGCTGGGGACCGGTTGAGCTGAGGATTGCGCAGGACGATTCATACACCGTGCTCGACGGCCGAGCGCGCATCTGTGTCCCCTGGCGAGGCGAGGAGAGCGTTGCTGCGGTGCTGCCCGGGATTCAGTTCAATGGCCCGGTGCTGCAACTGGTGGATGTGCCGGATCCGGCACCGCGGCATCTTGTGGGGCTGACGCGCGACGGTCGGCGTGAAGCGCTGGACGCGCCATGCACGATACTGCCAC
>JALGTR010000147.1 GCA_029821265.1 Candidatus Zipacnadia bacterium
TGTAGAGGCTCCCGCTGTCTCAGTTCGAGGTGAGAGGCGCCGACCTCATCCGTCAGTTCGCACGCACCTTCCAGGAGAGCAGACTCCGCAAGGTCATCCTCCGCGACGATGCCACCTTCGTCGGCCATGGGAACTGAGATCAGGACACGACCATCACCAAGAACTCGTCGCAGCATCAGTGGCATCACGCCGACAATCTTCCCGTCAGCGTAGGCCGCCAGATAATGAGGTGTGCCTCCATAGACTGTCTGGATCAACTGTAGCCACTCGTACTGGTGGGAGAAACGCGCCACGGACTGAGTCCGCACGAAGTCATCCCACTCCGCTGCGGAGCCGTCGAACTCTGCTACCTGCACGGTCATCGTAAAGCCCCCGTGCGTCTCAATGCGTCCTCCCGTTTGCGCCGTGCTTGCTCTTTCGATGCTTCATCAGTTCCGTCCCGACTATGCCACCCACGGTAAAGATGGCTGTCTCATTGGCTCGATGGCATAAAGGCAGAACGAGGTTCGTGTTCACAGCCGCAACTCCACCAGGATGCGCATCCTGACTGGCGTGGGTTGCCAGCCACGTGTAATCAGGTATCGCCCGCGTGTAGAAGGCTCGAGCGTCGATGTTTTGGCCCTGCAAGCGAGCCACCAGTGCGTCACGGCGTTCGGCCTCGCCTTTGGTGAGACGTGTTGCGAACCGCAGATACGTCGCCTCCGCCTCGCGTGGCACCGATTGCGGCTCGATCCCGTCGACCTCGGCCAGCGCCTCGCGCATCCTCTGTGCGAGCTGGCAACGCCGCTCGTTATACTCCTCCAGCCGCGACAGCGATATCAGGCCCAGCCCCGCCTGCCAGTCGGCCAGCTTCGACGGGTGCGGATCGAAGCTCTGGTCCTCAGCGCCCACCTTCAGGCCCGGCATACGCCTGGCCATCGCCCACAGGTGCGGTTGCGACAGAATGGTGATCGCTGCCTGTTTGAGTTTGTGCTTCGCCCCGGAGCGCGCCTCCGGAAGGGCTTCGAACTCCTCGCGAATCGGCCCGACCAGATCGTCATGCTTCGTCCAGAGCACGCCGCCCTCATAACCGCGCAGATTCTTGCTCCGGCCCATGCTCAGGAACGCCGCGTCACCATACGTTCCGACCAGCTGGCCGGCCCACCTGCCGCCCACGCACTGAGCGCAGTCCTCAATGAGATAGACACCGTGCGTTTGGCAGGTGCGACTGAGCGCCTCCAGATCGCACGGGAGGCCAAACATATGCGGAGCCACCACAGCGAGGACACGATCATTGATCGCACCCTCGACCTCAGCCGGATCGATGTTGAATGTATCCAGCGAGATGTCCACACACAGACCGCGCAGCCCGGCCTCGATCACCGACCGTCCGACGGTCGGACAGGTGTAGGCGGGAAGTACCACCAGATCTCGATCGGGGCGGAGCTTCCTGAGGGCCCTCAGGCACAGCCAGAGAGCGGTTCGGCCGGTGGACACCCCAAATGCGGCCGCTGCACCGTGATACTCGGCGATCTGCTCTTCAAGCCGCTGACGGGCCCCGGCGCTTCGAGTGCATGCCCGCCAGAGGTCGCCAGGCGACAGCGGCATTGGCACGGCAGGCATCGGCTTCATCGCGCTGCAGCGATCTCCCTGTAAAGCCTCACCTGACGGTCAAGCACATTCTCAAGGTCGAAGACTCGCGCCTGCTCCTGTCCGGCCTGCGCAAGTCGCGCCCTCAGTCTGGGCTCATCTATGACTTTCGCGAGGCACTCGGCCAGTTCCTTCACGTTCCCGGTGGCGAAGATGAGTCCACTGACGCCGTCCTCAACCTCTTCGCGGCAGCCAGGGATATCCGACAGGACGACCGGCAGGCCGCTCGCCATCGCCTCAATCGGCGCGATCGGCAGGCCCTCGCGATGAGACGCGAAGACGAATACGTCCGCGGCGCAATACAGGTCGGCCACGTCATCCCGCCAGCCGAGCAGGCGAAAGACGCCGTGCATCTCCGCCCGACCGATATGTCGTCGAATGGCCTCCTCGTCCTTGCCTGAGCCCGCGGCCAGAAAGGTGAACTGATGGCCGGCACAATGGAGCATCCGCGCCGCCTCGATCATCTCGCGATAGCCCTTGTCATGGGTCAGGCGCGAGACGGTCAGCAGAACGGTCTCGTCCATCGAAATCGAGAGCCCCTCGCGGACCTTCTGCCGCCGGATCAACCGCTCCTGGTCATCGAACTGGAACTGCGCCGTGTCGATGCCTGCCCCCGGAACGTGGACGAACCTGTCGGCGGGACTCCGGACAAGCTTTCGTGCGAGCTGCTGCTCCGCACGGCTTACGCAGATCACGTGGTCTGCCGGGGCAAGGCCAATCTTCTCCACCTGCAGGGCAGCCGCCCTCACAAGTCGGTTGAGGCCAGCGTGGACGTAGAATCCATGCTGGGTGTAGATCACGTGGTGTCCAAGTCGGTGAGCAACGACGTTTCCAATGATGCCCCCGAACGAGCAATGGCTGTGGACGATGTCGAAGTCACGCCGGCGAAGAAACGTGGCAAGATGGCGCCTGGCAGTCAGAATGCGCAACGGGTTGAAGCTGTGGCCGGCGTCCCAGTCATGCGAAGGAAAGCCAGCCTGCAGCACCCTCTCTTCCGTGCCGTCAAACTGCGCCATCGCCTCGACGTCGAAGCCCTCGTCGCGAAGTCGCTCCATCAGCGGCAGGGCGAATCGCTCGAGCGACAGCATCCGTGCGGCGAGCTGCAGGACCCGCACTTCAGCTACTCCGCTGCCTCATAGTAGTCGTCGTAACGGTAATAGTAGTAGTAGTAATAATAGTATGAGCCGCCGTGCGGGCGCACCTGGTTGGCGCAGACGCCCATGAGATTAATGCCGATGTCGCGGAGGTTGGACACGGTCTGACGCACGGCACCGCGACGCGCCTGTTTGCCGACGACGAAGAGCGTAAGGTCGGTCTTGTGCCCGACCACCGTCGCATCGGCCAGGAAGCCAGCGGGCGGTGTGTCCCAGATCACGTAGTCGGCCATTCCGTTCAGCCGATCGATGACCTCCTGGCCGTGTGGGCTCGCGAGAAGGTCAACCGGTGAGGGCGGCAGTGCCCCGGCCGTGATCACACTGAGGTTTGGAATATCCGTCACACGGATGAGCTCCTCGGGGTCCGTGTCGTTGACCAGGATGTTGCTCAGCCCGGGGTCCTTCTCCAGCCCGAAGATCGAGTGCACACGCGGCCGGTGCAGGTCACAGTCAATCAGCAGAACCTTCTCACCGGCCCCGGCCAGAGATGCAGCAAGGTTCGCAGCGACCAGCGTCTTCCCCTCAGCTCGCCCACTGCTGGTGACCACGATGCTGGAGAGGTCCTGCCGCGACATCTCGATACGCACGGTTGAGGCCAGCATGCGCACGGCGTTCGCGAAGGCAGTACGCGTCGCTCCGTTCGACCCACCAACGTGGACTTCCCACTCGGTCTCCTGCTCGATCTCAGGCAGAACGCCCACAAGCCGAACGTCGAGGGTTTCCCGTATCTCGTTGGGATCGGCGAACGTGTCGTCGATCTGGTCGACAACCACCGCCGCGAAGGCGGCAAGCAGCACAGCGCCGACGAGCCCCAGACCGAGGATCGCCTGATACTGCGGCGACACCGGGCTGGTGGGCAGGTCGGCCTCACGGACAACCTGCACGGGGGCCACGGCGGTCGCCTGCTTGAGCTGGAGTTCGTACAGCCGTGAGAGCAGCGCCGAATGCACCGACTGCAGGCCGTGGACCTTGCGCATCAGCTCGTTGTAGGCGATGGCGCCGGTCGGGGCAATCTCCGCGAGCGTCTGCTGCTCGGCAAGCTCCTTCTGCAGCGCCGCCTGAGCAGCCCGCAGCGCGTCAAGCTGGCCATACAGCTCGATCAGCGTGTCCTGAGCGTTCATGTACACCGGGTTCGGCTCGGTGGTGACCGCCGATCGGGTCATCTGGTCCCGGTCCTCGAGCTGCTGCTCGAGACGGTTGATCTGGTTGCGCAGGGCTGTGACCTCAGGGCTGTCCTCGTAGTAGCTCTGCAGCTTCTCCTGTAGCTCAACGTTAAGCTGCGAGAGCTGCTCCTCTATCGCCTGGGCGCGGAAGGACGGCTGCTCCTGAACCTCCTCGATCTCGCGCGGTTCATCTTCCAGACGCTGTCTCGTCCGCTCGATCTGGGCCTGTAGGGCCTCCATCTCGACGCGATTCTGGGCGATCTGATCGTAGAGGCTCGTGAGCCGGGCGTGGCCGTTCTCACCGGCGATGCTGATGCCGGACTCGAGATACTCCTGCTCGAGCTCGGCCATCTGCTCCTCCATATCTCGGAGGTCTGCCTCGACGCTCTCGATCTGGGTCTGGACGTATTCAAGCGCCGAGACCGTGGAGCGCATGTTCCGCTCGCGCGAGTCCTGTTCATACCGCTCCGCCCAGGCGTTGGAGACCAACTGCGCCTGCTCGGGATTCTGGGAGCGATATGTGACCGCCAGAAGGTTTGCCGAAGCGCCGGGAACCTTGGCGACATTCAAGCGCTCGAGCATCGCGTGCGCAGGCGTGTCGAGGTTCAGTTGCTTCTTGACGTGATCGGCCATCTCCGCCCGGCGGATGAGGCGAATATGCATCGAGATGTCGCTCTGCAACGAGCGCCAGACGTCTGCCTCGGTGAGCAACTCCTCGCCGTCGTGCATGCCCGTGCCCGCCCCGGAGACCAGCATCCACGCCGACGCTTCGTAGATGCGCGGCTGGATGGCCGCATAGAGGGCCGCAAGCGCAATCACGGCGACTGCGACCGGGATCATCACCCAGACGCGACGTCGGAATATGGTGAGCAGATTTCGCGATCCGGCACCATCGGCCGAATCGTCGATCGGTTGCATTCTGTCTTCCATGCCATCTCCCTGCGGGAGCTATGAACGTACGAGATACGCCGGCGACACCGATGGCGTCAGTACAGGTCGGTCTGGAACGTCACTGAGCCGGTCACATCCTCCATCCCGAGCACGCTTACGCTTGCCGTCCCCCAGTCGCCGATGAACCAGCGCAGTCCGGCATTCACGTAATCTGAATCGTAATCCGCCATCAGGTGCAGGCGATTCTTCCCGGTAATTGCCATCTCGAGCCCGCCGAAGACCGGGTCGAACTTGCCGCTCCCCAAGCCCAGATGCGCGCGGAAGTTGTCCCTGCGCCACGTCCCGACCAGGTACTCGGCCTCGCCAACATACGATGTGGTCGTGCCATACGTCACGTCCTGCGCGCCGACGGCCAGCGCGGGCAGCCAGTCACCCCGCTGGTCACACAACCGATAGTGTGCGTTGAAGCTGCGATCGAGGTTGTAGTTCCACTCGAACGCATGCACATCGTGAAAGAACGTGATCCTGCCCACAAGCTCGAGATTGGGCAGGAATCCCGCGCCGACGAACGTGGGCATCGCGTCCGTATCGGCGCCCACAACCTTCGAGTGATCGCGGTCGAAGTAGGAGATGCCCGTGAACAGACGCCCGTCCTCCGCCACGTCAGCGGTGGGGATCCGGATCAGCCCGCTGGTGCCCTCGTAGCTGGGCGCGGCCGGCCAGTGACCGTCCGCATCCCCGGCTCGCCCTTCGAGCAGACGCTCGCCGTGATGTTGAACGTAACTCGGCGAGGCCTCTCCGCGGAAGCTCTCGAGGTCATGCGGACCCCACAGATAGTCGCCCTGCACATTGAAGTCCGATGTGTAGTCGATCCTAAATGTGGTGTCCGTGCGCGCTCGCAGCGTGTTCGGGGATGAGGCACGCCTGGGACCAAGCGGCACCGACAGCCCGAACATCAGGCCCTCGTCTCCGTCGTTCGTGCGAATCGCGCGGGCCTCAATGACGCTCTCATCGAATCGGCGACGCAGTGAGAGTGTCGCGCCCTCCTGCCCGCTCTCAAGAAACTGACCGTAGCCCAGCCGCGCCTTGAGCCCAAGCTCGCCCCAGTCGTACTGATAGTAGGCGAAGGCGCTGTCGAACTTGTCGGTCGGACTGAGATTTGACTGCTGGTCGACCAGTGACCCCACAACGCCGAACTGATGCGTGTCCGTGTCGGTGCGGACCTCACCATAGTAGCCGTACAGCCCGTCGCGGAACTTGCCGATAGATCCCGTTGCCAGCACGCCGTCAACGGGCCGCCCGACCCAGGTGGCAAGCGCCCGATCCATAGCGGCCTTCTGATCGGACGTCAGCTGCACCGGAAAGCGCAGGTTTGCCCACAGGCCGGGGGCCACTGTCGTCTTCACGCTGGTCAGCAGGAAGTAATCGCTCTCGAACGGATCGTTCTCGAGACCGATCGTGTAGTCGATCGCCGGCCGTCCGAGAATGTCCGTACGCAGGAAGCTGTCGTTGCCCTCGGCCAGAACGTCCACCGGGCCCTCGATCCGAACCGGTCCGGCATGCACGTCCCATGCGTCGGCAAGCGCCTCCGGCGAGAGCATTCCTGCCTGCAGCTTCACGTAGTCGGCGAGTGCCACGCGCACGTGGCTGACCACGACGTCATGGCGTTTCATCTGCAGGATGACATCGGTCGGCGGAAGCACGTTCGCCGTCGCATCAAGCGCCGCCGCCAGGGCATCGATCTCGCTGCGCCATGTCCGATTCTCGAAGCTGATGATCCAGCTGCCATCGGCAGCCCGCGCGACCGAGACGTTCTCAAGGCTCTCCGCCACAAGCCGATGGTACAGATCGTCCGCCAGGACACCCTCGTCAACAGGCGGGGCCGTGCTCTCTGGCTCAGTTTCGTCCTCCGTGACAATGACCACTGCTGCCGCCGATCGGGGTCTTGTGACGAGTTGCGCGGCGAACCCCGGAATGTCCGGACCCCCGACCGGTGCGGTTCCCTCCAGCGTGACCGTCGCGGGAGCGCTCATGTCGGCGCCCAGTTCAGCAGAGGGCACGTCCGGCGCGCCACCACCGCTCGCGGCGATGGCGGCTTCCAGCAGGGCATCAATCTCGCGGCTCTCCGCCTCGGTCACCAGAGATCCCGCCACGCCGGCGATCTCCGGCGGCGTCAGGGAGAGCTCAAGCAGCCTCTCGCCGTCACGCATCTGCCGCACGCGGACCGTATCGGCTCCATCGGTCAGAGGCGCCACAAGGCGCAGGACCGCCGACAGCGCGAACTCCGGACTGACATCCTCGCCGACGACCGAGTAGTCGATGAGCAACCGATCACCCGGCGATTCGAGGCGGCGGATCTCGACGCCAGCGTCTACAAGCGTCGCCCGCATCGCCGAGGTGTAGGCACGGATGTCGGGTATGCGCTCGGCGATCGGCTCCGCGCTCCCGGCCACGCAGATCGCGATCAGCAGGATTGCGACCGTCGCCCCGCGTCTCACCAGTTGAAGACCCTCTCAAGCGCTCCGATGATCCCCAGGACTGCAAGCGGCTCAGAAAGCGTGTCACGGATGCCTGTCGCCTCGCGTCTGGGGACGTAGACCGTGTCACCGGGCTGCAGCTTCCAGTTCGCCGCCTCATTCTCGCCCTGCAGCAGCTTGCGGGCATCAAGCTGCAGGACGGTCGGCGAACCACCATTCTCGCTGCGGCGCACAAGCACGACCCGCTGGATGGCTGCATCGCGGCTCGGACCGCCGGCCTTCGCCAGTGCGTCAGCAAGTCGCGTCTCCTCGTCCCACGGGAAGAAACCCGTCTGCCCGACCGCGCCGAGCATGACGTACGACTTGTCGCGCGCAGGCACGAGCACGATATCGTCGGCCTCGATCGGCGTGCGGGCGATCTCCGTGTCCTGCCCGTGCAGCATCGGCAGGATGTCGATGGTCTCCTTCTCGCCGTCGGCCCGAATGATGGTGACTTCCCTCGGGTTCGCGGCCTCGGACGGCTGCCCCGCGAGCGCGAGAGCATCGGCAAGCG
Source organism: Candidatus Zipacnadia bacterium (assembly GCA_029821265.1). GTDB lineage: Bacteria > Armatimonadota > Zipacnadia > Zipacnadales > UBA5352 > JALGTR01. Next base: position 7,868 of record JALGTR010000147.1, read on the forward strand.
TGATTCCCTCGCGATGCTCAAAACGACCAGCAGATTCCACCGCACCCGTCACGGCGAAGTACTCCGGCTCAGGCTCTGGCGGCTCAGGAGGAATCCACAATACGTCCCCTCCGCGCAGAATCGGGGGGTCGATCTCGCGGTTGAGGACTCTGTCCAGCTCGAAGGTGTCGATCGGACCCGCCTCGCGCAGGATCATCGCCCGATCGCGGTCAGCGTTCTCCGCGACACCGCCGATCTGCACGAGCAGATCCAGCACATTGATCGACTGCCGGCGGGGTGGCAGCGGAACCTCACCGGTCGTCCCGACGGCCCCAAGGACCCCAACGAAGCGGACCTCTGTCTCGGGCACGACCAGTACGTCGCCGGCGCGAATGGTGGTCGGCTCGACATCGCCCTCGAGTTCGGCCTCGAGATCAATGACGGCGTTCAGACCGTTCTCACGATAGAGGGTGACCTGCGTGAGGTCGCCCTCGGGCGTGACGCCACCGGCCATCGTGAGGATCTTCGTGGCTGTGCTCACGCCGGTGGGCATCTCGACGGCGCCGGGTCTCGCGACGGCACCGAGGATGTACGCGACCGGCGTGCGCATGCTCGTCACGTTGATGAAGACGTTCGGGTCAAGCAGGTGACGGCCGCCGGGACCGAGCGCGTGTTCGATCTGCTCGGTCAGCTCCTGGAGGGTGAGGCCTGCGACGCTAATCTCGCCGGTCGCGGGGTAGGTAATCCGACCGTCAGGTCGGACGGTCACCGACAGGCTCCATTCCTCGTGCCCGGCGACCTGGATGTCCAGTGTGTCGCCAGCGCGGATGGTGTACGTTGGGATATCCACCGTCTGGGCAAGGACCGCAGCGGTGGTGAGCACCGTATACAGGAATGTGAGGACCAGAAGCCTGTTAAGGGCCACCGGGACTGACAGATGGTCAGCCCCGCGTGGTGAACGAGCGACCACCCGCGATGTCATTGCGCCTCCCCTGCGCTGGTGAACAGTCCTTGTGCGATATGGTCTGCGATTCGCGGGAGTCTTGAGGCTCCGCGCGGTAGGCTTCACCGTTGCAGTTTCTTCTTCGCTGCCGCGATCCCTTTTGCGACGCAATCTCTTAACGCCGCCGCATGACCCACCACGAGCAGTAGCACAAGGAAACGATAGCACAAATCGCGCCCCGTGACCAGTCAAAATGCAAGGTTTGTGTGTCGAATTCGTAACGGAAATGGCACGGATGCCCCGGTCCCTGGCCGCCACAGAGCAGCAACGCGACTCCGCCTCAGGTGCCCGCCGCCTCCTGCTCGCCATCCGAATGGGCATCGACGTACCTCGCCGCGGGCGTGTCGAGCCGCCGGCGTCGCGCGCGCTCGGCCTTACGCCGCTCATAGACCGCGTGCCCGACCCCGGCGAAGATCAGAAGCAGTGGCATGAACTGAGACCGCATCCGGATCGCCTCGCCGCTGACCGCCGTCTTGAGCGCGTAGCTGACGACGATCGGCGCGACCATGAGCAGAATCGAGATGAGCGCTCCCCTGTTCTTGTTCCACGCCTCACGCACGCCCGCGACAAACCGCGGCACGATGAACAGGTACACGAACCACATCTCTGGATATGTCAGCATACGCTGAACTGTGCCAGGGAAAAGCGGAATCGGCGAGAGGAGCAGCAATACGACGCGAAGAGGCAGCTGCAGGATGGCCTGGGTGGGAGTTGATGCCGTCAGCGGGATCGCGTACTCCGAGCCCTTGACGCCACCACGCTCGATCCCGGACTGGCGGAACGCCATGTACTGCTTGACAGCCCATTCGAGGTTGAGTCCCTCGCCGTACGTGGCCTGCATTTCACCGATGCCGACGTGGAGCACGATCGGCGCGAGGATCACAAACATAATGGTGCGCGTGACCCTGCCAAGTGCCGTCCGCGGGAGCCGTACAGTCCCCGCCCACGCGAAGCCCTGACCGACAATCAGGAGGATGCCCACATAGGGCCGGTAGACAATCGCGAGGAAATCCGCTACGATGAGCAGCAGCAGATAGCCGCCATGAGCGCGCTGGGCGACCTTGAACACCGCGAGGCAGGCCCACGCGATGAACGTCGCGGTCACGGGATCCTTGAGGTCCTGCGTCGACCAGAATACCAGCGACGGCAGGAATGCCGCGAATACGACTGCAGCTCGCGTGGCGAGCCGATTGGCGCCGATATGCCTGCAGATGAGATATATGGCGATCACGATGCTGACGTTGAGAGTGATCGTGAACGCCTCGGGAAGCATCGGGCTTGGGCCAAAGAGGTAGAT
>JALGTR010000008.1 GCA_029821265.1 Candidatus Zipacnadia bacterium
GCGCCGGTAAGCGTCCAGTCGATGACCAAAACCGACACATCCGACGTCCCGGCCACACTCGCGCAGATTCGGCGCATCGCTGACGCCGGGGCGGACCTCGTGCGCGTGGCGGTTCCCTCGCTCGAAACGGTCGAGTCCTTCGCTCGGATAGCAGCCTCCTCCCCCCTGCCCGTCATCGCGGACGTGCACTTCGACCACCGTATTGCCGTCGCGTGCGCCCGCAATGGTGCTGCGAAGCTGCGCATCAACCCCGGGAACATCGGCGATGACGATCGCCTCGCGGAGGTCATCTCCGCCGCGATGGAGGCGAACATCCCGATCCGTGTTGGCGTCAACTCCGGCTCGCTCGAGCAGGATATCCTCGACGCCCACGGCGGCGTGACCGCAGAGGCGCTCGCCGAGAGCGCTCTCCGCACCGTGGACCGGATGCGACGGCTCGGCTTCGATGACCTCGTGGTCTCGATCAAGGCCGCAGAGGTCCCCATGACCGTCGCGGCGAATCGCCAGTTCGCCGGCCGCAGTGATCTACCGCTTCATCTGGGGATCACCGAGGCCGGCTTCGGCTGTGCGGCGGCCGTGAGGTCCGCTGCGGGGCTGGCAATTCTGCTCGCGGATGGGATCGGAGATACGATCCGCGTGTCGATGACCGATCCACCGGAAGACGAGGTCCAGGTGGCAATCTTCCTGCTGCGCTCGCTGGGACTGCGAGAAGGGCCTTGGCTGACCTCCTGCCCCACCTGCGGTCGCTGTCGCGTGGACCTGCCGGCGATCGCCCGGGAGGTCGAGGAGGCCATGCAGGAGCTGTCCGCGCCACTGACGATCGCTGTCATGGGCTGTGAGGTGAACGGGCCCGGTGAGGCGCGCCAGGCCGACGTCGGGCTGGCTGCGGGCCGCAACCGGGCAGTCATCTTTTCGCGCGGCCGGCAGCTTCGCACCGTACCGATTGAACAGGCAGTTGATGAGCTGATGGCGGAGGCCCGCCAGATCGCGGAGGGCCTCGTCCACGATATGCACCCGAACAAGGAGGATTGACGTGCGCGCATCACAATACTGGTTCCCGACCCTCAGAGAGGCCCCGTCCGACGCCGAGATCCCCAGTCATCGGCTGCTCCTGAGGGGAGGCTTCATACGTCCACTGTCCGCCGGGCTGTTCAACTGGCTTCCTCTGGGCCAGCGAGTTCTGGCGAAAGTCGAGCAGATCGTTCGCGAGGAGATGAACCGCGCCGGCGCCCATGAGGTGCTCATGCCGATCCTGCAGCCGAAGGAGCTGTGGGAGCGCTCCGGCCGCTGGGAGACCTTCAAGCCGACACCATTGCGTGTGCAGGATCGTTCGGAGCGCTGGTTCTGCCTCGGACCCACACACGAGGAGAACATCACGGACCTGGTGGCGATGGACCTTGGATCCTACCGCGACCTGCCGGTCACGCTCTATCAGATCCAGGCGAAATTCCGCGATGAACTGCGACCTCGCGGTGGTCTGATCCGCTGCAAAGAGTTCATCATGAAGGACGCCTACAGCTTCGGTAGGACCCGCGAGGACGTTGATGACGCGTATGAGGCGATGTATGCGGCCTACGAGCGCATCTTCGAGCGCCTGAACCTTCCCGTGGTGGTCGTTGAGGCCGAGGAGGGATCGATCGGTGGCAGCGACACGCGGGAGTTCATGCTCCTGTCCGAGAACGGTGAGGACACGGTCTACATGTGCGACTCGTGCGATTATGCCTCGAACGCCGAATGCGCAACGGCCAGGATTCCCGAGCCGATGGCGCCGGTCGAGCATGGGGAGCGGCGGCTGGTCGATACTCCGAACGCAAAGACCGTCGAGCAGGTCACCCGGATGCTGGGGGTAGGCCCTGAGAAGCTGGTAAAGACGCTGCTGTTCCGCACGGACGATCAGTTCGTGGCCGCGCTGGTGCGTGGGGACCGCACACTCAACGAGTTCAAGCTCGCCCGAGCTGTTCCCGGTGATAATCTGCGCATGGCCAGTGATGCCGAGGTGCAGGAGTTTACCGGAGCGCGCGTCGGCTTCGCCGGACCGGTCGGCCTGCCGGACGATGTCATGGTTATCGCCGATCACGAGATCGCCACCATGCGCGATTTCGTGACGGGCGCGAACCGCGATGACGCGCATTTCACCGGCGTCAACGTCTCCGTCGACTTTGAGGTGGATGAGTACGCGGACCTGCGCGAGGCCTGCCACGGCGATGCGTGCGCCCACTGCGAGGACGGAAAGCTGCAGGCACGCCGATGCATTGAGCTGGCACACGTGTTCAAGTTGGGCACAAAGTACTCCGAGGCGATCGGTGCGACATTTCAGGACGCCGACGGCTCCGAACAGGTCGCGATCATGGGCTGCTACGGCGTCGGCGTGAGCAGGATCGTCGCGGGCGTCGTTGAGCGGTATCACGACGATGACGGCATCATCTGGCCGCGCGAGTGCGCGCCGTTCGATGCAGCCATCCTGCTGCTGTCCCCGGACGACGAGGAGCTTCGGGCGGTCGCGGATAATCTCTACGGTGAGTTGTCCGAGGCCGGACTGGAGGTTCTCTACGATGAGCGTGACACCAGTCCGGGCGTCAAGTTCGCGGAGGCCGACCTCATCGGCTACCCGGTGCGAGCGGTCATCGGTCGTGTGACACGCAACGAGGGGAAGATCGAGCTGCGACGCCGCTCTGACGGCCACGAGGAGGTCGTCGAGATCGGCGCCGCGGTAGAGACCACGCTTTCGATGCTTGAGGGCGCCTGAAGGCACGGACGGAAACGCGCGGGAGGGTCTAATATGCCCGAGCAGGTACGCAAACCGGCCGTCGCGGGTCAGTTCTACCCGTCGACTGCGACAGAACTCACCGGTCAGATCGAGGAGTGCTTCCGACACCGACTTGGACCGGGCACGCTGCCTGAGCTGCGTGAGAGCGGACCACGCGAGATCGTCGGGCTGGTGAGCCCACATGCCGGGTACGTCTTCTCCGGCCCCACGGCAGCGCACGGCTACCATGCGCTGGCTGCGGACGGAATCCCGGAGGTCGTGATCGTCATCGGCCTCAACCACGGCCGCGGTGGCACCGCCTCGGCCGTGCAGACATCCGGTGCGTGGCAGACCCCGCTCGGGCTGGTGCCGATCCACGACGCCGTCGCCGCTGACATCGCGGCGAAACTGCCGGGCTTCGCGAATGACGCCGACGCATTCCGCTTGGAGCACAGCCTGGAGGTGCAACTCCCGTTCCTTCAGTACATCTATTATGACGAGCATCTGGTGTTCGTCCCGGTGATGATGGCCGGTCAGGACTTAGCAAGCGCAAGGATGGTGGGCGAGGCCGTCGCGGAGGGCGTCGGAGACTGCGATGCACTCATTGTCGCAAGCACGGACATGACCCACTACGAGACCGCGGACACCGCGAGACGGCAGGACCAGATGCTCATCGAGCGAATCGAGGCGCTCGATCCGGAGGGTCTTATCCATACCCGCGACCGCCGCGGCATCAGCATGTGTGGCGCCGGACCGGTAGCCGCGATGATCATCGCGGCCCGGGCGCTGGGCGCCACGCGCGCTGAAACGCTCGCCTACTCAACCTCCGGCGACATCGTCCCGGCCCGCGAGGTGGTTGGCTACTATTGCGGCGTAGTGCGACGGTAAGCCCGACCCGGGAAGGAATCAGCCCGGCCGGCCAGAAATCTGGCAAGGTGTGAAACTCGCCGACCGGCAGCGCCCCTGAGGCGTCGTCACGTGTGGCAATCGCACCGTCGGCGAAGACATCGCAACGCTTCAGCAGGACAACATGCGTTTGGATCTGCGGGCCACCTGCACGACAGACCGCAGCCGACACGCACAACTCACGAGCAAAGGTGTGACGGACGTGAAGAAAGTGTACGTGACCCGACAGCTGCCACAGAGTGCTCTCGACCGTCTCGACGGCAAGGTCGAATGGGATGTGAATCCCGAGGACCGCGTGCTCGAGAGGGAGGAGCTGCTTGAGGCGGCAAAGGACGTCGATGGTCTCCTGTGTCTTCTCACCGACCGCATTGACGCCGAGCTTTTCGACGCTGCGCCGAAACTCAAGATCGTCGCCAACTATGCGGTCGGCTACAACAATATCGACGTCGAAGAGGCCACAAAACGCGGTATCCTGGTCACCAACACCCCCGGCGTCCTGCGCGAGACCACGGCGGATCTGACCTGGGCGCTTCTGCTGGCGATAGCCCGCCGAGTCGTCGAGGGCGACCGCCTCATGCGCGCGGGCAAGTATAGGGGCTGGGCACCGATGCTGCTGCTGGGCTCCGACGTCTACGGCAAGACGCTGGGGATCGTCGGCATGGGCAACATCGGCCAGGCGGTGGCGCGCCGCGCGATCGGCTTTGACATGAAGGTGCTCTACACGGACATGTATCAGCTGCCCCCGCTGGCCGAGGAGCTCATCAACGCCGAGAAGGTCGAGCTCGACGAGCTGCTCGAGCGCTCGGACTACGTCTCTCTGCACGTCCCGCTGATGGACGAGACGCATCACCTGATCGGCGAGCGCGAGCTCAAACTCATCGGCCCCAATGGCTACCTCATCAACGCCTCGCGCGGGCCCGTCATCGATGAGGCCGCGCTGGTTGAGGCCCTCAGGAACGAGACGATCGCCGGCGCCGCACTGGACGTGTACGAGGACGAACCGGAGATGAAGCCGGGCCTCGCGGAACTCGACAACGTCGTGCTGCTGCCGCATCTGGGGAGCGCCTCGCGCGAGACTCGGACGAAGATGGCGGAGCTGGCGGTCGCGAATATCCTCAACTACTTCGATCCCAACGCAGAGCCGCCCACGCCCGTAAACCCCGAGGTCCTCGAGGACTGAGGGCGTCGACTTCAGCCACTCGCGCCCCCGCTTCCGGCGGGGGCGCTTCGGCGTACCACGATCCTGCCACCTGCGACCGAGCTCTCGTTCGGGAGGAATCCAGATGCCAGATGTTACGATCCGTGAGGCCGAGCCCAGGGACCTTCGCGTCGTCGCGGACTTCGTCGTTGCCATGGCCCGCGACAGTGAGGGGGTCGAGCTGGACCTGGAGACGGTTGAGGCCGGCGTTCAGGCGGCGCTCGAGGACCCGACGAAGGGGGTCTACTACCTCGCCGAGGCCGACGAGGGAGTTGTTGGTCAGGTGCTGGTGACGACCGAATGGAGCGACTGGAACTGCTGCGAGTACTGGTGGCTGCAAAGCGTCTACGTCCTGCCTCACTGCCGGCGGCGGGGCGTGTTTGCCGCGCTATATCGCCACATCCTCGAGCGCGCGCGGGGCGCGAGCGTGGCCGCTATCCGCCTCTATGTGCACCGCCAGAACGATGCGGCTCGTAACGCGTACGAACACGTCGGCATGCGGGAGACCGATTACACGGTCTTCGAGAGCCGACTGCGCAGTTCTTCTACGAATGCTTGACCTCGCTTCGTACCTCATGTTATCCTCAACAGCGCCCCTAAATGTAACATAATCGTCGCAAGTGGCGCGCTGTGCTTGAGGATCCTCTGGGGCGGCCGCCGTCATCTCCCGGGTGCCGGTTGCGTCACGGCCCCTCGACATCCCGGGAACCCAGTCGATGCGGGGATGCAGAGACCATACTACAGGGATGTGCTGCACGCCCAGGAGGAAACGCATATGGACCCCAAGCGGATCTCATTTCTGTGCCGACTGCACCCGGCGGTGGCCGTCTCTCTCTCCGTGAGTGTTGCTCTGGCCGTGGCGCTTGTCAGCGGCTGCGGAGGCGGCTCCAGCTGCCAGTACGCGCAGGCGACGTGCGTCGGAGAGGTGACCGTTCTCTACGAGAGCACCTCCCAGCCTGCGGCGGACATTCCGGTGGTGATCGCCGTCACGAAGGTCAACCATCTGGGCCAGGAACGGGCCGAACCGATCACGCTGACGAAGAACACCGATGAGAATGGTGTTGTGACCCACGCCGAGACGTTCGAGGTTGCGTCGACTGAGAAGGTCGCCATGTGCATATGTCCCGTCGGAACGGCCAGCGAATGCGTGTTCGTCTGGACCTTCGACGAGGCGGCGAACGTGGTTACGGCGAGCACACCGCGTCTCGTGAAGACGGCGACGCTCTACATTTCAGACTGACGTCGAGGCATTACCAGCGACGCAGACACCCTGGCCCTCTCGGACCCGCGCTCCACGCTGGAGCGCGGGTCGCCACGGTACCTCCCAAAGATTCAACTCCGGGCCTCAAGCATCGCCTTCTTCCGCCGATAGAACCTGCACAGCGCAGCACGTCGGGCCGAATGACTGGAGGAGAAGGCGATGATCCGCTCCGTGATGACGGGGGCCGGCTGCCCCTGTGCGCTCCTGACGGCCATCGCGCTCGCCGCAGCCTCCCTGCTTGCCGGCTGCGGTGGCGACGGCGCCCCGGTGGATACCTGCACGGCGAGATGCGTCGTCGAGGCCGCGGTCCAGTATCAGGACACAGCGGAGCCGGTCTCCGACGCCACCGTGACCTTCTGCGCCACCATGGTCAACGCCGACGGCCGGGAACGGGCGCCCATGCAGAGCATGGCCAGCCTCACCGACGATCGGGGAATCGCAGTCGGCAGTGCTACCTACGAGGTGCCGCCCGACTGCACCGTGGCCATGTCCGCGTCGCTTGACGGATCGGAGCAGGTGGAGGTCTTCACGTGGACATTCGATGACATTCGGGGCGCTGTGCCGACGGCCTCGGAGCAGGCGACGGTGAGCGGCAGCTGCGCCTTCTTTGTGCCACGCGAGTGATCAGGCTCAGCTCCATGCCCGACCAGCACCTCCCCCCACACGTCGTGGCAGGGCCGCCCTCCCCCTCTGCCCCGCTCCGCGCCGGCGGGTCTGACGTCAGGCCCCCCGGGGACCGCACTTGTTATTGCACCGCGGCAGGTTTCAGGCGAGCCGACCGCGAACCTCGCAGCGTGAATGAACCCCACCCTCCACGAGGAGGAGCACGCCATGCTCCGCGTCGCCCTTGTTGGTTTCCGCCACGGTCACATCCTGTCCGACGTGAAGGCCGCGCAGGACCTTGACTACTGCGAGATCGTCGGCGTGGTCGAGGAGTCCGACGACGATCTGCAGTATCTTGAGGCCTCAGGCCTCGAGCGCACACACGCGACCTTCGACGAGCTGATCGAAGACGTTGAGTTCGATCTCGTCGCCACGGCCGAGTACTACGCCAAGCGCGGCTCGGTGGTCATCAAGGCCCTGAAGGCCGGCGCGCATGTCATCGCCGACAAGCCGCTGTGCACCACGATCGACGAGCTGCGTGAGATCAGACGCCTGTGCGAGCAGAGTGACCTCGAGGTCAGTCTCGGGCTCTCGATGCGGTTCAGCCCCGTGTATCAGACCATGCGCCGGGTGGTGCAGGAGGGGATGATCGGGGATTTCCTCGCCGCGACCGTCTTCGGCCAGCACCCTCTGGGGTATCCCGACAGCCGTCCAGGCTGGTACTTCGAGGAGGGCAAACACGGCGGCACGATCAACGATCTTTTCATCCACGGCGCCGACATGTTGCGCTACACGACGGGTCTGGAGTTCGACAGTGTGATCGCCGCTGAGACGTGGAATGCCTCGCTGCCGGAAGTGCCCTTCTTCCAGGTCGGCGCGCAGTGCATGATGACCATGCAGGGCGGTCCGCACGTGATGGCCGACGTGTCGTATATGCCCGGCCGCGGCTGGCAGTTCCACCTTGTCGGGACCGACGCCGCGCTGTGTCTGGCGAATGGCGCTATCGTGATCCGGCCTCGCGGCGGCGAGGATGATGAGATCGAGCCGGTCGCCGACCTGCCCGCGTCCTCGCCCTTCGAGGACTTCGCGAGCCACCTGGAGCATGGGACCGAGCGCTTCCTGCCGATGGAGGACGTCTTCCGCTCGCAGATGGCGGTTCTCGCCGCTCAGAAGGCCGCCGACTCGAAGACCCGCGACATGCCCGTTCCGGCGATCTGATTCTTCCCGGGAGCGAGACTGATGCAGCTGACAACGCTGATGGCGGCCATGGCTGTGGCCGCGCCGCTGCTGACGCAGACTGACCTGAGCGATCCAGCCGAGCCGTGGGCCGACGGCGCGAGCGGTGTCACGCACGATCTGCCGGTGCTCTTCGAACCGGTGCGTGTCGATGGTCAGACCGCGCGCTGCTGGGGCCGCGAATATATGCTCGCCGCGCCCTTCCCGACGCAGGTGACAAGCCAGGATGAAGCGATGCTTGCCGGACCGATCCGCGTGGTGGTGGAGACTGGCGGCGAGCGCCACGTTTTGGCCGAAGGTCCGGTGGAGCTGGGTGAGGTGCGCGATGATCGCATCGAGTTCAGCGGAGCAAGCGCCGCGGGACCGGTCTCGCTGACGACGTCGGGCTGGCTCGAGTACGATGGCTGCATGCAGGTGACGCTCGAGGCCTCTGGAGATGCTACCGTTGAGCGCCTCGCCATCGAGATCCCCCTGCGGCCGGAGATCGCGCAGTTCATGCACGTGTCGAGCCAGTGGGGCAAGTACATCTATGAACGTATCAATGATGTCGGCTGGCGCTGGCAGTCGGACTGGCAGGCGCTCGCGTGGTTCGGTGATCACAACCGCGGGCTGACCTTCGTCACACAGCGACCTGCCAAATGGGTCGGGGCCGGTGACAACCAGCTGCAGGTCGAGCGTACCGAGGAGGCGGTGGTGTTCCGCGCCAATCTCATCTCCGAGCCGACCGTGCTGGGTGCTCGCGACTGGACGATCGGACTTCAGGCCACGCCTGGCAAGCCGATGCCCGACCGATGGCATGGCCGGCACGTCGGCCAGGGCGGCCTGGTCTCGCCGGAGGAGGCGCGACACCAGCGGGATCTTGGGCAGACCGTCGCCCTGATGTGGAACAGTCTCGAAACGGAGTTCAGCTATCCCGAGCCGTCAGATCCTGAGGCCTTCCGCGCGGCAGTTCAGGCCTATCACGACGCAGGGATGCAGGTGGTGATCTACATCACCCTCTCTGGCGTGGGCCCCGCCGAGGTCCATCAGCGCCATCGTGACGAGTGGATGATGCAGAATGCGGAGGGTGAGCCGCTGTTCGCCCAGGAGCCCGATGAGCGCGGTTTCGAGGGTTTCTCGAGCACCTGCCCGGCGAGCGGCTTCGCTGACTGGCTGGTCTGGGCGGTCGATCGTGCGATGGAGGACTACGACCTCGATGGCGTGTATATCGATAACGCCGGCCCCTACTACTGCCACAACGAAGCCCACGGCTGCGGCGGGGAGGATGGCGTTTGCTACCCCTACTTCGCCACCCGCGAGCTGCACAAGCGCCTGTGGAATGTCGTGCACGGTCGCAAGCCCGAAACCGGCGTCGTCTGGGAGCACAACTCCCGCACGTCCAACAGCTTCAACCTGACCTTCTGCGACGTCTACTCCGATGGTGAGCACTTCCGGGTGATCTCAGAGGGAACGCCCGAGCAGATCACGCGCCTACTGCTTGACGTCACGGGATCTGGCAAACAGTGGGGCGCCCGACCGTGCTTCCTGCCGTCCGCCCTCAATCTGCGTGAGGAGTACACCGACTGGATGCTCTGCCGACTGCTGCCCTGGGGCAATGTGATGATGTCGGTCCCAAGCTGGTTCGACTACTCGCGGCAGATCCCGGTTCAGCAGGCCCGACTGCGCTTCGGCCTCGGCCGGACGCCGCTCTCCTGGTACACGCCCGAGGCCACTCCGCAGTGGCTGCCGGTGGGCCCTGAGGAGCTGTGGGTGGGCGGCTACCGGACGTCCGATAACCGTGTCATGCTGACGCTGGGCAACCCGACTGAGCAGAAGCTGGCTGCGCGGATGGATCTGCGCCCGGTGCAGGCTGAGCTGGGCGGCGAGGTCGAGATCACAGACGCTCTTACTGGCGCTCCCTGCCCCCCGATCGGGCGCAACATGGTCCTCGCGGTGCCGGCGAACTCGTTCCGCATTGTCACCATCGAGCCGAGGGCGGCACAGTGAGCCAGCAGGGAACCGAGAACGCATTCACTCGCCGGCTGCTCAGCGTGCTCGGCGGGGTGGGGATCGTCTGGGGCCTGATACTGCTGCTGGGCAACACGTGGGTGCACATGATGATCGCGAACCGTGTCCAGCCCGGGCAGTTCAGCGCGGAGATGGTCTCGGCGGCGTTCGGGCCGGGACTTCTGGCGATGGGTAAAGGCGCGTTCGCTGTGGTGGCGGCGATCGGGGTCATCTCACGCGGCCGCTGGGGCCTGTGGGCCGCGCGGATCTACCTCGTCGCGATGGTCGCGGCAGCGGGCTTTGGGGCACTGTCGATGGCGGCGGTCGAGGGCTACTACGACCCTACGCCGGAGCTGTACGCCTGGGCCGGCGGTGTGAGCTTCGTCCGGGCTCTGCTCGCGTACGGCCTCCTGCTGTGGCTCTTCACCCGCGAGGAGGTCGTGCGTCAGTTCGGCGGCCCGCCGGACGAGTGATGCGCGGCTTCTGACACTGCACGGTTGAGGCGCATTCCTCCTGCCCGGATCATCGCCGTCTTCTCCCGCGACCATCAACGTTGACCCGGGTACGTGAAAAGGGCCCGGCCAAAGCCGGGCCCTGGTCTGCAGCGAAATGCGCGCCTACTTGGTGCCGACTGCGCTCGCCGTGGTGCCGGACGGGTTCGCTGGCAGCGTCGCATCGTCGGGTGGGACGACGCTGACGGTACCGTCTGAGGCCACCACGATGTCGAATGGACGCCACCAGTTCGGCGGCTCGACGGGATAGCCTTCACCGTTGTCGGTCGAGAAGGTGTGCGGGCCGACGGTGCGAACAAGCGTGTTCGCTGCGAGCCCGCCGGTAATGACCCGGAGCGTCACGTTGTAGCTCGTGGCCTCGTCGAGGTCATAGCTGTTGACCGCAATGCGGAAGCGGCCCTCCTCGAATCCCGTGCAGGTGAAGTTCTCGGGACCGAAGCCCTGAGTGTCATCCCTGTCGAGTTGTCCGACGGAGACCGCCTTGTGCCAGTAGGCGGAGTGTTCGTCGATGCCCGGGGTCCAGGTGTGCAGGTCCGGATCGCTGGTTCCCTCGTCCCACGTCATGGTCACGCGGAAGTAGAAGTCGGCGCCAGCTTCGGGCTGCCACTGGACCTCGATCGGCTCTTCCGGGTAGAGGATGGTGCAGGCCGCGTTGGAGACCAGCACCTGGAACGTGTTGACACCCGGCGCCAGGAAGAACAGCTGGCTGAAGCTGCCGTTGGGCGCCACCGATGTCACCGTGGGCTGCCCGCCCTGGAAGATGATCAGCGTGTCAGAGTCGCTGTTCGTCACAGTTCCGCTGAGCACGACTGTGCCGGCAGTCTCGTTGACCTCACCGGCGTTGACGGTGACCTCAGGGCACTCCGTGGGATTGCCCTCGGTTAGCTGACCGAGCGTGATCTGAACTGTCTGGTCCTCGCCGGTCACCTGCACGATCGTGTGGATCGTCCGGTAGCCCTCTGCCGAAGCGGTGACGGCATACAGCCCGGCGGGAATCTCATCGAAGCAGACGAGGCCCTCTTCGTTGGTCTCGTCACGCTCAAGGACGGCCGGGTCGCGGGTTGCCCCGACATAGACATACGCATCGGGCAGCGGCAGCTGCTCGATCCCCTCCAGAACCTGGACGCAGAGTTGCCCTGACGGCCCGACGGCGCCGTCAGGTGACGGCAGGGTCGGTCCGAAGCCTCCGGAGCAGCCGGCGATCAACAATGCTGCCACCGCGGCAATCATCAAAACTCCGCACCGAGCACTCATTCTCCTGATCACGATGCATTCTCCTTTCTGAAGCGTCTACCAGGTCCACCCGAGACGCGCGCCAACGCCGACGGAGCCGTCCGGCGCCGCGATTGCGGACGTCGCGGGTGTGGGCCCGGCTGCGGTGGTTGCGAATATGTCGAGCGTCCAGTTCCGGCTGCTGCCCAGATCAACGCTTGCACCCGCTGACCAGGCGATCTCCTCGGTCACCTCGTTGGTGACGTCGTCGATGCTGTTTGAATCACTTACCGGATACGCGGCATCGGCGAAGACGTCAATGTTGCCCGACAGCCGGTGTCGCAGCGCGCCACCGATCATGATCGGATTTCCGAAGCCCTCGATGTAGGGGCCGTTGGGGCCCTGCATGACCTGGCCGGAGGGCATGACGTAGTTGCTGCCGACGGGCATTCGAGTGCCAAACCAGACGATCTTCGGTTCGATGATCAGCAGCGTTGAGTTCGGGTTGCCGAACTCAATCGGCAGGGAGACGGCGGGAACGACGTCATCAAGATACGCCGCCATCATCGTCTGGGTGTTGACGCCGCGCGAATCCTGCGTCTGTGCATCCGCCCCCGCTCGCAGCGCCACTCGAGGCCCACCGTCCATCAGCAGGACCTTGAGATCCAGCACCAGCGCCTGATAGTCCGAGTGTCGCACCACACCGTTAACGGGATCCTCTCCGGTCGTCTCAAAGTCAACGATCCCGATAGACGCATCAGCGTCCTCACCCATCTCTCCGCGGATCATGAAGCTCCATGAATCGTTGTCCTCTTCGAACACACGGTAGTCACCACGAAGCTCAATATCATCCCCCTGCCATGGCGTGGCTGATGGGATGTTCGGCGTCCCGACCTGCGCCCAGCAGGCCATGGTCGTTAGGAACATCCCGACAACCACAAGTGCTACGACTCTGGTTCGTGGCATCTCTCCTGATCCTCCTTCGGACTCGAGTGATTTCCCTGCCTCCGTATCCTCAGCATCACGCTGCGATGCGCGGTAGACCTCCCCTTTCGCTGGTGGCAAGTTCGTGCGTTCGATCCTCACTTCCGGATGCATTGTCGTCAAGTCCGACCGCCATTTGCGTCCCTGGCGGCGAGACAGCCGCACCATGTTTGCCGGTAGATTCCCCACTCCTTCGACAGCTCCACGCTCCGCTGGAAACCACCGCGCTTCTTGAAGTCCTCGCCAAGCCACTCCAGGCAGTACTGCCACGCCACCTCGCGGCCGATGGTGTTTATGCGCTCGGCGCTTTTGTGTGGGCTGATCGTCAGGGTCGTTGCGATGGTCTCGACGCCGTGTTCGCTCGCCCACATTGCCGTCCGCTCCAGACGCATCCGGAAGCACACGTCACAGCGCCTGCCGCCCTCAGGCTCCTCCATCAGCCCCTTGCAAAGCTCATGCCAGCGCTCAACGTCGCACTCCAGCTCGGCCAGAGGCACACCCGAGCGCTCGGCGACCGTTCGCATCCCCTCCAGTCGCCTCGCGTACTCTGCCGCCGGCTGGATGTTCGGGTTGTGCCAGACCGCCGTCACACGCCAGTCCGAAGCCAGCCGCTCGAGCACCGCGGACGCGCAGGGCCCGCAGCACACGTGCAGGGCCAGCGATGCCCGATGCTGCTCGTCCCCGTCACCGGCTGCCGATTCGTCTCGCTCGGCGCTCATCGCCCTGCAGCCGTCACCTCGCCGCTTTCGTCGATGTGCGCGACCCGGTCGATATCGTCGTAGGCAACCGCGCGCAGCCACGTCCGGCGCGTCTCACCCGGTTCCATCTGCAGTTGGGTGCCGGCCTCGATGGCGTTGGTGAGGATCGCGGGGTAGCTGCTGAACGGCTCGAGAGCCAGCGTGTAGAACCGCCCGAAGCTCGGCCAGCCCTCGGAGCCGCCGAGTGGCATCCACAACCAGATGTGGCGGAATGTCTCGAGATCGAAGCTGATGCCGAAGCCCAGCCTCATCGTCTGGCTCGTCACGGCCCACCATCCTGATTCGAGGTCGGTGAGGTAGACCATATCATCCACTGCGGCCTCGGGGGGTGGCACGACGCTCAGATCCACCTCCTGGCCATGACGAGAGATCCCGACCGGCCACTCGAAGCGCTGCTCGGGCTCGAAGCGGCTCTCCTCCCCCACGTTCGGGTCACAGACCACTGTGCGCGCGCCGCAGTCGATCCGGCAGTCCTCCATCAGAAAGCGGCTGCCAAGCGCGGGGTGATGACCCCACATCAGGTCCATCGGCTCTCGCGCCTCGTTGGTCAGCGCCTCATCGATCTCAAGCACCCCACTGCCACTGCGAAGGGTGAAGGTTTTCTCGAGTAGAAACGGCGTGCGATTCGTCCGCACCCACGTTTTCGCCGCAACGCACTCAGGGTCGTCGCGGATGATCTGGCAGCGCCACGGAACGCCCCAGACCTCACCGTGCAGGCCCATCTCCACGCCCTTATAGGTGCAGACGCGTCCGCCGTTGGGCATGCACTCCTGCCAGCCGCCCTCGTAGAAATCCGAGAACGGACCGATGCTCGGCGCGACCATGTCCAGCGCCTTCTCAGGGTTCCGGACCCCGCGCGGCGTTCGCCACATGAAATCGGTGTCGCTGGGTTTGTGCAGGAACTCGTAGATGTCCGTGCCCTTATCGAGCAGGATCGTCACGCGCACGAGTTCGTTCTCGAGCACGAGAAGTCGCATCCCGCGGTAGGTGAACTCGTCGCTGATGCGTGCGCCGAAGTTGCGTTCGTGGGTGTATAGTTCGAAGCTCATCCCGCCGCCTCACCTCACCGATGGAGGATCGTCGTCTCTCTCCTGCCTGTCGCACGGAGATTCGCCGCTGCGCAGCGAACACCTCTTCGCATGCAGGACCGCGGCGTGGGCGCGGCGAACCTGCATGCCGCTGCGGGAACATCCTCCCCGGCTCAAACGGTCTAACTACCGTCGCCGACCGCCCCGACCGCACTGGGAGACATCAGACCATGAAACTTGCGCGCATCGCACTTGTCATCACCGCTACAGCAGCCCTCATCGCCTTCGCGGGATGCGGAGGAGGCGGCGGAGGCGGCAACGCCGGCTCGACCAGCTACCTGCCCATGTCCGTGGGCAACACGTGGGATTACACGCTCACGCTCGCGTCCGACCTCGTCCCCGTGCAGGTCGATCAGAACCGGGAGTTTCCGTACCACGAGACCGTCACCGGCACCGCGACCCTCGGGGAGACCGCCTATTACGTCATCGAGACCGTACGTGAGGCGGCACATGGCTTCGAGGAGAGCCGCTTTCAGCAGTTCCGGCGCGTGGACGACGAAGCGGTCTACGCCCGCGCCTCAGTCCGGGACCCCGATTCAGGGCTGGTGGTGAAGACGTACGATCTACCGTTCCTGCAACTGCCGCCTGTGGAGGGCGAGACCTGGCAGGATCCCGAGTTCCCCGATACCACCTTCACCACACTGAGCACCTCCGACCGCGTCACGGTGCCGGCCGGGACCTTCACGTGCGTGCGAGTGGATCAGGAGTCGGACTTCGTGCCTGAGGGCGAGGAGGACCCGGTGCACTTCGTCGTGAGCACCTGGTACGCGCAAGGGGTGGGCATCGTGAAGGACGAGACCCGCGAGGACGACGTCCTTACCTCGAAGCTGGAGCTGCTCTCCTACATCGTGAACTGACGGCTCGCGCTGCTCGCGTGAGGATGGCCGCAGGGCGTCCCTATCGGCGGATCGCCGCACCGGGACGCCCTGCCATGCCGCTCGCCCCCACCCGCGGCATCACTCGCCCGGACACTGCATCAGCAGACGGTAGCGCCGCCCCGCCTCAAGACGTGCGGTCGTCACCTCATGCTGCAGGCAGGCCCCATCCTCGTCAGCAATGCACGCAGGCACGGTCAGTTCGATCACGCAGTCGTCGTCCGCCTCCACCGAGTCCCGGCCGTAGAAGTGCAGCCAGGTGTCCTCGGGCTCCACGGTCGTGATCGCCAGGGGCTCGGTGACGTGTCGCACGATCGTCTCCACCCACTCATCGAGCAGCTCGGGGCTGTGATCGCCCGTGCCGTAGTACCACGCCCCTGTTGGCTCCCTGACGAATTGCACGGCGGTCTGCACTGCGATCGAGCTGAAGCCCTTCACGCCGTAGACGAGCGCCGTCGACACAAGCGGTGCCTCGCCGGTCTCGAAGCCCACGTCAAGCGTGGCCTGCACCTTCGTCCGGCGGTCGTTGAACTCGCGCGCGAACTCGTCCCACGCGAAGTACATGCGCTCCTTGAGGACGAAGTCGGTCTCGCCGAGTGCATCGTAGTAGTCGTTGCCGAGGACGCCCACGATCGCCTCCGGGTCGGCCTTGTGCACGGCCGCGACGATCTCCGAGAGCAGCTTCCAGTGCGCCCAGGCCAGTGAGTGCTCCGCGCCGGACACGCTGCCGCCCCGCCGTCCGGCCGAATCTGGCCAGAAGATCGTGCCGTCGAGGAAGATTCCGTCGAACCCAGCCTCAATGGCCGCAACTGCGCGCTTGACGAAGATCTCGCGCACCTCGGGTCGGCGAATGTCGCCGAGCAGCCACGGACCGTCAGGGGTGTAGGGAGCGGTGTACACCTCGCCGCCGGAGTCCACCATGCCGATCGTCTCGGGCATCTCCTCCGTCACCTGCGCGGAGTGGCGCCTGAGCGCCCCCAGGTACTGATACGCCATCGCCTTTATGCCACGCTCGTGCAGAATCGGCGGTATCCAGTCATGTGTCCCGATCTCGCGCACGATGATCCAGTCGTAGACGTCCTGACAGGCATCCGCGATGTGGCGGTACTGCTCCGGTCCGTAGCTTTGCGCGGTCCAGCCACGGTAGGCCACCTGCATCATCCGCCCGGAGATGCCCCGGCCGACACCCGAGCGGGACTCGGTCGCCTCCTCAAGCCCGGGGAACTGCTCGACGCGCAGCGTGACCCGCTCGCCCTCGCCCAGCATCAGCTGGTCGCCCGCCACATCGAAGCCATCGTTGCGATACCGGTGGGCGAGCAGCAGCGCCCGCACCCGGCCGTCCTCGCTCGCCCTCAGCTGGAGCGACCACAGCTCGCGCGTGTCAACGACGAGCGCCCCGGCGTCGGTCAACAGCCCTGGCAGAGCAAGCCGCGGCATGTTCAGGACATTGCGCTTGCTCGCCGAACTCCAGTCATAGGGGTAGCGCAGGACCAGTGGCTCGGCGACGTCCGTGACATTCATTGCATCGAGGCCGGGCGCCAGCGGCGTCAGCTCGTCGGCCTCCAGCGCGAATCCGACGCGATACGTGCCCTTGCGTGGCGCCACGAAGCTGAGGGTGACGGAGTCCCCGTCACGTTCGACGTGCAGCCCGGTCGCATCGGCGGGCGCCCCGTCCACCTCCAGCCACGGCCGAAGCCCGTCGATTGCGCCCTGCCCGAACGCTGCGCCATGCAGGCCGATTGCACAGATGATAGCACCCGTGAAGCAGTAGTTCATTGTCCAACCTCCCTGTGTGGGCCGCAACGAGGTTCGCCGCCCCCGGGATCGAGGCCTCCCGAGACGAACGGCGGGCAGGGCCACAGGCGCCACGTGACGAAGATTTGACACAGTGGTGACGTCAACAGCAGGCAGCAGCGGTAGGAGGGGCTCTATGGCAACGCCGAACTTACTCTTCATCTATACCGATCAGCAGACCGCGGCGACCATGGCGGCGTATGGCAATGATCAGATCGAAACGCCCAACCTCGACCGGCTCGCGGACCGCAGCATCGTCTTCGAACGCGCCTACTGCACGCAACCTGTCTGCACGCCCTCACGATCCACGCTGCTGACTGGACTGTATCCCCACTCGGCGGGCTGCCTGAGTAACAACGATCCGCTTGACCGCGGCGTGCAATGCTTCCCGGAGCTTTCGGATTTCTCCGGGTACCGCACCGCGCACATGGGCAAGTGGCACCTCGGGGACGAGATCTTCCCTCAGCACGGCTTCGACGAGTGGGTGAGCATCGAGGACGGCTACCGCGCGTACTACAGCCCCGGGCGCGATCGAAGCCAGCACTGTGACTACTGGCACTGGTTGACCGAGCAGGGCGTCGAGCCGCCCCCGAGTGAGGACGGCTTCAACGCGTTCAGCCGCCGGTTCGCCCGCGAACTGCCCGAGGAGCAGACGAAGGCAGCGTTCCTCGCCGAGCGCGCCTCCCGGTTTATCGAGGACTGCGGCAGCGATCCGTTTCTGCTTTACGTGAACTTCCTCGCCCCGCACCCGCCCTTCACCGGCCCGCGGAATGACCAGTACGACCCCGACGAGGTGCCGCTGCCAGCGAACTTCGACGCCGTTCCCGGCCCGAGGTCGCCGCTGCGCCATCGTCTGCTCTACGAGCACTTCCGTCGCCACGGCTGTGGCGGCCTGCCGCTGCGGACCGAGGATGACTGGCGTGTGCTGATCGCGCGCTACTGGGGACTTGTCTCGCACGTCGATGCGCAGATCGGCCGGATCCTCGACGCGGTTGAGCAGTTCGAGCGCGCGGATGAGACCATCATCGTGTTCACAAGCGACCATGGTGAGATGGCCGGCGCGCACCGACTGTGTGCGAAGACCGTGATGTTCGAGGAGGCAACGCGCGTGCCGATGATGGTGCACGTGCCGTGGCTCGACGAGCCTGCAGGACGTGTCCGGGCCCCGGTCAGCCAGATCGACCTCGTCCCGACGCTGCTGGATCTGCTGGGACGAGCTGTGCCGGCGCATCTGCAGGGAGAGACGCTGCGCCCGAGGCTTCACAACCTCGACGACTTCGCCGGTCGTGATGTCTTCATCGAATGGAACGGCCCTGACAACGCGGCGCTGAGCATCAATCAGCATCATATGCCCGAATACCTGGCGAATTTCACCACCTACGATGAGGCTATGCGGACGTTCTCTGCGCTGATTCGTACTATTATCACCAGCACCGGATGGAAGCTGAACTGCAGCGCGATCGGCGAACATGAGGTCTACAACCTGCAAGAGGATCCCGGCGAGACGAGGAATCTGATCGACGATCCGGCCGCCAAAGCGCTGCTGGCTAACCTGTACGACCGCATCGAGGACTGGCAGGAGAAGACCAACGACGACGACGTGCATCTGGGCGCGGCGCCGGCGATGCGCTGAGCGGCGGGAGTCAGCTTGACTCGCCGCGCGGGCCCGCGTTATAATTCGCTTGATCCTGTCAGGCGCACCAGCCCGGTCACGGAGCCTCCAGCGTGCTGTCAGCCATTGCCGCCCTCGGCGGATACGTCCTGAAGGTCCTGACCTTCTTCGGAGAGATGTCGGAGCTGCACCTGCGAACGCTTGTACATCTGTCGCGCGGCGACGTGGAACTCCGCCCGACGGTGCAGCAGATGGCCACAGTGGGCGTCAGCTCGCTTCCAATCGTGGCTGTCACGATGCTCTTTTCGGGGATGGTCTTTTCGTACCATGTGGCCGACCAGGCCAGCCTGCTGGGCGCCGGCGCATACGTGGGCTGGGCCGTCGCCGAGACGATGGCTCGAGAGCTGGGACCGGCGCTGACAGCGATCGTTGTTGCCGCGCGCGCAGGCTCGGCGATGGCGGCCGAGCTTGGCACTATGAAGGTTACCGAGCAGATCGATGCCCTGCGGACGATGGCGACGGACCCGGTGCAGTACCTCGTGGTCCCTCGTTACCTCGCAGGGCTTATAACGGTTCCGATGCTGGCCCTTCTGGCGGACGTCATCGGCACCGGCGGCGGCTTCATCATGGCGAATGCAACCGCCGGGCTGAGCATTGACGGCTATTTCGGCAGCATACCGGGGAACCTGAAGGCCTGGACGGTCGCGGCGGGTGTCATCAAGTCCATCTTCTTCGGGATCATCATCGCCGTGGTCGGCTGCCATCAGGGACTGTACACGGAGAAGGCGTCCGAAGAGGTCGGCCGCGCCACGACGCGGGCTGTCGTCTACTGCATCATGCTTATCTACGCCGCGAACCTGGCACTGACGGTCGTGCTCTTCCCGTAGCCGCCGGGGGCGCGGGCCAATCATATCCGAGACGACGCTCTCACGCAGCGGGGAGCAGGGACTGGTGGAGATGGGGCGCACCGACGAGATGGTGACGGAAGCTGACCGGCTCGAGGACACCGCCACCGAGGAGTCCACCTGCATGGAGGCAGGCGAAGAGACGCTGCGCCCCGGGGAAAAGCCAAAACCGCGAGCGGTCGATCGCACCGGTGAGCCGCTCGTCTCAGTGCGGCATGTCAGCTACTCGGTTGACGACACCCCGATCCTCGAGGATATCTCGTTTGATGTCTATCGAGGCGAGATATTCGGGATCATGGGCATGTCGGGCTCGGGAAAGACCACTCTCCTGCGCCTGCTGATCGGGTTGGAGCGGCCAACCAGCGGCCACGTATTCTTCAAGGGCGAGGACATCACCGTCCTCGACGAGGATGGCCTGAACCGGGTTCGCAAGGCGATGGGGATGTGCTTTCAGTACTCAGCGCTCTTTGACTCGATGACCGTCCGCGAGAATGTCGCCTTCGCCCTGCGCAATCGCAAGGACATCCCTCGCTCGGAGATCGACAAGCGGGTCAGCGAGCTGCTGGAGACCGTTGAGATGGCCGGCACGGAGGACCGCATGCCTGCCGACCTCTCCGGTGGGATGAAAAAGCGCGTCTCGATCGCCCGCGCGCTGATGGAGCAGCCCGAACTGATCCTCTACGATGAGCCCAGCAGCGGACTGGACCCGGTCATGGCGTGCAATATCACGGACCTGATCAAGAAGGTGCGCGACGACACCGGCTCGACGGTGATCGTCGTCTCGCATGACGTGCCCAACCTCCTGGGGATCGCAGACCGGGTCATGATGCTGCACGACCGGCGCGTCCAGGTCATGGGAACGCCCGAGGAGCTTCGGGAGTCAGAGCTACCTACCGTGCGGCGGTTCGTGCACGGGCTCGGCACCGGTCCGATGACCGAGCACTGCTCCCCAACGAGGTGATGGCCGGTGTCCGCTGAGGCGAAAGTCGGTCTGCTCGTCATCGCCACCGCGCTCATCGCCCTGGCGGTGGCAGTCTTTCTCAGCGACGCCCTGCGCAACATCGGCGCGTACTCATTCACCGTGCAGTTTGCGAACGTTCAGGGTCTTGACACGGGGTCACCGGTCCGCTACTCCGGCAAGCGCATCGGGGACGTCTCGGCGATCGAGCTGACGGACTATCCCGGAAAGCCCGTGGCGGTGGAGCTGACCGTGAAGACCGACAAGGTCATCCACCGCGACGACAGCTTCGAGATCAAGCAGGGCTCGCTGGTTGGCGAGAAGTACGTTGAGATTACCCCCGCTGATCAGATCGATCCGGAGGAGCACAGGCCGGTCGAGCCGGGCGATGTTATCGAGGGCGGAGGTGCCTCCAGCGCCGAAGTCGTGATGGATGAAGCCCGACGGCTAATCGTCGCCGCGCGTGAGGCCGTCGATGCGGCGAACCTCGTGATCTCGGACGTTGAGACGCAGGAGAATCTGAAGCAGACCATCGCGAACCTCGAGAAAGCCACATCGCAGGCCGCAGTTGTAACCCAGAAAGCGATCGAGATCGTGGACGTCTTCGGAAGGGCGAGCGTTGAGAACGAGCGGCGCCTGGCGGCGATCATGCAGAATCTCATCGCATCCTCCCGGGACATACGCGAGACCACGAAGGCGGTCGAGCGGATGGTGAGTGTCTCGCCGGTCCCGGCCCAGATGGCGGCCGCGGGCGATAACGTCCGAAAGGCGTCCGAGGACCTCGCAGCGATCTCGGCTGACGTCCGCCGCCGGGTCGAGGGCTCGACTATCGACGCCCGGGTTGAGGAGGCGCTGGCGGCGCTCCAGGAGGCCAGCGACAACATCCGGCAGATGACCGCGGACGCGCAGGCGCTGACGGGCGACGAGCAGCTGCATGCCGACATCCGGGCCACCCTGGAGAATGTCCGCAGGGCCTCCGAAAACCTGAAGGCCACGACCGAGCACGCGGAGAAGCTGCTCGGCGACGAGCAGATCAACGAAGATTTGCGCGCGGCGGTCTCCAACCTGCGCGCGACTACTGAGTCGAGCAGCGAGGCGATCAAGCAGGCCCAGGACGTGATGGCTGATCTTGAGGCCACGCTCGACAGTGTGCGCGAGACCCAGGAGATGTTCACACGGATTAGCGCCCGCACAAGGCTTCAGGGACGCGTGGCGAGTGATGATGGAGTGCGGACCGACGTGGCCGTGGACGTCCGCTTCGACCCCGAAGATGAGCACTACTGGCGGCTCGGAGTGCGGGACTTCGGGGACGCCGAGACCGTAGACGCCCAGATCACCGACCGCGCCGGCCCCGGCTGGCTGCGCGCGGGAATCTTCGGCAACAAGGTGGGCGTTGGGTACGACTGGGAGTACGATGGGCCCGAAGGCGCGATCGAGGCAGAGCTGTATGATCCTGACGACGCCCGCCTCGACCTGCGCTGGCGTCTTGCCGTGGAGAAGCGTTACGATCTGCTGTTGGGGATGGAGCGGGCGTTCAAGGACAACGATCCGATCATCGGCTTGCGCTATATGGAGGACTTCTGAGGCCGATTCGCCGGGGACGGAGCAACCAGCGCGGGATGCCCCCGGTCCCGCGAAAACACACGTGCCATCGAAGACGGCGGGCTGACCGAGGCCCGCGGTGCCAATTTTCACCAGGAGGCTACTGATGAAGGTCATACTGCTTGAGGACATTCCGCGCGTCGGCCATGAGGGCGACGTGCTCGACGTTGCAGACGGTTACTTCCGCAACTACCTGGAGCCACGCGAGATGGCTGTGCGCGCGACCAAGGGCGCGATGCGCGACCTCGAGAATCGCCGTGACGCCATCGAGCGCCGCGACGAGCAGAAGCGCAAGCGAGCCCAGGAGAAGGTGAAGGAGCTGCGCGAGCGGCGGATCATCGTCAAGGCTCCGACCGGCGAGGGCGGCCGCCTGCACGGAAGCGTCACGACCGGCCAGATCTCCCAGGCCGCGGAGGAGCAGCTCAACATCATCATCGATCGGCGTGACATCGACATCCCCGAGCCGATCCGCGAGATCGGCGACTACCTGATCACCGCGAAGATCTACAAGGACGTCGAGACCGAGCTGCCCGTCCGCGTCGTGCCGATCGAGGACGAGCGCAGTCCCGAGGAGATCCTCGAGGAGATCGCCCAGGAGATCGCGGCTCGCGAGGCTGAAGAGGCAGCGGCCGAGGCCGAGGAAGAGGCAGCTGACGAGGAAGACACCGAAGGCGAGGAGTAGATTGCGGACTGCAGGTGCCGCCGCGCCGCCCGGCGGCGGCACCAGAAGGGGGATGCCGGGCGGACCACAGAAACACCAGCAGATCGCCGGAGGTCCACATGCCCGACGACGGCATCACCCGGACACTGGACAGGCTCTCCGACCGCCTGCCACCGCAGGATCTTGAGGCCGAGCAGGCGACCCTCGGCGCCATGCTCATGGAGGCAGGCGCCGTGAGTCGCGCGATGGCAATCGTCGATGAGGAGGACTTCTATCGCGAGGCCCATCGCATCATCTTCTCCTCCATCAAGGCGGTGGAGGAGGCCGGCGATCCGGTGGACGTGGTGACCGTCGGAGCGGAGCTGCGGCGACGCGGCAAGCTGGAGGCCGTCGGCGGGGGTGAGTACCTTACGGCGCTTATCGGTGAGGTCCCGACCACCGCTCACGTTGTACGCTACGCGACGATCGTTCACGATAAGGCCGTCCTGCGACGTCTGATCGCCGCCGGGTCGAAGATCCAGGCCATCGCCTATGACGATCCCGAGGACATTCAGGCGGCCCTCGACCAGGCGGAGCAGACCATCTTCAGCATCGCACAGCAGCGGTCCACGCGGGACTACGAGCACATCGCTCCCCTTGTCGCGGACACATTCAATCACCTTGAGGAGGTCTTCAACCGCAAGGGCTTCCTCACCGGAGTGCCCACAGGCCTCACCGAGTTCGATAAGATGACCTCCGGCCTGCAGAACGGGGACCTTATCATCATCGCGGGCCGCCCATCGATGGGCAAGACCTCGCTGATGGTGAATAACATCGCGATGCACGCGGCCATCAACGAGGAGAAGCCGACCGGCGTGGGGATCTTCTCGCTGGAGATGTCGGCCGGCCAGCTGGCCGAGATGCTGCTGTGCGGCCGCGCCCGCGTCAACTCATGGCGACTGCGGCGCGGACAGGCCACCAAGCCCGAGTGGGGACGCATCGGCAAGGCCGTCGGCTATCTCGCCGGGGCGCCGATCTTTATCGATGACACCCCCGGCATCTCGATCATGGAGCTGCGGTCGAAGGCCCGGCGGATGAAGGCTCAGCATGACATCGGCCTGATCTGCGTGGACTACCTGCAGCTTGTCACCACAGAGCGTCGCTCGCAGGAGAACCGCCACCAGGAGATTGGCGAGGTCGCCCGCGCGATGAAGGCCCTCGCGCGCGAACTGAACATCCCTGTCGTCATCGGCTCTCAGCTCTCGCGAAACGTTGAGCGGCGCGAGGACAAGCGCCCCATCCTCTCGGACCTTGCCGAATCCGGCTCGATCGAGGCCGAGGCGGACATCGTCTGCCTCCTCTACCGGGAGAGCTACTACCAGCGCAAACGCGACGCCGAGGAGGTCGAGGCGGAGGCCAGATCCGCCGCCGCGCAGGAGACATCCTCCCCGCGCGACGAGATCGACATAGCCGAGCTGATCATCGGCAAGCACCGCAACGGCCCGGTCGGCACAGTCAAGCTGGGCTTCAAACAGAACTCTCGCATCTTTGAGAATATCGACCTGTTCCGGGAAGCTGAGGTCTACGAATGAAGATTCTTGTAGTTGGGTCCGGCGGACGCGAGCACGCTCTATGCTGGAAGATAGCCCAGAGTCCGCACTGCGATGAGCTGTTCTGCGCGCCGGGCAACGGCGGTATCGCGAAGTTGGCCGAGTGCGTGCCGATAGCCCCCGAGGAGATCGAGGAGCTGGGCGACTTCGCAGAGCGCGAGGATATCGACCTTACCGTCGTCGGGCCGGAGCGGCCACTGATCATCGGTATCGTCGATCACTTCGAGAGCCGCGGGTTGCCGATCTACGGCCCGAACGCCGCCGCCGCGCGCCTCGAGGGCAGCAAGGCGTTCGCCAACGAGGTCGTCGAGAAGGCCGGCGCTCCGGGCAAGCAGTTCAGGGTCTTCTCCTCCCCCGAGGAGGCCAGCGCCTACGTGCGCGAGCAGGGCGCGCCGATCGTGGTCAAGGCTGACGGTGACGCGGCTGGCAAGGGCGTGGTGGTCGCGGAGACCGTCGACGACGCTCTCGACGCCATCGAAGAGGTGATGGTAGAGAAGGCATTCGGGCCCGCCGGCGATCGCGTCGTCATTGAGGAGTGTCTGGTCGGGCAGGAGTGCTCGATCAAAGTGTTCTGCGACGGCGAGAACATCCTGCCGATGGTTCCGTCACAGGACTACAAGAGGATCTACGACGGTGACGAGGGTCCGAACACGGGCGGGATGGGCTGTTACTCCCCCGTTCCGGTCCTCAGCGACGATGCGCTTGAGCAGATCCTGACGGACATCATCGAACCCACCGTCCGGCAGATGGCCGAGGACGGCACTCCGTATCGCGGCACGCTGTATGCGGGCATAATCCTGACCGAGGAGGGCCCGCGCCTGCTCGAGTACAACTGCCGCTTCGGCGACCCGGAGACACAGGTCGTCGTGCCGAGGCTCGAGAGCGACATCGTCGAGCTTTTCCTCGCCACCATCGAGGGCCGCCTCGACGCGGTCGACGCCACCTGGCGGGACGAGCGGGCCGTCTGCGTGGTCATCGCATCCGGAGGCTACCCGGGCCATTACGAGAAGGGCAGGGAGATCACCGGCCTCAAGGAGGCCGAGGCGGACGAGAACGTCATCGTCTTCCATGCGGGTACAAAGCGCTTCGGTCGCCGCTACATGACCGACGGGGGCCGCGTCCTGGGTGTCACCGCGCTCGGAAGGACCTTTGAAGAGGCCCGTGACCGCGCGTACAACGGCGTCGGCCGAATCGACTTCGAGGACATGTACTTCCGCACAGACATCGCCGAACGAGCCGTGGGGAGCGAGTGACACGATGGGGACTGACGCACCGCCTGTTGGGATCGTCATGGGCAGCGAATCCGACCTTGAGGTCATGCGGCCGTGTGCCGACATGCTCGAGGACCTCGGTATCAGCTGCGAGATGCGCATCATGTCGGCTCACCGCACGCCGGATCTGGTTGCCGAGTGGGCCCGCGGGGCCGCTGAACGCGGTCTGAAGGTTCTCATCGCCGGCGCCGGCGCCGCGGCAGCGCTTCCTGGCGCTGTTGCCGCCGAGAGCCAGCTTCCGGTCATCGGGGTACCCATCGACGCCACGCCACTGCGTGGCGTTGACGCGCTTTACAGCATGGTCCAGATGCCCTCCGGGGTGCCCGTGGCGACCGTCTCGATCAACGGAGCGAAGAACGCCGCCGTGCTGGCTGCGCGGATCCTTGCCACCAACGATCCGGAGATCGCAGGGAGGCTGCAGGAGATGACCGCGAGGCGACGAGAGGGCGTTATCGCAAGCGACAGGCGTGTGCGTGGGGAGGAACAATGAACGAAGGATGCGTCGGCTGCCACGCATGGTCGCATGAGCGGACGTGGCGCGATGCCTGCGGGGTCATCGGCATCCAGGCGCCCGGAGTTGAGGACATCTCGCGACTTGCCTACTTCGGCCTCTTCGCCCTCCAGCACCGCGGTCAGGAGAGCGCCGGCATCGCCGTCGGCCGGGACGGCGACATCAACGTGCATACCGGGATGGGCCTGGCGACCGAGGTCTTCGAGGAGGAAGATCTCGCTCGGCTGCAGGGAGATGTCGCGCTCGGACACGTCCGGTACTCCACGATGGGCTCGAATGTCATTGAGAACGCCCAGCCATTCATCGCAGAGCACAGCTCCGGCCCGATCGCCGTCGCCCACAACGGGAACCTCGTCAACGCCCGTGCGCTGCGCGATGAACTTGAGCAGCAGGGCGCGCAGTTCGAGGCCACAAGCGACACCGAGGTCATCACCCAGCTCATCGCCCGCTCCAGCCATGATCGCATTGAAGACGCCATCGCCGAGGCCATGACGAGAATGCAGGGCGCCTACTCCCTCGGGATCATCACCCCCGACCGCCTCATCGCCGTCCGTGACCCTCAGGGCGTCCGCCCCCTCTGCGTCGGCCGCCTGAACGGCGATCAGTGGGTCATCGCCTCCGAGACCTGCGCGCTGTATCCCCTGGGCGCAGATTATGTCCGCGAGGTCGAGCCGGGTGAGATCATCAGCTTCGTCGGCGGCGATATGCACTCGATGCAGGTGATGGAGCCAGAGCGCAAGTCCTGCTGCATCTTCGAGTTCATCTACTTCGCCCGCCCCGACAGCCACATCTACGGGCGCTCGATCTATCAGTCGCGCGTGCGGATGGGCCACATGCTCGCCCGCCAGTCGCCGGTGGACGCCGACATGGTCATGCCTGTTCCCGAGACCGGCATTCCCCACGCGGTCGGCTTCGCCGAGGTCTCCGGTATCCCGTACGGCGAGGGCTTCATCAAGAACCGCTATATCCACCGCACCTTCATCAAGCCCAGCCAGCGGATGCGCGCCCTCGGCGTGCGGATGAAGCTTACGCCCCTCCGCGAGGCTATCGCCGGCAAGCGGCTCGTGGTCGTGGATGATTCCATCGTCCGCGGCACGACCACCGGACCGGAGATCGAGCTTCTTCGCCAGGCCGGCGCGCGGGAGATCCACCTGCGCATCAGTTGCCCGCCGATCAAGTACCCCTGCTTCTATGGGATCGACACATCCGCCGGACGCTCGGAGCTGATTGCGGCGCGCATGAGCAAGGAGGAGATCCGCGAATATCTCGGCGCCGACTCTCTCGACTTCCTGCGGCTGTCGAACCTCGTCAAGGCCGTCGGGCTGCCCCGCTCCAACTTCTGCACGGCCTGCTTCGACAACAAGTACCCGATCCCCGTACCCGAACACCTGCGTATGAGCAAGTTCGACCTCGAGGAGCAGCAGGCCACCAGAGCGTAGTGAAGCGGAGGCACCATGGACGAGAAGAGCCCCACCTACCGCGATGCAGGC
Source organism: Candidatus Zipacnadia bacterium (assembly GCA_029821265.1). GTDB lineage: Bacteria > Armatimonadota > Zipacnadia > Zipacnadales > UBA5352 > JALGTR01. Next base: position 27,759 of record JALGTR010000008.1, read on the forward strand.
GTTGACATCGAGGCCGGCGAGCGCGCTGTCGAGTTGATGAAGGCCGCGGTTCGCGCCACGCACACCCCGGCCGTCATCAGCGGACTGAGCGACTTCGGCGGCATGATCGGCCTCGGCGACGCATACGCCGATCCCGTGCTCGTGGCCGGTACAGATTCGGTCGGCACCAAGCTGAAGATCGCCTTCGCGCTCGACCGACACAACACGATCGGCCGCGACTGCGTTGCGATGTGCGTTGACGATATCGTCTGCCAGGGCGCGAGGCCGCTGCTGTTCCTCGACTACGTGGGCATCGGCAGGCTCGTCCCGGAGGTCGTCGCCGAGATCGTCTCCGGCGTGGCGGACGGCTGCAGGGAGTGCGGCTGCGCGCTCCTCGGAGGCGAAACCGCCGAACTGCCCGGCATGTACGCCGAGGGCGAGTACGACCTCGTCGGCTTCGCAGTCGGTGTGATGCCTCGCGACCGCATTATCGACGGGTCGCAGGTGAGGCCCGGCGCCGTGCTCCTTGGTCTCCCCTCCTCGGGCCTGCACAGCAACGGGTACTCGCTCGCCCGGTACGTGCTCCTCGAGATCGCGCAGATGCCTCTGACCGAGCACGTGGACAGCCTCGGTCGGACGCTGGGCGAGGAACTGCTTGAGCCCACGCGCATCTACGCTGGCTCCCTGGCCACCCTTTTCGACGAGGGCCCTCTGCCCCACTCGATCATGCACATCACCGGCGGCGGGATCGGGGGCAACGTGGCGCGCGGCATCCCGTCGGGGCTGACCGCGCACGTGGACATGTCCAGCTTCGAGCGCCCGGCCATCTTCGACCTGATCCAGCAGACCGGCGACGTCGCCGAGTCCGAGATGCGTCGCACCTTCAACCTCGGCCTCGGCATGGTCCTCGCGGTCGCCGAAGCCGATCTCACGCAGACCTGCGAGATCCTGCGCGATTGTGGCGAGGAGCCCCTGCAGGTCGGCGAGGTGCGCGAGGGTGGTCCGGGAGGCTGCGTGCTGGAGTAAACGCCGGCGACAGCCAATGCATTAGCCCTGCAAGTGGCTGCCATGACGGCATCGGCCGCGAGGGTGTTGGAGGAGATGCAGGTGCCGGGCATCGCGCTCACCCCCAGCGGCTGCGACTGACGGCCAGCGGGTCGCCTTACGCCTGCGTTCCGACCGGCAGGCGAATGGTTACGGTCGTGCCTTCGCCCACGCGGCTGTCGACCTCAATGCTCCCGCCATGTTCGTCCTCGACGATCCGCCGGCAGGAGAACAGGCCCATCCCCGTCCCGCTCTTTTTCGTGGTGAAGAACGGCTCGAACAGCCGTGCCTGCAGCTCCGGCGGAATGCCCGGGCCGGTGTCGCTTACCGAGATCGCGACCTCGTCGCCGTCCAGCTCGGTCTTTATCGTCAGGTGCTTCGGCTCCTCGTCCATCGCCTCAAGCGCGTTCAGATACAGGTTCAGCATCACGCGATCGAGCTGCGTGGGGACCGCCTGCACCTCGGGAAGGTCCTCGGCAAACTGCAGATCGATCTTCACGCCCTCGTGGTGCAGCTCAGTGCGGATCATCGAGAGCGCGCCGACGACCACCTCGTTGATGTCGCACGCCACCTTCTCCATCCGCTCCGGGCGCGCGAATGACTTCAGCCGCTCGACCAGCGCCAGCATGCGCTGGAGCTGCCGCTCGAGGGCCTCCTCCGTGTCCTCGCTCACGTGCCCCTTGCTCAGCGCAAGATCCACCAGTGTCACCATCGGCGAAACCACGTTCGCCATATCATGCGCGACGCTTGCCGATAGCGTCCCGATGATCGAGAGCTTCTCACTGCGGATAAGCTGCTCCTGCGCGGTCTTGAGCTCCTCGTAGGCGCCCTTCAGCTCCGTGTACAGCCGCGCGTTCTCGATCGCGACCGCCGCCTGTGACGCGATCGAGCTCACCAGCTCAGCGTCATCGCGCTCAAACACGTCCGTCGCCGACGTGGTGTCGAGGAAGATGACGCCGAGCGCGTCGCCCGCCCGCATCAGCGGCGCGCAGATCGCAGACCGGATGCGCAGATCGCGCACCGATTCCACCTCGCCGAAGCGCTCGTCCGCCATCGCGTCTGACAGGAGAAGCGTCGAACGCTCCTCAATAGCGCGCTCCACAATGCTCCGGCTGATCGCCATCTCCTCGCCGGAGTCATCGACCGGCCACACGGCCGTCGGCGTCAGCTCCCCATTATCAGGATCGCGCAGAAGCAGGAACGCGCGCTCGGCCGGAACAACGCGCATGATGCTGCGCAGGAACTCACCCAGAAGTTCGTCGAGGTCCAGGGTGCTGCCGAGCGTCAGCCCCACCTCTCGCATCACATCGAACCGCCTCGCCAGCTCAGTGGAATCAAGCTCCGGCCCCGCCTCGGTCCCCGGCTGCACCGAGACGATCACGTCCTCGCGCGGGCGGCGCTCATCGTCGCCCTCCACCAGCATCACCGCATCGGCCGCCGAGGCCTGCGGCGGCGGTTCCTCCTCGAGCCTCAGCCACGTGCGCCCCATGCGAAAGGCCTCGCCCGGCACGATCGGTGTCGGCGCGTGGATGCGGCGTCGGCCGACGAAGGTCCCGTTCGTACTTTCGAGGTCCTCGAGCAGCCACGTGCCATCATCGCCACGCGTTAGCTGTGCGTGAAAACGTGAAACCCGCGGATCAAGCGGGATAGCCACGTCGTTCTCGGCCTTGCGGCCCAGCGTGACGACCTCACCATCAACGTCGAACTCGTAGCCTTCCATATCGCCCGTCAGCACGCGCAGCCTCACGACTGGTCACTCCGATCACGCCACGTTCGGCACAAAACCGTCACTCGACACCGCTGCTGTCCCATCATGGGTTCACTGCCATATCAAAGAATTCCTTCAGACCATCAGCAAGGGCCTCCGCGCACTTCACGGCGAACTCCTCGCTCTTCATTCGCCTCTCCTCCGCGGCATCGCTCACGTAGGCGCACTCCACCAGGACCCGCGGCAGATCGCCCGATCGCAGCACGTAGAACGGCCGCCAGGAGATGAACCGGTTGCGGGTCTCGAGACGCGCGCACAGATGATTCTGCAGGATCCTCGCTGGGAGCGCACTCATCGGCGTCCAGTAGTACGTCTCAGTTCCGTGAGCCCGCGCCGGATCGCCCGTGCCCACTGCGTTGTTGTGTATGCTCAGGAAGAAGTCGGCGTCTGGCTGCCCGCTCGCCGCCAAGCGCGCCTCCAGCTCAGCCCGCTTGCCGCCGCCGTCGCCCACCGGCCGATCGTCCGTGCGCAGAACCCGCACGATGGCCCCGCGTTCGCGCAGCAGCGGCGCCAGCTTCCTGGCGATCCGCAGGTTCACATCCTTCTCGCGCACGCCCGTCGGTCCGATCGCGCCGCTATCTGCCCCTCCATGCCCGGGATCGATCACAATGACCTTTCCGTCCAGCCCCGGCGCGTTGTACGGCCGGCGGATGAGAAGCTGCAGCGATCCGTCCTGCTGGGTCACCCGCCAGCCGCGCTGATGCGTGAATGCAAGGTCGAATCGCAGCTCCGCCCAGCCGTCGGTGACCTGGCGCGCCTCGACCGCCCAGGTGCACCGATCGGACGGAAGCTGTCGCACGCCGTAGCGCGCCAGCGTCACACCGAACAGGTCCAACGTTAGTACGGGCGGCTGAAGCTGCTGCTGCACGCGGTAGGCCACCGGACGATCAAGCGCGACCGTGACCACCGTCCCGGCGTCGGTGCCCTTCACCGAGACGTCCGTCACGCGCTGCAGCGCCGGCCGCGGCACTGAGCGATCCAGCGGCTGCACGTGCGACTCCTCGACCCACGCGGTCAGCACCGGCGCCAGTGGCACGCGGTAGAAGCCGCCCTCGTAGTCCTCAGCCCACAGCGTGATTCCCGGCGGCAGGACGGTGATGCGATTGTGCGCACGACTCGGGCCGGTACGCAGATCCGTCCGCGGTTCGATCGTGCGGATCGCCCGCGCCGCCTGCGCCGGCGGACAGAAGGCAGCGCCGGCCACCGCAGTCGCGACAATCCATGTCAACACCGCCGCGGTTGACGTCAGGCGCTGCCACCGGTACAATCGACTGAGCTCGATCGCGGGAGTTCTCGTCACGGGTGCCTCCTCTTCGGGGTACATCGCAATGTACCAGCCGCCATCGCCCGCGTCAAGCGCGCGAAGCGGCGGCAGCCGAACGTCCGATGCCAGCTCAAGCCACGGAGAGACGCCAATGACCGACAGACCGAAGCTGGTGGCCGGCGGGATCATCGTCGTATACCTCCTGCTGGCCGGCAGCTGGAGCTACGTGATCCCCCTCGGCGGAGGCATCGACGAGCCGCGCCACCTCCGTTACCTGCAGATCGTCGCCGAGGAGGGCCGCATTCCCGGGATCGCCGAGAAGCAGGAGGCCATCAGCCACCACCCGCCGCTGCACTACCTGCTCGCTGCCCCGCTGTATCTCGCCACCGACGGCCTCGATCGCTCCGCACAGTGGCATATCCTGCGTCTTTTCTCGGTGCTGATCGGCGCCGGGGGCATCATCGCCGTCTACGCGATGCTGCGTCGCGCGGTTCCCTCTCACCCCTGGGTCGCGCCGGTGGGCATGGCGGCGGTCGGCTGGCTGCCGCACTATCTGCTCGTCTCCGCGATGTTCGCCAACGATGTCACTGCGGCTGCGGCTGGAGCTCTTGTGCTCTACCTGAGCTGTCGGGCGGTGCTCGAGCCCGACCGCCGCACGTTTTTCGCCGCCCTTGCCGGGCTCGCCGCCGGACTGGGAGTCGCCGCGAAGATGAACGTGCTCCTGATGCTCCCCGCCCCCGCGAGCGCGATCGCTCTCGCGCCAGCGCTGACGGATCGCAACGCGGGCGCGGAGGGCCGGCCGCTGCGGACCGCGCTTCGCAGTCTCGGGGGCTTCCTCGGCGCCTTCGCCGTCACGGGAGGCGCGGTGATCGCCTGGCATCTGCAGCGCTGGGGTCGCATCGAGTCAGACCCGCCGTGGCCGGAGGCCGCCTGGCCGGTGCACACACTCGTCGGGAAGTTCGTTCGCGCCATCGACGGTCTCTATCGGTCCACGTGGGCACAGGTCGGCTGGCTTCCCGGGCCGCACTCACCGCCCCCACCCGGTCCGACCGCCCTCTGGCCCCGCCCTGATCTCGAGACGCCGCTGCTGGCTCTGGCCGCTCCCCTGACGATCGTCGCAATCATCGGCGGAGTAGCGCTCGCAGTGCGCTGGCTGCGGTCAGAGGATCGGCGCAGCCGCGGGCTGGTTGTGGCAACGCTCTTGGCCACGGCCGTTACCATGTACGCGGGCGTCACCTGGAACGCGATCTTCGTCAACCCCGGCCGCTATGAGGGCGGCCGCTACCTGCTGCCCGCGGTCGCGGCCTACATGTCGATCTTCGCGCTCGGCCCGCTGGTGCTGACGCAGCGATGGCGCCGCCTCTGCTGGGTGGCGCTTCCGGTGTTGCTGCTTGTCCTCAACGCGGTCAGCTTCTGGGAGATGCTCAGCTACTTGATCCCGACCTTCGCTCCGTGAGTCTCAGCGGTCCTCCGCCGGCTCGTCCATGCTCCCCGACCGCAGCCCCGCCAGGTCCACGGTGACGTAGGTATACCCGAGTTCTCGCAGCTCCTCGACGATCTGAGAACGCAGCGGTTCATCGACGATCCGCGCGATCTCCGCCGCCGGCAGCTCTATGCGCGCGACCTCGCGGTGGTCGCGCACTCGCAGGGCCCTGAAGCCATGCCCCCGCAGCGCCTCCTCCGCCGCCTCGATACGCGCCAGACGCTGCTCCGTCAGCTCCTCGCCGTAGGGGATGCGCGTCGCAAGACAGGCCATGGGGGGATCATCCCACGTCGGCAGCCCTCGCCTCCGCGACAGCTCCCGCACATCGTCCTTGGTCAGCCCCGCCTCCGCCAGCGGAGCGCGCACGCCCATCTCCTCGGCTGCGCGTGCCCCGGGACGATGAGCGCCGGCATCGTCGACCTGCTCTCCGTGCGCGATCCACGGCAGTCCCTCCACGTGCGCGATATCCGTCAGGTGCTGGAAGAGGTGCCTCTTGCAGTGATAGCAGCGGTCACGCGGATTGCTCCGCACCAGGTCGTTCTCGAGCTGACAGGCGCCGATGACAAGATGGCGGATCCCCGCGTGCTCCGCGATCTCCATCGCCTGCCGCACCTCGCGCTCGGGAAAGAGCGGTCCTCGGGCGGTCACGGCCAGGGCTCGTTCGCCCAGCACCTCCGCCGCCACGTCCGCGAGCAGTGAGCTGTCCACCCCGCCCGAGAGGGCGATGAGCACACCTCCCATCTCCTCGAGGATATCCCGCAGCCGTCGCAGCTTCTCGTCAACGTCCCGCATTTCGCATCACCGGACAATGCTTCGTCGCGCCGCATCAGTCTTCCTCGCGGGAAGGGTTCAGGGCGGGGCCGTGGAATACCGAGACGCTACATGCGCGTTCAGGACGAGCAACACTGAGGAGAAGGCATCATGGACAAGCTGAGGGTTGCGATGATCGGCGCCGGCCCGCGCGGGATGAGCCACGTCCGCTCCATCGCCGGCGCTCCGAACATCGAGTTCGTTGCCGTGTGCGACATCGACGAGGAGGTCGGGAGGCCGGTCGCCGAGGAGTTCGGGGTCGAGTACGTTTCGAGCATCGACGCCCTGCTCGCCGACTACGACATCGATGGCTGTGGCATCTGCGTGCCGACGCCCTACCACTACGACACCGCCATGCAGGTCATCGAGGCCAACAGGCACCTGGTGACCGAGAAGCCCATGGCGAAGTCGATCGCGCAGGCCTGGGAGATGATGGAGGCGGCCGAAAGCCGCGGCCTCCAGGCGGCGATCTCCTACCAGCTTCGCTTCGGTCCCGTCTACCTGAAGATGAAGGAGATCTGCGAGCAGATCGATCCCCTCCAGGTGCTCTTCGCGCGTCAGCGGCCCATGATGGCGGCCAAGTACCTCAGCGCCGAGCCCTTCGACGGGATCATGGACTTCATCAGCCACGACATCGACATGATCCCCTTCCTCGCCGGCCGCGAGCCGAAGGCGGTCTTCGCGACGATGGGACGCAACGTCTGGGCCGACGCGGACGCCATCGAGTACATGGGCTGCCAGATCGAGCTCGGCGAGGGTCCGCACAAGACCGTCGGCGTCATCTCTTCCTCCATGGGCGGCGGTGGCGTGCCACAGCGCCTTGACGTGGTCGGCAAGAACGGGGTCGCCGTGGCCACGGGCAACGACATCAAGTTCGCCGTCGGGCCCAACCCCACGGAGAAGGGCGTCATCCGCGACTTCTGGAACGCAACCTTTACCGGCGAGAGCCGCGATTTCACTGCCGACCTCTACCGCCACTGGGCCGACGCCTGCCTCAACGATGAGGTCGATCTCGCACCTGCCGCGAGCTACCGCGACGGCTACAATGCACTGCTCGTCTCCCTCGCCATGGTCGAGTCCGGCGAGAGCGGCGAGGTCGTCGATCTCGAGGAGTTCGCCGAGGCGAACTCATAAGCGACGCAACTGTGCGGACGCAGTCCGACGCGGCCCGGCCTCGCCGGGCCGCGTCCGCTCCCCCTCAACCCCGGGCGCGGGGCTAAAGCATCATGAAATACTCCACGTAAGGGATATTCCGGTCGAAGCCCGCCTTACGGTACATCGCGCGCGCCGCTGCGTGGCCGGCATCCCCGCCTGTCAGCACCCGCGCCGAGCGCATGCCCTCCTCGCGGAAGATCGCCAGCACCCGCTCGATCTGCCTCGTGCCGATTCCGCGTCCCTGCCACTCGAGCGCTACAGCGTTGTTGCTGATCTCCCCCACCCGCTTGCCGCGGTGCAGCCGCCACGTGGCGAAGCCGACGATTTCGCCGTGCACCTCCGAGACCAGCGCACAGGCCGCGTGGTCGCTGAGATGGCTGCGCACGCTCAAACGCTTCTGCCGCTCCCAGTCCCCGAAGTTCAGCGCCCAGAGCTCGTCGCCCAGCAGCTCCCGCCAGTGCTCGAAGATGTGGCGCCACGCATCCACAGCGATCTGAGCGCAAGCCTCGGCGTCACCCGGCCTCGCAGGTCTGATCTTCGGCGCTCCGCTCACGTCCCCGGCCTCACTCAACGGGCTGCACGACGAGATCGTCGAAGCGTACCCAGAATTCGCCGTCGGTCTCGGTGTTGAGAACGCCGGTATCGCCGTTCGTTTCCAGCCGCACTGTCGCCATCTGCGCGTCGGCCGGCGCCGTGACGGTCGCTGTCAGTTCCGTCCAGCCGAAGGTCCCGCCCGCGCGCGAGGTGTCGTCCTTTATCCTCTCCTCGCTCGCCACACCCGGCGGACCCGCCCACCAGTGAACCCGCGCGTAGACCATCCCCTCGGGCGCCCCCTCCGCAGTCGCCCACACGGAGACGCGGTACTGCTCGCCCGGCTCGACCTCAAACGCCGGACTGCGGGCGATCCCACGCCCGTCATCGCCAATCTCCATCAGCAGCGACGTTTCGCCGCTGTGTACAACCTGCTTGCACTCGAGGAACTCCACGGGCCCGACGATGACGTCCGTCAGCCAGCCCTCGAAGCCGTTCTCAAAGCCGCCATTTGCGACGAGATTGTCCTGCGCGAGGGACACACTCGAGATCATCCCAAGCGTCAATACGGCCGTCACGAGACGCATACTACCACCCTCAACATCTGGGCACGAGATCGCGACAGGCCTCCGGCCTGCGCGGCTCCCGCCGACATTCAAGTGTGATTTCTTCCCCGTTCGCGCGCGAACCTGCCACCCTTGCGGGCCTAAGAGCCGATGACGTGCACCTTCATGGTGTTGGTCGTGCCGCGCCGGCCGATCGGCGTACCGGCCGTGATGACGATCACATCGCCCTCCCTGACCATGTCCAGCTCCAGAAGCTGGCGATCGACGTTCTGGATCATCTCATCCGTGTCATCGACCGGCTCAATCAGAAGCGGTT
>JALGTR010000148.1 GCA_029821265.1 Candidatus Zipacnadia bacterium
AGGGGCTCGGCAGGCCGGTGACCGACCGTGATGCGTGGGAGCAGCTGGCCGGGACCGCGGCATTCCAGCAGATCGTCGAGCGCGCTGAAAGCCTGCTCGACGAGCCCATCCCTGAGCAGCCCGACGAGCTCTATCTGCAGTTCTCGCAGACCGGGAACCGGACCAACTGGCAGCGGGTCGCGGGGATACGCAGGGGACGGCTCGCGCCGCTGGTGCTCGCGGAATGTGTGGAGGATCAGGGGCGGTTCATCGGAGCGATCGTGGAGACCGTGGAGGCATTGTGCGGCGAGCGGACGTGGGTGATGCCGGCGCATGACAGGGATCTGATGAACTTCAACCAGGAGGGCATCAGCATAGACCTGGCCTCCTCGGCGGTGGCGTGGAACATGGCGACCGCGGCATGGCTCCTGCAGGATAGGCTGCCGCTGGAGACGCGGGAGTTGATCGCGCGGAACGTCGATGAGCGGGTGCTGACGCCGTTCACCCGGATGTACCGCGGCGAGGCGGATCACAACTGGTGGATGCACACCACGAACAACTGGAACGCTGTCTGCCTCGCGGGCGTGACCGGCGCTGCGCTGGCGCAGATCGTGGATCGACGGCACCGCGCGGAGTTCGTTGCTGCGGCGGAGCTCTACTCCCAGAACTTCCTCAATGGCTTTACCGAGGACGGCTACTGCAGTGAGGGCCTCGGGTACTGGAACTACGGCTTTGGGAACTACGTGTACCTCGCCGACACCGTCTGGCAGGCGACGGATGGAGGGGTCGATCTGCTGGCACGGCCGGGTGCTGTCGCGCCGGCGCTGTTTGGGGCGCGCATCCAGATCATCGGCGAGGTAGCACCGGCGTTCGCCGACTGCTCGATCAACGCGCGGCCTTCGTCGACGATCATGTGGTACCTCAACGAGCGCTTCGACATGGGGCTGGAGCGCTGGAGCCAGTTGCCGCTGGCGTCGGCCGTCGGCAGCCTTCCGACCGCGATGATCTTCTCGTTCCCAAACGCGGCGACGCTCGCCGGGCCGCCCGCCGAGGTTGACGCGCGGCCGGGTATACGCACGTTCTTCGACGACGCCGGGATTCTGATCTGCCGGCCAGCAGATGGCTCGGAGACGCGCATTGGGGTGGCGCTCAAGGGCGGCCACAACGCGGAGCATCACAACCACAACGATGTCGGCTCGTACGCCGTGGTCGTCGATGACCGCGCGGTCCTGCTCGATCCAGGCGGCGAGGTGTACACAGCGCGAACGTTCAGCTCGCGACGCTATGAGGGGAAGCTGCTGAACTCCTACGGTCACCCGGTGCCGCGCGTCGCCGGGAGACTGCAGGAGACCGGACGAGAGCGCGCCGCGAAGGTCCTATCGACCGACTTCAGCGACGAGCGAGACAGTATCACGATGGACCTGAGCGCGGCGTATGACGTGCCGGAGCTGGAGACGCTCGAGCGAACATTCGTTTACTCGCGCGACGGCGCGGAATCGCTGTCGGTGACCGATCGTGTTGTGTTCTCGGAGCCGCAGGAGTTCGAGACTGCGCTGATCACCGACGGGGACTGGATGCAGCGGGATGACGGCACGCTGGTGATCTGGGAGGTCGACCGCGCGCTGCAGGCGACGATCGACGTCGAGGGCGCAGATTACGAGATCGTGGCCGACGAGATCCACGAGGACGCCACGGCTCAGCCCACACGCCTCGCGAGTGTGCTGGCAGCGCCCGTCACCGAGGCGACAGTGACCGTGGTGATAACCCCGCTGGCAGAACTGGGCTCGGATGACGCGAATCTGCTGCGCAACGGCGGCTTCGAGTACCGATCGTTCGGATGGTCGATCCCGAACGATGGACTGGCCGAACTCTCCGAGGAGCGGGCAGCGTCCGGCTCGTACTCTCTGAAGATCACCGACGCCAGCGATGAGGCCGGCTCCAACGTCACCTCCGGGCGGATGGAGGCGACCGGCGAGAAACGGCACCGGCTCTCGGGCCGGATTCTCTGCGCCGAGGGGACGGGTCTGGGCCTCTACGTGCGGTTCTACGACGCGGACGGTGAACTGCTGAACGTGACGAGTGAGCGCGGGCATATAGGACCGGTGCTGAGCCTCGGCGAGCCGACTGACGGGTGGCGTGACTTCGAAGCAGAGTTCGAGACGCCGACGGGAACGACGCAGATGGACCTGTGGATCCACAGCTACAACGCCGCGCAGATCACGGCGTGGCTGGACGATCTGCGGATCGAACTGACTGGCGAGTGATGCTCGTGGCGGCGGAAAGAGCACGTGTGAGGGGCGTGATCGGGATGCGATGGTTTGCGGTCATCATGGTGGTGTCGATAGCACTGGGCGCGGCGTGCGTCTGTTCGGGCGACACCCCGCCTGAAGTGACAGCTCTGCAGGAGGCTGACGTGAACCTGGGAAGCGAGGAACCGATCGATCTGCAGATAGGCGGCTGCGGCGGGGTGTATCTGTTCGCCGAGCCTGGTGAGCTGATCGTCGAGGTCGAGAAGCGCGACCGGCACCTCCACGCGCGGACGACTGATCTGCGGGCGCTGCTGGTCAGCCCCGATCGCCACGTGCTGCAGGAGGAGATCATTCCCGACGACGGCGGAGAGGTCGGCAGCGGCCTCGGTGAGCCCGGCCGGGTTGTGCTCTCGACGCAGGTTGAGCGCCCGGGCATCTACGCCCTGAACGTGACCGTGACGCAGGACCGCTACGGGGACGAGATCGCGTGGGGCTTCCGGACCAACTGTGAGCACTATCTTGTCGAAACCTCACGGGGGCACCGGGATGCGCGGCACATGGAGCCGCTGGTGCTACTCAACCCTGGTGTCTCCGGCGATGTCTGCTTTCTCCCCCGGCGAGCAGAGATCGTCATCGATGTCTCAGGTGTGCCGGACGATGTCGATGCGCTGGCGCTGTACGACGGCGACGGCAAGTTGCTGGCCGAGATTCCGGTCGATGACAGGGGCAACGCAAGCCACACGGTCCCCGCAGCCGACGATCGCGGGGCGGTGCCGTGGCGGCTGCATATGCCGCGGTACAGCGCGATCGTACAGATTGACGGAGTGACGAGATGGGAGCGCGGTGAGCCATTCGAGAACCTGTCGTTGTGGACGCCGCATGCGGGCTCGTGGTTTCCGTTTCATCAGTACCGCTGGCTGGTGACGCCGTACAGCCGCAAGATCTACGGTGAGGCCGGTAAGCTTGGCGAGTATTCCTTCCGGGTGCACAACAACGCGCGGTCGGAGCGAAGCATTGGGCTCGCGCTGGAGTTCCCGGAGGGCGCGTGGGACGCGCGGATCCCCGTCGACCAGGTGGCGCTCGGCGCGGACGAGGCGATTGAGGTGCCGCTGCGCTTCACGGTTCCGCCACAGGGCGAGGTCCGGCGTGTTCACCTGCGCGCGACACCCCAGGATGGCTCCGGACTGACGACATACGCGACGCTCGAGGTCCACGAGGGCGATGCGCCCGCGGAAAAGCCATTTGATCCGCCGCTGACGCTGAAGCCCTACGCCCACGAGAACGAGCAGCTTGGCTACCTCCCGACCTATCCGGTCGAGAACCAGATGTACTTCGACCTCAATAACCAGCCCTACGCGCGGACGGCGCGGGGTGTGGCAACGCGCCGGAACGGCGAGTGGGTAGAAGCTGACCTGCGGGAGTGCGTGACCGAGCCTGCTTCGATGCGGGGCGTGGCCATTGGCAGGCCCTCAACGAAGCTCGCCTTTGACGCGGACAACGACCTCTACCTGCTCGGTACCGCGGAGGGCGAGGTCGTGCTGCTGCGCTCCACGGATGGCGCGCGAACCTTCGACGCGGCGGTCTTCCCGTCGCGCGAGCGCCGTGGTTCATTCGACATCGACAACTTCTCGGGGCACAACACCACCGAATACCCGCCCGCGGTCGTGCGGTACACGCGAACTGCGGCGGATCCGAAGCTGATGTGGCGGCGCATTCACGATCTCGAGCTCTTCGCGCCGCGCAAGGTCAACGGACGGATCGAGATTGGGGAGCCGATCCTGATCTCCGACATGTGCATCGGCCTCTCGGCGCACTCAGGGATCCCGTCGAGCGTGGTCTCTCAGGGGTCGAAGATACATGTCGCGTGGGGGGAGGCCACCGACCCGGAGCTGGACGTTCCCGGCGTCCCAACGTATGTCGCGACCTACGACCGCGAGACCGGGGAACTCAGCGAGCCTGCGCTCGTGGGATACGGGCCGCCAGCCAACGACATACACAACTCGCCGAGCATCACAATCGACAGCGAGGGCTATCTGCACGTGCTGATTGGTACGCACGGCCGGCCGTTCGGCTACGCGCGGTCGCTGCAGCCGAACGACGCGAGCGGCGGCTGGACCGAGCCGCGGCTGCTGGGCGAGGGACTGTCGCAGACCTACGTGGGATTCGTCTGCGGCCCCGATGACACGCTGCACTCGGTCTTCCGGCTGTGGCGCAGCGGCGTCGAGCCACATCCCCGCAGCTCATTCGGGACCCTCGCCCACCAGGCGATGCCCAAGGGCGAGTTCTGGGGCGAACCGCAGGTGCTGGTGGTGCCGCCCTTCTCGGAGTACAGCGTGTACTACCATCGGCTCACGATCGATCGACGTGGCCGGCTGTTTTTGTCGAAGGACTACTGGTCAACCTTCTGGTTCTACCGTAACGATCACGTTGGCGACTGGCGAACGCTCATGATGTCGCCCGACGGCGGACGAACGTGGAAGATGGTGACCGACGCCGACTTCGAGTAGCGCGTGACGCTGGCCCGCCGGAGGGAACCTGCACGTTGGGCAGAACCGTCGGCGCATGGGTGAGTCTGCGCGATCTTTTGCGGTCCGGGAGGCCGACGATGAGACTGATGGCGTTGTGCACCCTGACGGTTGTGGCGGCGACCTGTGTTGCGCAGGAGGCGCCAATCTCTGGCCCTGAGCGGATCGAGTGGATGCAACAATACCTGCGCAACACCACGTCGAAGTTCGAATTCACGCAGGGCTACAGCTTTCGTAAGAGCCCAGAGAACCTGCGGCCATTCCTCCAGGCGGTGAAGGACCGTGGCTTCTCAGCCTGGGATCAGCATGCGCATGGCGGAATCTGGACCGACGCGGCCTTCGAGCGGCTCCGACGCAGCATCGAGGTCGCGGCGGAGGTCGGACTTGACGTGTGGGCGACGCTCTCGCCGCCCAGCGGAAACCAGGAGATCGCGCGGTGGCCGCTTGAAAAGCGCCAGGAGTACTACTACCAGACCGCGGAGCGATTCGCGCACCTGGCGAATGAATACCCGAACTTCGTGGCATTTGGCTGCGATGACTTCCTGCCCTACAATCGCGGGTTTTTTACCCCCGAGATGCTGGCCGAGATGACCCGGCGGTACCGCAGCATCTGTTCGCGGCTTGCGTTCGTCCCGCTTCTCTACTACGGGAGCATCACGGAGGATTTCTTCGAGACGCGCGGCGATTACATCGACGGCATCGTCTTCCACTTCCGCGCCGACAGCTACCCCTACGAGTACATCCCCGGCTATGACCCGAAGAACTTCGAGATGTACGGCGACGTCATGCGCTACGAACTCAAACGCGTGCGGCAGATCGCCGGCGAGCACCCGGTCATCTGCGGAATCTACATCTGGTACTACGAGCGTGGATGGGGCGTGCTCACGCCCGATGAGCAGCCGCCGTCAGAGGAGCACATCGTTCGTGACGCGGTTCAGAAGCTGCAGATCGCGCACGAGTACGCCGATGGCGTGCGCGTCTACGGTCTCGGGATCGACCACCCGGCATATCTGGCGATGGAGCCGCTGCTGGAGCAGTGGCGCGCGGAGGGAGATGACTGGGGACAGGAGGCCGGAGATCCCGAATCGCATCTCGCGCGGTGGCAGCGGGAACTCGGCCCAGGACCGTATCTGGGCACATTGCTCAGCGGAACTCGAGGCCTTGGTGGAGCGCTGCCACGAGCGACCGAGTGGCCGCGTGTGGAGCTGACCCGCGTTTTCGAGCGCGGCGAGTTCGACCCCGAAGCGGCAGTTGATCGCTATCCGCTGATCGTGGCCGCGCGCTCTGAGATGCGCGAGGAGTGGCCGGCCCTGCTGCGCCGCTACGTTGAGGCAGGAGGAACGCTCGTGCTGGAGATGGTCCCCGGCTGGGTGCTCGACGCAGGTGTCCGCGCCATCGAGCAGGAGCCGGCGATGGGCGAGGATGCGCCGACGACCCGGGCGTTGGCGGATCTGTCGGGGATCGAGTTTCACTACGACCCCCGCGGATACGTGACCCGCTGGAGAGTGGTCGTCGATCATCCGCTGACACGCGGGCTCGGCGAGGTGGGGCAGTGGCGCGACCTTGTGCAGGAGGGGACGAATAACTACCCGTACCTTGTCCATCCCGTTGAGGCGAAGGAAGCGACCGTGCTAATGGAGGTCGAGCACGAGGTCTGTCCGTACGATGGCGTTACCTACGTCCGACAGGGCGAGATCGCCGGGACCTATCCGCTTCTGACCATCCGAGAGCTGGGGGAGGGTAGCGTCATTCGCCACTACGCGCACAACAGCCCGGCAGCGGTGTTCGCTGATGGCTATCAGACGCTTGTGCGCAACATCCTCGAACTGGCGGCCGACTGACCTGACCGCGCGAGGACGGTGGATCGGCCGCAGCCGATGTCCCCACGAGGACGCCGCCTCGCGACGGGAACTGCAGCGTCGTAACAATCGATAACGGCGGGATCAATATACCCGGAGACAGGTGTTCAATAGCAGCGTAACACCTGGGGGTTCGCATGCCGTCACGAAGTCAGCGAGAAGAAATGTTCCGCCCCGTTCGCGTCGCGTCTACCCTCACGCTGGCAGTGATCTGCGCGATGTCGCTCATCAGCACAGCGCAGGCCCAGACGCTGCCGGTGCAGCACAAGAACAGCGTTTACACCCTGACGTACCTGCCGGATCAGCGGCGCCTCGACTGCAGCTCAAACAACACCGAGTGCGTCTGGCAGACCACGGTAGCGACGAACCTCCGGAGCTTTCGCGACTTCGCTGCGATTGCCACCGCCGCAGGTCCGGTGATCGTCTACTCGACAGCGAATCACACGTACTTCAAGCTCCTGCATTTCCGCGACGGTTCGACCTCGGTGCCCCAGAGTGGCGAACCTCTGAGCGGCTCGATCGGTGAGGGCTGGCTTCTCAACTGCATTATGCAGCCAGCGCCCTACGGCGCCAGGGCGGTCTGCGAGACGGTCGATGCGCAGAATCGAATTCATGAGTATCGATGGGACATCAACATGTACGGGACGCACAAGCTGCTCGGCGCGAACACTGACGCAGGCGTTTACACGGCCGGCAGCACGGCCCGCTCACAGCGGTATGTGGACACGAAGCTGGGCTTCAGCGCCGACGTCCCGCAGGGCTTCCGGGTCGCCCCAATGGACGATAGCTCAGTCGCGCTGTACGGTCCGACGAACGGGCTGTTCATGACCGTCTTCGCCGCGCCGGGGGAGAACCCGATCGCGGAACTGGGCGAGGCCTACATGGCCGAGATGGGCGTGACTGTCACCCACCGTTCGGAGGAGCACCTCGACAACGGTCAGCCGGCGCTTCTGATGATGGGCAACGGAACCGTGGACGGTACGCCCTCGCTTCACGCGGCGCTGTTTCTGAGCGCGGCCGATCGAACCTACGTGCTCTCCTACACGAGCCGCTCGGATGTGGGCACCGGCTACGTGGAGGCGTTCATGGAGCTGCTGAACTCGTTCACCCCTCAGACGTAGGCTCCGGACAGCCTGATTTGGCTTGGCCCAAAAACGTACTTGCACTACGAAACAGAGTCTGGTATCATACGAGAGAGTATATGGCGGGGCACCGCCTCGAAGTGAGTTGTTCGAGTCGCTGTGGGGATATCTCCAGGCGGGCGAACAGCACACGCGCAAAAAGCTGCGTGGAGGGACATCTGCATGGCGACCGGCACAGTCAAGTGGTTCGACGACGCGAAGGGCTATGGCTTCATCGAGCGGGAGGATGGCGAGGACGTATTTGTGCACTACTCCGCCATCGTCGGCGAGGGCTACAAGAGCCTCACTGAGGGCTCAAAGGTCGAGTTCGACGTTGAGGAGGACCCCAAGGGCCCGCGTGCAGCCAACGTGGTCGTGACCGAGGCTGCAGCCGGGACCGATGAACCCGACATGTGGTAGTTCGCTTACCATGCGAACACGAAAGCGCCCGGCTTCATAGTCGGGCGCTTCTTCATGTACATACCGCGCGAGGGCATCGAGGCGAGGAATGCCGGCGGTCTGTGGCGAATGGCGTCAGGAGACGAGTGATCGGGTGGAGGTGTAGGATATCTGGCGCGTCAGTGGTCGTTGGACCGACGTCCTGCGGCCGCGTCGGCTGCACATCGTGGTGCTTCTGGCAGCCGCGCTGCTGAGTTCGTGCGAACCCGATCCGGCATCAGGTCCGATGCCCGCGGAGGCACCGGCGTTGCCTCAGGCGGTTACGGACGCACCTGACTGGTGCTGGGTCCGCTTCCGCGGCCCTGTGGGCTCAGGGGTGGCACCATCGGCAGATCTGCCGGCGACGTGGGATGCGGCGACAGGCGAGAACATGCGGTGGCGGACATCCCTGCCGCTGCCGGGAGCGAGTTCACCGGTGGTCTGGCGCAACCGCGTCTTCGTAACCGGGGCCGATGCCGAGCGTCGCGAGGTCTACTGCATCGACGCCTCGACTGGCGAGATTCTCTGGACCACCCCGATCGCCCCAGATTACGACGGCCAGCCACGTCTCCACTCGATGACAGGATACGCTCCGGCCACCGGAACGACCGATGGCGAGCGCGTTTACGAGGTCTTCCCGACCGGCCATGTTGTCGCACTTAACTTCGGCGGCGAGATCGTCTGGCAGCGCCACTTCGACATGACCGAGGATATCTACGGTCACGCCTCCTCGCTCGTGCTCCACGAAGATCTCCTCTATGTGCAGATCGACCTCGGCAAGCCCGACATCGGCCGGTCACACCTCGTGGCGCTCGACCGCGTAAGCGGCCAAGCGGTCTGGGATATCCCGCGTCCCGTGCAGGGCTCGTGGACTACGCCGACCGTGATCGACACCGGCAGGCGCAAGGAGCTTGTCACGAGCGCAAAGCCCTGGGTTATCGCGTACGATCCGATGACCGGACAGGAGTACTGGCGAGTGCGCTGCATCGAGGGGGATTCCGCGCCCTCGCCGATCTTCGCGAACGGGCACATCTACGTGGCAAACATCTACGCGGAGCTGACGGCCATCCTGCCCGGCGGCTCCGGTGACGTCACCAGGACGCATGTGAGCTGGTCTGAGCGCGGGCGACTGCCGGATATCACCAGCCCGCTGAGCGATGGCCGGCTCGTCTGGACGCTCTCGACCGACGGCGTTCTAAGCTGCTACGATGCCTCGACGGGCGAACTGCAGTACACCCGGCGGCTGCCAGGACGCTTCCGGAGCTCACCCTCGCTGGTGGGTGATCACGTCTACCTGATCGACGAGGCGGGCGACTGCACCATCGTCTCTGCATCGCGCGAATTCGCGCGGGCCTCAACGGCCCGTTTTGGCGAAGCGGTCTACTCCTGCCCGGCCTTCGCGAACGATTCGATGTACGTGCGAGGCCGGCAGACGCTGTTCTGTGTCGGGAACTGAGAATCCGTTACCACGGTTGCGATGCTGAGGGGTTGTGCGCAATGATGCGAACGGATCTGGTACCGCTCATTCTTATCCTCACGGGGTGCATGGCGATGGCAGACGTCGACGATGGGCTGCTCGGACACTGGCCGCTGGCTCGCGACGCGAGCGACATTTCAGGACTCGGTAATCACGGCGTGGCGCACGGTCTGGCTCTCACGGTCCGCGGGCCGGGTGGCAGTATTGAGCGCGCCCGGAAGTTCGACGGACAGACCGGCTGGATCGAGGTCGCCGGGAGCAAGCGACTGGGGGTGGGGAGTGGTGATTTCACGATTGCCGCCTGGCTTCACACCGAGAGACGGCTTGACGATGTCATCGGCGATCTCGTGAGTCGGTACGATGCCGACCGGCGGCGGGGGCTGAACCTGAGCGTGATCCACCACGCCGGGATGACCTCCAGCCAGAGCAACTACCGCACACTGACCTTCGGAGTTGATGATGCGCGCCTGACGGA
>JALGTR010000149.1 GCA_029821265.1 Candidatus Zipacnadia bacterium
TGAGCTGTGGCTGGCGGGCCTCGCCCTCGGCGCCTCATACCGGACCGCGAACTGGCAGCTCTCGGGGGACGGGCTTGTCATCGGCGGCGACATCTCCGCGGACTTTGAGGACCTCGTGCCCCAAAAGCCCGTCACGCGCCCTCAGGCTGTGCTCCCGAGCGCGCGGCAGACCGGCCCTGGCACCCGCCTGCACCCCGGATGGGCGATCTCCGTGTCGATCAGCCGAAGCCTGTGAAGGAGGCACCGCCCACGACGCGAAATTCCCTCTTCGGCTGATCCAGACCACAGTTCGTCGTCGCGAGAGGATGACCCGACTGGTGGATACCGATATCAAGCTGGTAGACATTGAACCAACGTTCGCTGATGAGGAGTTCCGCACTCCCCTGAAGTTCGGCACCGGCGTCATAGAAGCCATCACCTCCCTCACCGTGAAAGCCACGGTCGAGAACCGTCTCGGCGATACCGCCGAGGGCCTCGGCAACATCCTTCTGTCGGATATCTGGGGCTACCCGAGCGCCGAGATGTCGCATGAAGAGCGCGACGAGGCGATGCGAGAGGTCGCCCGACGTTTCTGCGCACATCTGCTCGAGAACGCCGAGTTCGGCCACCCCATCGATCTCTACATGCAGGCCAAGCCGCAGCTTGCGCAGATCAAGAACGAGGTCGGGCAGGATCTCGACGTCGCCACCCCCATGCCTCTGCTGGGCGCCCTTGTCAGCGCCTCCCCGGCCGATGCCGCGTTGCACGACGCCTTCGGCAAGGTCAACGGCATCTGCAGCTACGACGGCTACGGGAAGGACTTCTGCGAGCATGACCTCTCGCGCTGGCTCGGCGACGAGTTCAAGGGCAAGTACGCCGGCGATTACGTCTATGGCACCTACAAGTCTTCGATGCCCATCTTCCACCTCGTCGGTGGCATGGACAAGCTCCGTCGCGACGAGGTCACCGACGACGATCCCGATGACGGTCTGCCAGTCTCGCTCGAGGAGTGGATCGAGCGGGATGGGATCTTCTGCTTCAAGGTCAAGCTTACAGGTCACGACATCGAGTGGGATGTCGAGCGCACGATCGAGGTGGCCGAGGTCGTCCACGAGAACCGCGACAGGATCGGCGCCAAGCGCTTCTATATCTCCACCGACTCCAACGAGCAGAACCCCTCGCCCGAGAGCGTCATCGAGTATGCCGAGAAGCTCCGCGAGCGTTCGGACCTTGCCTATCGGTCGCTCCTCTACTTCGAGCAGCCCACCGAACGCGACCTCAACGAGCATCGCTTCGACATGAGCGAGGTCGCCAACCACCGCCCGGTCGTCGTGGACGAGGGCGTCACGGACGTGGAGATGCTCAAGCTCGCGAAGGAACTTGGCTGGTCCGGCGTGGGCCTGAAGACCTGTAAGGGGCACTCCTCCTCTCTGCTCTATGTTGCCTACGCCCGCGAGAACGACATGATCGTCACCGTCCAGGACCTCACCAACCCGGGCCTGTCGCTGATCCACTCCGCCGGTCTCGCCGCCCGCATCGATACGCTCATGGGCTTCGAGTACAACTCCCGCCAGTACCTTCCGTGGGCGGCGCCGAAGCTGCGCGAGAAGCACACGAGCCTATTCACGGTCAGGTCCGGGCGGGTCAGCACCGAGACCCTGTCTGACACAGGCCTCGGCTACTGAGCGGAAGGTATCGCCCGGCCTCGAGCGAATACAGGCCTATCGGACGGGCCGAAGCGGCTCACAGCGCGCGAGCGCACAAGCAATGACCGACAGGAGTGGAGCGAGATGGCTGACAAGGTCCGGTGCGCCCTTATCGGCGCCGGTGGCATGGCCAACAGCGTGCATTACCCGTCGCTGGCCGAGATGGACGATGTCGAACTGGTGGGGCTCTGCGATCTCGTCGAGGAGAAATGCCACACCACGGCCGACAGGTTCGAGATCGACTACCGCGGTGACGACTACAGAAAGATGATCGAGGACCTCGACCCGGACGCCGTCTGGGTCCTCATGCCCCCGCATCATCTCTTCGACGTCGTGATCCACTGCCTCAGCGAGGGTCTGAACGTCTTCATCGAGAAGCCTCCGGCGGTGACCACCTACCAGGTGCAGGCGTTCGCCGACCTCGCCGACAAGAACAACTGCCTGACGATGACCGGCTTCAACCGCCGCTTCATCCCGCTGCTCCAGCAGGTCCGTGACAGGATCCTCGAGCGCGGGAATATGATCCAGGCGGTCAGCACCTTCTACAAGTGGCACACCGCCGGCCGCTACTACAACGGCGCGATCGACATCCTCTACTGCGACGCCATCCACGCGGTCGACACCCTCCGCTGGATGGGAGGCGATGTCGAGGAGGTCGTCAGCGACATCAAGCACAACGGCCGCGAGTTTGAGACAAGCTGGCTCGCGATGACCCGACACACCAGCGGCTGCACGGGCGTACTGCTGACCAACTGGATGGTTGGCGGCCGCGTGCACACCTTTGAGATGCACGGCCGAGGCATCTCCGCCTTCTGCAACCCCGATCCCGAGGGCGGCGCGACCATCCACATCGACGGCGAACTGTGCGCCGAGGAGATCTCGACCGAGGAGGCGGCGGGCAGCGACCAGCGCCACCACACCTACGGCTTCTTCGGCGAGAACCGCCACTTCATCGACTGTATCCAGCAGAACGTGGAGCCGCAGACCTGCTTCGCCGATGCGGTGAAGACCATGGAACTGGCCGACCGCATCTACGCTAACCAGATGTAGTGCCTGCTCGACCGCGAGTATCGGAGAGCGCCCGCCATTCGGGCGCTCTCCTCATCTCCGCCCTCAGATCGCACCAGCGCGCCGGTGTCCCTCGCGCTGGCGCCGTTGAGTCGCCCCGTGATCGCACGATGTCAACTCTGTGCGGCGATCGCCGCATATCGCCTCGCCAGAGCGCCCAGATCCTCGTCGGGAACAGGCTCCCCCCTCCGTGCCACGCGTTCGACTCCGCATTGCTGCCACGGCGCAGTCCATGAAGGCCTTTGTCCTCGGCTGGTCGAACTGTTTCCGCAGCAGGTCCACGAAACTGTCGGAACACCGGAGCGATTGATGTCCATCCACTGGCAAGCGTTGTTCGGAACTGATGGCGTACGCGGAATCGCAGGGACCGAGCTCACAGCCGAGGTCGCTTCCGCGATAGGCCGCGCGTGGGGCGCGTTGCTGCGTGAGGAGCGGCCCAGGCCGCGTGTGCTGCTGTGTCGCGACACCCGCTCATCGGGGCGAATGCTGAGCGAGGCGGCGGCGGAGGGCCTGTGCGAGGCGGGCGTGGACGCCACCGACTGCGGTATCCTCCCGACCGGCGCGCTGTGCCTGCTGGTCTCGCACTCCGACGCCGCGGGTGGACTGATCGTCTCGGCCTCGCACAACCCGCCGGCGGCCAACGGCATCAAGCTCGTGGGCCCTCGAGGGCATAAGCTCCCCGTCGATCTTCAGCGACGGGTTGAGGATCTCCTGGAGGCGGGAGCGCCGGCCGCCGAGGAGGCGCAGAAAGGCTGCTGCTCAGACGATCGGCAGGCCGTCGAGCGCTATCTCGACGTGCTGTTCGGTCTCCTCGATGGGATCGACCTCGGCGGGCTCCCGGTGCTCCTCGATTGCGCGCATGGAGCGGCGTCGGTGGTCGCGCCGCGCGCGTTTGAGCGCGCCGGCGCCACCGTCACGACCATCTGCTGCGACACCGCTGGCGAGCAGATCAACGTTCAGTGTGGCTCGACCCATCCCGAGACGGTCGCCCGCACGGTCGTCGATCGTCAGGCGGCGCTGGGCGTGGCCTTCGACGGTGATGCCGACCGCGCCGTCTTCGCCGATCACCTCGGCAACGTGGTCGATGGGGACGGCACGAAGTACCTCCTCGCGGCGGACCTGCAGTCTCGCGACCTGCTCTCGCCGCCTGTCGTCGTGGGCACGGTGATGAACAACTACGGGCTGGAGCGGGCGCTGCGGGCGCGCGGCATCGAGCTGCTTCGCACCCCGGTTGGCGATCGCCACGTGGTGGCCGAGATGCAGCGTCTGGGGGCAAAGCTCGGCGGTGAGCAGTCGGGACACATTGTCTTCGGAGACACGCTCATCGGCGATGGCGTGCTGACGGCGCTGCGGGTGGCCGGGGTCATCGCCCGCACGGGGCAATCGCTCCACGAGCTGGCGGCCCCGGTTGCGAAGATCCCGCAGCTTCTGGTGAACGTGCCCGTGGCCGATCGTGAGGCATGGCGCGAGGCCCCGGAGGTCGCGAGCGAGATCGAGCGCTGGCAGGAGCAGCTTGATGGCCGGGGACGCGTGCTGGTCAGAGCCTCGGGCACCGAGCCCCTCGTGCGCGTGATGGTCGAGGCCGACGACGACGAACTGGCCCGCGAGGCCTGCGATGCCCTCGCGGCCATCATCGCAGCCCATCAGTGACGCGCGGGCAATGCTGGGCCCGCGAGGATCAGTCGTCGCGGATGATCGCGATGAAGTCCAGCCCAAGCCCGTCGCCGAGGTTCGTCATCGTCAGGGTGTGCTCGCCGGCTGCGAGCGGCAGGGCCAGTTCGGTCCCGTCGCGGTCGGTCAGCGTGAGATACTGCCAGTCGGCCGGGCTCGTGCCGTAGCCCCCCGTTTTCGGGAACGCGATCTCGCGCGCCTCGGGAGCGGGGACCTCCCCATCGATCCGAAGCTCCCGCCGCGTGTTCTCGCTGCCCGTCGCATAGCGGAAGAGGATCCGGTAGCGTGCGCTCTCAGGGACCTCGAAGTGCCAGCGAAGCCAGTGGCCGATGTCCTGGTGCCACTTCGTGATCATCGTCCCCCACGTTGCGTGCCGATCGTCGCGCTCCTCCACGACTCCTCCGCCCTGCTCGACGAAATCCTCGGCCTGGATGACCACGAGCTGGTCGTCGTCGAGAGCCGACATCCACTCGGGCTTCTCGAAGGGCACGAGGGCCTCTTTCGGGGCCTCCTCGAGGGTCAGGCCCATGGCGGCGAGGTCGGCCAGCAGGCGCGGGGCGCAGCGGTAATACATGCTGAAGCTCTTCCCATAGCCCGCGCCGCTCACGCCGTGGGCCAATCCATTCGTCAGCGGATCGAGGAAGTGCTCATCGCCGGTCCAGCGGTAGGCGCGGGCGACGCCCTCGACCATCAGCGGGGAGGCTCCAGTGCCATATCGGGTGGCCGGGCACGAGGTGTAGCGGAACCCGTGGGTCTCCTCCGAGTAGCACTCATCGAGCAGGTAATGCGCGCCCGCGATGATGGCCTGCTTGACCTCCGGCTCGGCCGTCACATCGTGGTAGTAGGTCATCCCGCTGAGCAGCACGGCGACCATAAAGCCGGCATTGCCGCGATGTCGCGGCTCGCAGTGGCAGTGCCCGGGAACCATCATCCGCGTCCAGCCGCCCTGCTGATGGGTCCGGCCGGGCTCCTTCTGATAGTCGGGCAGCTCCCGTGGCTGCTTATCCTGAGTCTCGAGCACCCGGTCGATGATGATGCGCGACGCGTTCAGGTAGTACGGGTCATTCGTCGCGGCCAGCGCCGCGGCGTTCATGATCAGATGCCAGCCGGGCACGCGGCAACTCGTGAAGTCGTAGGGGCTGGAGAGGTGCTTGCGGATGAAGTAGTCCGCGACCATCCGGCCGGTCTCATATGACCGCTGGTCGCCGGTCAGGAAGTAGTGGTCGAAATGCCCCTCCGTCCAGGCGTGGCTCACGGACGCCCCGGCGCTCGGGAAGCCCAGCGTCCCCGGCACCGACTTATCGTAGTATCCCCCGACATGGCCCATCTGGTGCACGTAGACCATGCCGAGGCTGTCGGGATCGCTCGCCCAGTGGACTGTGTCGATCTCCCGGTTGTGAAGCTCCGTGACGTCACCGAGGAAGAACGCGTCGGGATTGCCCGATCGGATATACTCGAGGAAAAACGCGTGCTGGGTGTCATACTCGATATTCCCCCAGTTGGAGCCGCGCTCCCCGTACCAGTCGCCGTAGTTCATCAGCCCGAAGTCATGCTGCCGCTCCCGAGCCGCGATGTAGTTCGCGAGATTCTCGTCGATGGCCGCCTCGTAGGCTGCGAAGCGCTCCTCATCACGGGGCGCAACGCTGTAGAAGGCTTTGCTGTCGCAGTACCACTCAGGCTCGGCAGTCAGCAGCATCGGGCGCTGGAACAGCGCGCAGTTCGACGCCGCCCGAGCGCTGCCGAAGTCGATCATCAGCTCATGCGTCTTCGCCATCCCCCGCTTGAAGGTGTAGGTGCCGTCGCGCAGGTAGTAGTAGAGGTGGTGCCCCTCCTCCTCAAACGGGAACTGGTCGTAGATCCCCGCCTCAAAGTCCGGACACAGCAGGATCTCCACCGCATCATCCCCGACCGCGAAGCCGGCCGGGTAGTTCTCCCACATGTCGCGCATCGCGATTGCCATCGAGCCGTCGCGCGCCACCATGCCGCCATCGATCCGCCCCTCGACCGGCTCTCCGTCGCCCGGCACGAACTCCGCGTCGAAGCGCTGCCAGACACTCCGCCCGGCGGGCAGTTCGACCTGCCCGCCGTCTTCGAGCATGGCAGCCCAGTCCCGCGCGGCGCCCGGAACCCGGAAGCTCATGCGCTCAACGTCCGTGAACTCCTCAGGAAGCGTATTGACGAATGTGTGGTGGATGCGCACCAGCGGCCGGTCGCGCCATGCCACGATGCGCTGCTCGACCTCGAAGCCCTCCGTACCGTCCTCGGCGGCCAGCCGGCCCGCGGTCTTCACGACCGCCCGAATGGGCCCCGCCTCTTCGATCGTCGTCTCGGCGTCGCGCAGCGCCGTGCTGAAGACCCGGCCGCCGGCGACTGTCATCTCGGTGACGCAGGGACCATCGGGGCCTACAAGCTGTCCATGCTCGTCGACCGTAAGCTGTACCGCGCCCGTGTCGATCCTCACCTCACCGCCCCGCTCGACGGCAATCGGGGTGTAGCGCGCGGTTGCCATCATGTTGTCCACGCCGCGCCCGAACTCAAGCGTATAGTCGGCGACCCCGCCGGCGGGGACGTCGGCGAGCAGACTCACAAGCACCCACTTGATGCTGCCGTCGCGCCATGTTCCAAGCGGTTTGAGCTGGGCGGCAACCTCCTCGCCACCGCGCATCACGCGGATATCATCGACGCTGCCCAGCGCGCCCTCCGGGAACGGAATGCCGTTGGTCACCGGCCAGCCGACGGCGTCGAAGTCGGTCTCGTTGCGTACGATCATCGGCACGCGCGTCACACCCTCACGCGTGGGAGGCGGGTCGATGCCGTCGGCCGTGAAGGCGATGTCCGGACCGGCGTACTCGCTGCCATCGGGAGCGATGCCGACGCCACGACCGTGGTAGGTGACGCCCGGCTCGAGGCCGGATAGGTGGGCGCGGTGGACAAGACAGCTGTCCTCGACCTCGATCGTCTCGCCGTAGTCAACGGTCGTTCCGTACTCGAAGCGCGTCGGAGAAGGCCAGGTGGTCGTCCACGAGAGCCACACGTCGCCCTCGGTGCCGACAGGTGAGACCCAGCGCGTGTTCTCGACGAGATACTCGATCTCCCGCCGCTCGGGTGCCTCGGGCATCAGCAGGACGCGGCTGATCCCGTGCTTCCCACCGCCGCCGACGGCTTCGAAGCTCACCTCATCGCCAGCCTGGAGCTGTATCGGCTCGTCGAGGTGGTAGATCCAGTGCCGATTGTTGTTGGCGTTCGCGACCACCACGCCCGCGACGTTGTCGTTCACGCGAATGACAAAGCGCTCGTCGGCGCCATCGTCGTAGACCAGCAGGCCGGGGTAGTATGTGCCGGCGCGCTCGACCTCGGTCCACGCCCGCGCGCCCTGCTTGCGCATCACCAGGTGGCCGTAGCGTCGGCTGGTCTGCAGATCCACCTCAAAACCATCCACCTGCAGCTCGTCATACCGCACAACCACGTTCTCCGGCTCACGCAGCACCTCGCGGATGATGTCGAGCCCGAAGGTCCCCGCCACGTTGAAGCTCTCGGTGTAGTCCCTCGGCCGCATGATCTTGTCGCGATCGTTCACCGGAATGCCCTCCACGAGGAAGTGGCTGGTCGAATCGCTCATGGCCGGGCGCCCCTCGCCGCCGGTAGTGGTGTGGCAGAGCACGTACATGCGGTAGTTGACGCCCTCATCGTCGCGGCCAAGCTGGCAGTCCGCGGAGACGAGCAGGGAGTCTCCGTCGACCACGAAGGAGACCAGTGGGCCGGGCGTGCGCAGTCCATCGGGGGTGTAGAGGCCTGAGGTCGATCCGCCACCGACGATGCTGAGCATGTACTCGACGCCGTAGCCCTCGCGGCCGGTGTCCTCGTTGGCATCCGCGTCGATGTAGTAGTGGTGTACGGTGTCCTCGAGATTCGGAGCCGCGGCGAAGGTAGTGCGCCACAGGTAGCGATCCTCGGCGACATGGCAGAACGCGACGCTCACGATGTCCTTCGACGGGTCGTAGCCCTCGCCGCGAGCATCCTCCGGCTCGATGCCATCCTCGTGCACAGGGATGAGCCGCTCAGGGAACTGCGGATCGGTCCCGAGCGCCTCCTCGTGTGCGTCGGAGATGCCGTCACCGTCGCTGTCGGCCGCGAGCAGCGGCGTGGCTGTAACGAGCACTGCGAGAACGAGAAGGAGATGGCGAGACCTCATGGCATCCTCCCGGCGAATCCCGCGGCGTAGAACCGATAGCCGACGCTTCGCGGGGTAGTGCGGGCAAACCTGCCTGCGGCGATCGACTCCTGAGACGACAGGAGCGAGGCGCGGTTCGAGAACAGATGGCGAGGGCCGACCGCTCAGTGCCGGCCCCCGGCGAGTGGACCGAATGCGACGGGGCTACTCGTCATCATAGTGCCAGTTGAGCCGTCCGCCATAGCGGGACCACATGAACTGCTCCTGCTTGTACCACTTGGCGTGGCCGTCCACACAGCCGACATTCGCCCCCTCGTTATGCGGCGGCTCCCAGGTCGCGTCAGTGGGGTGCGTGAGGCTCGGCCAGGCGCGATACCACGCCCAGCGCGGGTAATCGGCGCCGTACCCGGGCCAGTACCCGTCCTGGTGGTCGATGATCATCGCGTGCTCGGCCGGTTTCGCGATGGAGGACAGGGACACGCCCTCATAGAGCGGACCCGAACGGGTGGGATGGCCGCCCACGTACCCGAGGTAGACGTTGTACCCGTAGCCGATCCAGTCTGTACTCCGACTCGGGCAGCGGAAGAGCTGATCATTCTTCACGTAGGGCATGATCACGTCCGGCCAGATTGGGTAGTACGACCGTGTCTCGTCCCCTAAGTAGTAACGCGCGAAGTAGCCTCCAACGACCTGATCGGTGATCGATGCGAGCGCGAAGGGGAAGAACTCATCGTAGTCCTGCACGTACATCTTGCATCCCAGGGTAAGTTGCTTGACATTGCTCAGACACGATGTCTGCCGTGCCTTCTCCCGTGCTCGCGAGAACACCGGGAAAAGGATGGCTGCCAGGATCGCGATGATCGCGATCACTACAAGCAGCTCAATCAGTGTGAAACCGAAGCTCCGGCGATGCATCTGGTCACCTCCCGCGCGCAACGTCGCGCCATAGGGTTGCTATCCGGGCGCAGCATGCCCGGGTTCGGCCAACCAGTTGCATGGCTAAATTCTCTTAAGCTTGAGCAGGTATTACGCTCCGGGGCTGGCGGACACCTCCCTGTCTGTCGATTTTTCTTAAGATCATCGACGGTTTCCGTGCATTTCGTTGGACTGGTGCCACATGGGGTGAAGAGCCGCGCCGGGGACGGGCAGGCGGGAGAGGCTGACGATTCGTGGCGGCAGCTCAGCCGCGCTTGCGCCACGCTCGCGGCGTGTACGCCAAAGACGACGGCCCCGGCCCGTTCAAGGACAGGCCGGGGCACGATGGAGGTCGCTGATCGGAGACGACGCGCTATCTATCGCCCGTAGTTAGTGTCCTGGACGGAGCGATCAACCTCGAACCACGATCCGTATGGGATTCGCTTGTACCACTTCACGTGACCATCGGCGAAGGCGTAATTGAGCCCGCCGTTGTGGCGATCAAGCTTGCCCTCGACGCAGTCCGCCCAGACAGCGTAGTGGCCGCGCAGCCGTTCGCAGCGGTAATCGGCGAAGAGAACGGTCGTGGCCGGGTAGGTGCACT
>JALGTR010000150.1 GCA_029821265.1 Candidatus Zipacnadia bacterium
AACCACAGGTACTCCGTGGCAAAGTTCACGGGAACCGACCTCCCCTTAAGGAAAAAGCCCCCGGAGGTTGCCGGGGGCCTGGTCCGTTCGTTGAGGCGTCTTTTACTCGTGTGTCCAGATGTGGATGCGGACGCACTTCATATTGTGGAATGTGAACTCCACGTTGTTCTTGTCGTAGCTGAGGATCAGGTCACGCGAGAACTCGCGGACCGTGCCGCCGAACGAGACGCTGACCGGACCGCCGCCGGTACCAACCTCACCGGGGCCCTGTGACCAGTACGTGCGCGTCGTGTCGGGCCAGCCGTAGCGGTAGATCACGCGCTTGTAGCTGTCCCCGAGCTTCACGTACTCGTGCGGCTGCCACATCGCCGTGCGAGCGAACCCGCAGTCCTCGGCCGCGACCGCTATGGACTCGATGTAACCGTCGCGATCCAGCACGAAGCCCAGCACGACGCCCTTGACCCGATAGAGCCACTGAACCTGGTCGCTGTCGAGGGTCACCCAGACGGGAAGCGCCCACAGCGGATACTGATTCTGCTGCACTCCGCCCGCGCCAGCGGCGGCGCCGCCGGGCGCAGCTCCAGCCCCAGCCATCTCGCCCTCAGCGCCGGGGAAAGCGCCTGGGCCGGCCATTCCGGCCTCACCGGGCATTCCCGGCTCCATCATCCCGGGCTCCATCATTCCCGGCTCCATGCCCATCCCGGGGCCCATTCCAGGCTCCATACCGGGGCCCATTCCGGGCTCCATGCCCATCCCCGGTTCCATCCCGGCGCCCATGCCCATCCCGGCGCCTGCTCCGCCCCCGCCACCGGCGAAAGCCTCTCCCTGGCCCGTGGCGATGCCCATGGGCTCACCGTAGATATCGAGGAGGTTGACTGCATGCTGGCCGAGGCGAATCCCGGCGAGCTGCACCTCCGGGCGAGCATCGGCCACACCGACGGCCATCAGCGCGCACAGTGTGATGACGATAAGTGTTCCAGCAGTGCGAACAGTGCCTCTGGCAGTGCGGTGACTGCGGTGTGTCTGCATCTCGCACCTCACCTTTCATTGCATCCGGCCGAGTCCGGCGCAGCCTGCGCCGCAGTATAGCACAACAGCCGCCCGGCGCTCAAGGCAAAAGCATCAGCGCCGCTCGCCGCCGATAACCCCCGCCTGTTGGTTCTGTTCGGTAACTACAGACTCTCGGCCCTCCTGCGGATGGCCTCAAGCATGTTGTCGCAGTTCTGCTGCACCTTCTTGTGGAGCAGCTTCTTGATCAGCGCGCCAATCAGGGGCACGTTATACTCGTAATCGACGGTCAGTTTCGCCAGCGTGCCCCCATCGTCCTCCTCGAAAGTCCACGTTCCCTCGTAGGACGTGAAATCGCCCTCCGTCATGAAGAACCTGCAGGACCGCTCCTCAGGGTCCCAGTAGTCCTCTTCTACCCATTCTATGTTCCGGTTGAACTCCTCAATTCGGCCGACCCAGCGGCTGACCTGCCTGTTCTCATTCCGCTCGAGGATCTCGACTTCCTCCACGTCATCCATGAACTCCGGGAAGCTCTCGATGTCACGCGCAATCTCGTAGACTATTTCGACGGGAGCCTGGATGCGGATGCTGCTTTCGACTGTCGCCATATGTTATTCCTCTCTGCTGTAAAGCCTCCTGCCGGGATCTCCCTCAACCGACATCCGATCCCTGCACCGGGCGCCTCATACGCGCCCACTGCCGGAAACTGTGACGTGGGAACCGGCCGTACTGCCTCACTATCTGAAGCCCGTCCTCCACCAACGCCGGAATGCGCCCGACGGGACAGGGCAGCCATTCGACCACCCCGAACAGCCTGCACACCAGCGGACGAACCGGGTAGACCATGCAGTGCCACCCGTCCGGATCCTGGAACTCGCAGGGCTTGAGCATCTCACCTGCCCCGCGAATCCGCGGCTGCCAGATCGGTCCGCCGAGATACTCGCGTATCGCCTCGAACTCCGTCCGCGTGATCTTCAGGTCGCCGACGCACTTGCTCGCACAACGGTGGCATCCGTCGCAATCGGCCGTCGGCAGGCGCGCGAACGTACGGGCCAGAAACTGCGCCTCATTCACTGCTCCTCCGCCTCGCCGCCGTCGGCAAAGCCCCTCAAACGCCGCTCAAAGCGCCGGCGCGGGAGCCGAATGATCTGACCGCAGCCAGTGCAACGAAGCTTCACGTCAACGCCCAGACGCATCACCCGCCACGCATTGGTGCCGCACGGATGAGGCTTCTTCAAACGTAGCGTGTCTCCTTCCTGCACCCGTCGATCGGTCAATGCCATTCAGCCTCCGACAGTATCCTCGGGCCCCGCCCCACTACCAGTATTCCACGCGATCAGGCTCAAACCCTTCGCCCTCGACCATGCAGGTGTTATCCGGCTGTGGCCGGAATGTTGCCCCACGCTGTGATGGAGCACCTCGACCGAGGCCAGCCCAGGACGTCGGGAGGGAAAGCCCCCTGACGCTTAAGAGCATTCAGCAGTTCGGCGCACAGGCCTCCGAAGCGACCGCACAGGGCAGCGAGGCTGCTGGCGTGACCGCGCGCGCGATCATCGTCGGGCTGGTGATGGTCGTGCTCTTCACCGTGGTCGGATGCTTCGGCGTGTTTCTCCGCTACGAGATCATCGGAACTGGCTATCTGCCCCGCGGCGCGGTCTGCATCCTGCTTGCCCTCGTGGGCGCAAACGCCGCGATGCGGCTGGTCGGACGCTTCACACGGCGCTGGCGACTGAACTCGCGTGAGCTGCTGCTGGTCTTCCTGATGCTGCTCGTCGTGGGCGCTATCGCGGGCCAGGAGTTCGCCCAGCACGTCTACCTCAATCTGCTCGGCGTCGTCTACTACGCCACGCCCGATATCGCACCGCCGGAGCTCTACCTCGAGGACCTCAACCCGATGCTGGTTCCCGGCACCAGCCCACAGGACGCCGCTGTGCGATGGGCCTACGAGGGGCTGCCGCCCGGCCAGGGCGTGCCATGGCGGGCGTGGTTGACCCCGCTACTTGTCTGGACACCATTCTTTTTCGCCATCTACTGGCTCGTGCTCTGTTTCATGGCCACCCTCGCGCATCGCTGGGAGCGCGAGGAGCGCCTGCTTTATCCGCTGGTCGAGGTCCCCGTCGAGACCGTGACTGGCGAGCCCTCCCACGCGTCACAGCTTGTGCGCAGCCCCATGATGTGGCTGGCTTTCACCGCAGCCTGCATCCTCTACTCGATCAAGGGCGTCCACGCATACTGGCCCGCGATCCCGGATATCAACCTGCAGCGCAGCACCCAGACGACCCTCGGCGGACCGTGGAGCGCCTTCAACAGCATCCCGACGCACATCTACCCGGAGATGATCGGAGTCGCCTACCTGCTGACCAGTGAGGTGGGCTTCTCCCTGTGGTTCTTCTACTGGTTCCAGCGGGTGCAGCAGTTCATCCGCATCGCGGTCGGCATCGACGTGGGCCACTACGAGTTCTTCGAGTTCCAGACGATCGGCGGATATGCGATACTGGCCGGCGCGATGCTCTGGTCCGCGCGCGATCACCTGCGCAAGGCCGTGGGCGTTGCGCTTGGCTTCGTCCGCCGCAGGCCCGACGCTCCCGACGCGGATGAGCCCTACCGCCTGAGCGTGCTCGGCTTTCTCGGCGCCCTGATCTTCGTCATCTGGTGGTGCACCTACTTCGGCATGTCTCCGACGTGGGCCATCGTGCAGTACGCCGCCTTTCCACTCGTCGGGATGGTCGTGGCACGAGTGGTCGCCGAGGGCGGGATGTTCATCTACTCCAGCCCATTTCGCATCAACGAGAGCATCGTCGACATTGTCGGCGGCGAGCGCCTCGGCGCGCAGAACACGGCGCTGCTGACGATGACCAGCTGGACGCAGATCCGCTCCACGGCCACGATGAACATGGCGGCGGTGGTTCAGGGCCTGAAGATCGGCTCGGAGATGAAGGCCCGGCGCGCACAGATCATCCTTGTGGCCATGGCCGCTGTAGTGGTGGCGATTCTCGCGAGCCACATCACCTCGCTTTACGTCATATACAACTGGAGCGTGCCCAAGCTCGGGTGGTGGCCAAGCGGCTCGGGGCTGAACACCACCACGCGACTTGCCCGGTTCGTCGAATCGCCCGGCGGGATGTCAGGCTCGAACTGGGTCGGCCTGGCGCTGGGCGCCGCCATGACCTGGGGCCTGGTCGTGATGCGCCGGCAGTTCGTCTGGTGGCCGCTGCATCCTCTGGGCTACGTCACCTGGCTGGGCTGGCCGATACAGCGCTACTGGATGTCGATCTTCATCGGCTGGCTCTGGAAGGCCACTGTCGTCAAGTTCGGTGGCTATCGCGCCTTCAACCGCCTGCGTCCCATAGCGTTCGGGCTGATCCTCGGCGTAAGCGTGATCCTGACCTTCTGGATCGTCCTGCACTACTTCTATCCGGCGCCATCGCTCGTGCGCGAGTGAAGCCCCATGGCGCCACCCGGAGCTGATATACGATGCCGCGAACGATCGCAGTGCTGGCTGTGATGATGGCGCTGAGCTCATCGGGGTGCGCGCAACAACGCCCGTTTCTCGACTACACATGCGACCCTCAGGCGACGATCGCGAGCCTCGAGGACCGTTTGCCGGATTCGGACGCGCAGCTTCTTGCGCAGATCGACCCGGACGACCGGCTGGCAGACGGCAACTCCCTGGCGGCGTGGGCGGCGGACCAGCTCTTCGCGCTGCATGAGACCACGGGCGACGAGCGGGCGGCCGCTCGCGCCACGGCGATCCTTCGCGCCCTCTCCGGGCGATGGCTCGCTGTGCCCGAGGACCGTCTGCGGGCGACGATCACCGAGCGCGGCGCGCTGGATCACGCAAACCTGGCGATGCGTTATGTCGCGTGGGATCTCGCGCGCCTGTGGCGGCTGACGGGGGACGCTGACTCCGCGCGCCGCGCCGCCATCATCCTTCACCGATACGCCGAGGTGATGCCACAGTGGCCGCTCGTGACGCGCGAGGGAGAGCTGCGCGACCAGGACGACGAGACGTATCGTCTGGCGTGGGATGCGAACGGACTGTGGGGTTCGTGGTACGTGTCCGATATCGAAGACGGCCTACCGGTCGTCCGAGCGTTCGATATGATCCACGATTCGGGCGCGATGCAGCAGCTCGGGGCGGTGGAGCAGATCGAGCATGACCTCATTCGCTACATCCCCGAGCACTACCTCGAACGTCCGCTTGATCTCGGGAACCTCACGCACTACGTCCTGCGCTCCCTGCCGCTCTACGGCATGGCAATCCCCGAACCGGATTACGTGCATATCGCGGTGCAACGCTACCGCTGGATCATCCACGCGATGTACTACGCTGACGGCTTCTGGCACGAGGGCTCGCCGGCGTATCACAAGGACATCACCGACGGCCTGACCCGCAGCGTCCCCGCGGTGCTCAAGGGATACTCCGATCCGCCCGGATATACCTCCGAGATCGATCTGCCCCGGTATGACAACCTCGATCTCGCGGCGGAGTACAGGCGCCAGCACACGCGGATGTGGGAGGCGCTCGAGAAGCTGACCTTCCCGGACAAGGACTACGCGAAGCTCCACGACGCGACCTACCCGCACTCTGCGTGGTGGGATGAGCGGCCTCAGCGCTCCTATCCACGCATCCTCGGCTGCCTGGGGCATGCAATCCTCGGGACCGGCGAGGGCGACGACCAGGCCCAGCTTCACCTGCATTACTCCGGGACGCATGGCCATGAGCACTACGACGCACTGAGCATCATCCTCTGGGCGAACGGACGTGAGCAGCTCTCGGAGACGAAGTACCGCGCGCCGGCCGATTGGCCCTCAACGCGCGAGTGGCAGACCTCGACGGCAGGGCACAATACCGTGGTCATCGACGAGCAGAACCAGCTCGGGCGTTTCCCGCCGGAGAGCCACCGACGACCGATCACCGAGGCGGATGCGATGGAGGGGATCCCGAACTGGCGCTACCGCGACGGCGGCCACGGAAACGCGCTCAATGACCCGAAGCTGCGCTGCTACGCGCCCGGGTGGGACACCGTGCAGATGGTGGAGGCCGAGGCCGAACGCGCCTGGTTCCCCGAGCCGGAGGTCTACCGACGGACGATGGCGCTGGTGCGCGTGGATGAGCGCAGTGTCTACGCGGTGGACATCTTCCGCGTCCGCGGCGGCCAGACGCACGACTGGATGCTCCACGGTTGCCTGCAGCATCCCTACGAGCTGTCCACCTCGCTGCAGATGAACACGCGCGAGGGCACCCTGCACGAGTATCTCGACCGACTGCGCTCGGCGACCACGAGCCAGGGCTGGACGGCCGACTTCGCCTACGAATCCGGCGACGGGCTTCGCACCCACATGCTGGGGCTGGACGGCGCTGAGGTGATCGTCGGGCGCGGGCCCGCGATGCGCCGTGACGGATACGCAGATTTCATCGACGTACGACACACCGGCGGCGAGTCGGTCTTTGTGGCGGTCCACGATCCGCACGGTGAGCAGCCGGATGTGGCCTCGATCGAGCCGGTCGAGTGGGGTGGACCGCTGGACGTCGGCCTGCGCGTTCATCTCGCCGACGGGCGCACTGACCTTGTCCTCAGCGCCGGCGATGATCCGTTCGTGGAACACCGGACATCCGATGGACTGAGCTTCGCAGGGCGATTTGCCCATCTGCGATACGACGATCAGGGACTCGTGCATGCGTGGGGTGTGGACGCAACCACGCTTCGAACCGGGGACGTTGACCTCAGCGGCCCCGGCTGGTACGAGGGCGAGGTCATCGCCACGCACCGCATCGAGGCCGGCGATCAGTTCGACGCATTCGAGACCGACGCTGTGCTTCCGGACGGTCTCGGCGGGCGCTGCCTGATCGTCGATCTCGGCGGGACTCTGACCCAGGCCTTCATGATCGACCGCGTCGAGCGCACCGAGAACGGTTCGATGATCTACTCCGCAGATGAGCCCGGCATGGCGATCGAGGGCGACCTCATCAAGATGAAGTACTATCCCGGCTGGGGAATCGAACGGCCCTGCCGCTTCCACATCGCGGACAGGCTGCTCTGGGAGCTGTGAGCTTCACAGCTCGCCCTCCGACTCATCGTCGAAGAGGTACGGCTCGCCCGGCTCGATGCGATACTGCAGGGTGGTGTGCAGCGGCGCAAAGCCCACCTGCCGAAGCACCCGCAGGGCCGGCCTGTTTGCCGCGTGCAGCTTGGCCATGATCTTCTTCACGTCGCGCACCGCGAAGTACCGCAGCGCATACTCGGCGAGGCTCAGCGCCAGGCCGTGCCGGCGGTATCGCCGACGCACGTACAGGCTGCGCAGGACGCCGTAGGGCTCGCCGGTCGCCAGGGTCTTGCGCGTCATCAGCCACATCCACGCCGCGATCTCGTCTCCGGCCGGCACATCATCGGCCGCGACGGTCTGCACGATCATCCCCTCCGGCTCCCGCTCCATCGCCCGCTGAAGCTTCTCGGTGTGATACTCGAGGTCCAGAATCGGGTCCTCAGGGAATGAAAGCCGCGCCAGCTCCCGCTCGAAGATCGCCAGTACAGGAATGTCATCCTGCTGCGCGAGCCGCGAGATGCACTCCAGCCCCACCGGGCATTCAATCTCCTCGACCATGGTTCACTTCCTCGTCTCCCGTCAGCCCGCCACGTCCTCAAGCGCGGCGGACGCGCCATCCACCGCCGCGGCTTCGGTGCCGTCGCCAAACGGCGACCAGCGCGGCTCGTAGCCGCCCTCGCGACGTGCGGCGTCTGTTGGCAGATAGCCCGGACTATCCAGGCCAAGCTCCACCACCGCGGTGTTCGCGAATGGCGTCCGCTGCCTGATCTGCAGCTCGAACTCGCACAGCACCTCGCCCGGCAGGCTGACCAGCCCGAACTGATCACCGAGGCCCATCGACCAGATCTCCACCGTCTTCTCGTCCATCCCCTCGTAGCGCTTCGCCAGCGACAGCATCTGTCGCTCACTCGCCGCCGCGGCGCCCTCCGGATCGCCTGTGGCTTCAAGCGCCGCCTCCGCGTCCTCGACGCTCGGAAGATCGCGAATCGGCAGCCCCACCGTCCGGCTGCCCACGCGCAGCGGGCCGATGCCCTCGCCCTCAATCAGCTCCCACGTCCGTAGCGCCTCGGCGCCTATGGAGTGCCCGATACGCATGCGTGAGTCGCCTGTCCGCCGCAGCGGGACCTGGTCGCCGGCGCAGCCCAGCAGCAGCAACGCCGGGCAGCCCAGCGTCAGCTCCAGCACCCGACGCGCATAGCGGGGCCAGTCTGCGGAGTAACGGTAGAACGTCGTCTCAGGATCGGCCCCACAGACCGGATGGCAGCCGAAGGTCATGACCGCTGCAAGCGGCGAGCCGTCCTCGCCGAGCAGCTTGAGCAGCGGCAGATCGGTGTTCGCAGGACCGACGCGCAGACCACCAATCTCCGGTATCGGCTCACTCAACCGCTGGCCGCGCCCGCCGCCATGCTCCCACGTCTCGGCCAGCTCAGCGCCGACGCGCGACGCGATCAGCGCCTGCTCAAGCGGCAGCCGCAGGTTCATCTGCGTCTGCCCGTCCTCCCCCACGAGCCGACGGTTGAACTTCACGAGGTCCGCATCTCCCGTCCCCGCGAGCGCGATCGCAGGCTCGCGGTTGTTCCACGCCTCCGCGACCGCACCAGCCATCTGATGCATCGTGGTCAGAGCGTACTGGCCCGAGACCGCCTCCCGCAGCTCCCCCGGCAGATAGCCGTCGCCTGTGAGCACCGGCCCCCAGTGTGTGTGCGTGCCGCAGATCAGCACGCGCTCGCCCGGCAGATCGCACAGCTCCTCGACCCGCTCGCGTAGGATATCGCACAGCTCACGCGGCACGCCGATCAGGTCGCCCACCACGATGGCGCAGGCCTCGTCGCCCTGCTCGAGGACGAGGGCGTAGGCCAGCAGATTGTCCTCAATGCCCTCCGAGGGTTTCGTGCGCGCGCCGTAGCCGGCCATGGCAATGCCGATCGGCGGAGTAATATCGATTGTGCGGACTGCTGCGCGAAGCTCAGACATTCTCCCGCGCTCCCTTCATCATCCGACGCTGCGAAGGCATTCTTGCACCCCACAGGCCGCCGCATCCGCCGTGAGTTTCGCTCACCTGCGTCGTCATCCCTGCGTTCGTGGCGCCATCTCAATCACACGGCCTTCCGCGAAAGGCTCTCCGCGCGGTCTGAGGCGTACCTCGAT
Source organism: Candidatus Zipacnadia bacterium (assembly GCA_029821265.1). Classification (GTDB taxonomy): domain Bacteria; phylum Armatimonadota; class Zipacnadia; order Zipacnadales; family UBA5352; genus JALGTR01. The sequence goes on from JALGTR010000150.1 coordinate 9,205, forward strand.
GCCCTCGGGCAGGCTCCCGCCCTCGATCCGCACCGTCGGATCAAGCGGATCGCCGTCGATCACCAGCCACGGCACCTCCTGCGCCTCCCAGTCAGCGAAGATCGTCAACGGCAGGCGCAGCGGCGTGCGTACCGGCGACAGCGAGAGCACTCCCGCCGAGCGGTCGAACTGAAGCCCGGCGAGCGCGTCGAACAGCCCCCATGCCGCCACCCCGCGCGGATAGTAGTCCAGCGACGTCGAATCGCGGCCGTAGACGTACACGTCCGTGAACGCACAATACTTGCTCGTGTTGATGTACCGCTGCAGGTCCCAGTAGCGCTCGATATTGCCAAGCCAGTCGATGCCGAGATACGCCGCGGCCATGTCCCGCCAGATGTTCTGTGAGACCCACATGTTGCTCTCATGGCTCGTGTGCGGCGAACCATACTCCTGCATGGTCGCGGCGGTCGCGTTGCGAAGATCGGTCCGCAGGCGGGCAAGATCGAGGCCCTCCAGCCTCAACCCGGCCCTCATCGGGTAAAGCAGACCGTTCGTGGTGTATATCGAGTAGCTGTCCCAGCCCTCCATCGGCTCGGGGCCGGTCACCGGATCCTCGTAGTCGTAATACGCCTCGCCCAGATCCAGCTCACCCGCGAAGCCCGCCCCCCCCGCAACGGGCTCCGGATCGGCCGGCGGCTGATTGAGCGCCACGGCGTAATGGTCTCCCAGCCAGCCCTCTTTCGCGAGCGTCTCCCGCGCGGCCTCGGCCCTCGCCAGCCACCGCTCCGCATCCGCCGGCTGATCGGCGATCTCCGCCATCTGCGCCCCGGCGGTCCATGCCGCGATCGAGCGCACCGCAAGGTAGACCTGGTCGCGCGCGTACTGGATCGCGGCCGAGCCCTGGTCGATTGTGTTGTAGA